>NZ_JBUEFZ010000055.1:0-27047 GCF_054963715.1 Streptomyces sp. STAM6 | reverse complement strand
TAGGGCGTGTTTCGAAAGTAGCGTCGTTCGCCCGGAGGGCGGGGCCGGGGGCGTCCGGTGCGTGCGATCGCGAGGCGGAGGGTGGGGGTACCTCCCGCGCCGCCAGGCGCAGGGGGAGAGAGCGCAGCGGGCTGCGCCGACGACCGACAACGCCGCGAGCGTGCCAGGGGTGAAGCCCCCTCCGGCCCCCCGGGCGGGACGCCGCGGACGGGCGGATTCCCCAGGCCGTCGCCACCGCGCCCTCCGGCCGAAGATCTTTCTGTACGGCGTGGTTGATCCTCAGTTTTTTACCGACACGTAACTTCCCTCTTACCTCTACTCGTGCGTAACTTGGCTGGACGCGGCTTCCCCAGCCGCGTACCCCACTCGTGGTCCGGGCCGCGGGGGCGTACCGCCATCGCCCCATTCCTTTGAGCCGCAAGGAGACCACTCGATGCTGCCCCCACGCGTGCGGCGTGCGCTCAGAGCGTCGGCCGTACTGCTCCTGGCTGTTGCCGCCACCCTCACCCCCGCCTCCACGGCCCAGGCCACCTCGGGCCCCAGCAGCGGCTGGAACAACTACTCCTGCAAGCCGTCGGCGGCACACCCGCGCCCCGTCGTCCTCGTCCACGGCACACTCGGCAACTCCGTCGACAACTGGCTCGCCCTCGCCCCCCATCTGGTCCGCCGCGGCTACTGCGTCTTCTCCCTCGACTACGGCCAACTGCCGAACGTGCCGTTCTTCCACGGCCTCGGCCCCGTCGACAAGTCGGCCGAGCAACTCGACGCCTACGTCGACAAGGTGCTCGCCGCCACCGGCGCCGCCGAGGTCGACCTCGTCGGCCACTCGCAGGGCGGCATGATGCCCCGCTACTACCTGAAGTTCCTCGGCGGCGCCGAGAAGGTCAACGCGCTCATCGGCATCGCCCCCGACAACCACGGCACCACCCTGAGCGGGCTCACCGGACTCCTGCCGTACTTCCCCGGCGCCGCCGACCTGCTCAGCGAGAAGACCCCGGGCCTCGCCGACCAGATGGCAGGCTCGCCCTTCATGCAGAAACTCAACGAGGGCGGCGACACCGTCCCCGGCGTGAAGTACACCGTCATCGTCACCAAGTACGACCAGGTCGTCACGCCGTACACCTCCGGATACCTCTCCGGGCCGAACGTCACCAACGTCCTCATCCAGAACAAATGCGCGCTCGACTTCTCCGAGCACGTCGCGATCGGCATCCTCGACCGCATCGCCTACCACGAGGTGACCAACGCCCTCGACCCCGCGAAGGCCACCCCGACGACCTGCGCGTCCGTGCTGGGCTGACCGGCCCGCACGAACGACGGGGCCCGTCCGTCACCGGACGGGCCCCACTCGTTCACACCGGTCAGCGGCCGTGCCGCCCGGCCGCGGCGGACCTGCGGCGCGCGGTGCCGAACAGCACCGCGGCACCCAGCGCCAGTACGGCGGCACCGCCGGCCGCGACGTACGGCGTGGTGCTGGAACCGCCGGTCTCGGCGAGGTTCTCCTTCGCCGTCCCCGCTCCGGTCCCCTCGGCGGCGTCCGCCGCCTTGACGGCAGGCACCGGCGCACCGGCCCCGGCCGCCTCCGGGGCGTTGCCACCCTCCTTGGCGCCGCCTTCCCCGGTGCCGCCTTCCTTCTCCGGGGCGGCCGGAGCGGCAGGCTCCGCCCCGTGGTCGTCACCGCCGTGACCGCCGTGGTCGACGGTCGACTTGTCCGCACCGTCCTGGATCTGCTGTTCCGACGGCGCCGAGGCGACCGGGGCGGGGGCACCGCCGCCCGCCGTCCCGTTGTCCTTGCCGAAGACCA
The DNA here is from genome assembly GCF_054963715.1 of Streptomyces sp. STAM6. NCBI lineage: Bacteria > Bacillati > Actinomycetota > Actinomycetes > Kitasatosporales > Streptomycetaceae > Streptomyces > Streptomyces sp. STAM6. Next base: position 25,243 of record NZ_JBUEFZ010000055.1, on the reverse strand, counting down.
CGTCGGAGCAGGTGTAGAAGGCCTCGGGGGAGTCGGAGCGCTGCCAGATCGAGTAGATCAGGTGACGGCCCGACTTCGCGGGGACGACCCCGTCGAAGACGTAAGCACCGCCCTGCAGCGACGGGTTGGTGACCTTCGCGAACGGCTTGGCCTCGAGATCCGACCACTTCAGCGGCTTCGACGGGTCGTAGCCGTCCTTCGTGATGTACAGCTCGAAGGAACCCTTGTGCGGGGCGGTCGCCTTGTACTGGAAGGTGCGCTTGCCGGCGGCCATCTTCGAGGACGGCCAGTCGCCGCGCGGCAGGTCGAGCCCCTTGTACTTGTCACGGTTGGCGCTGCACAGCTTGCCGTCGGGTATCAGCGCCTTGTGGTTGCCGGCCGCGTTGGCGATGTTGACCTCGTTCCAGTCGTAGAACGCCTGCGGCCCGCTCGCCGCGAGGGCCGCCTTGCAGGCCGCCGAGTCCGGGCTCTCCGGCCCCTCGGCATAACACGCGGACACCCGGCTGACCGGGTCCGTCATCGTCCCGTGCGCGGCGGCGGGAGCCGCGGCCAGGCCGGCCAGCACCAGCGGCGCGACACCCAGGACGGCGACGGCTGCTCCCGAACGGTTGCGAGGGGTCATGACGACGTTCTCCTTCGACGAGGACACACGGTGGGGGGACACCCGGGGGACGGCCCGGGTGTGCCCGGCCCCGGCCCGGACGGGCGGCGCGGCCCCCCGAGAGCTACGGCGCCGACGGTCCGGAAACCAGGCCGGTGATCAGCAAACTAGCCCCTCGAAACCGCGGAATCGGCCGCCGGGAGCGGCCCGTGGCGATCTTTATGCTCCGCTTAAGGTGACGCTAAGAGGCGGCTCAGACAGCCGCTCCTCGCGCACCCGGCCGCCCGCTGCCGGCGGGGCGTCGGCCTCCGTTGCGCCGACGACGGCGCTTTCCCGCAACAGCCCGGACGTCCGGCCCGCAGGCGTCCGCGGAACCCTCAGGAACCCGGCCCGACACGGCGGTAGCGCCGCTCCGGGCGGCCCGTGCCGCCGTAGCGCAGGGTCACCTCCGCGCGGCCGGTCTCCGCGAAGTACTCCAGGTAGCGGCGGGCGCTCACCCGCGACAGGGAGCCCGCCTCCGCGCACTCCGTGGCCGACAGGCCCGCCGGGTGGTCGCGCAGGATGCGCTCCACCAGCTCCGCCGTGTGCGGCGCCAGGCCCTTCGGCAGTTCCCGGGAGCCCGGGGGACGGGTGCCGAAGATCTGGTCGACGTCCTCCTGGCGGGCCTCGTCGAGGTCGTCGAGGCGGGCCCGCAGCGACGCGACGTGCAGCAGCTGCTCCCGCAGCGCGGTCCGGCTGAACGGTTTGATCAGGTAGTGCAGGGCGCCGGCGCGCAGCGCCGCGCGGACCGTGCCCGCGTCCCGGGCCGCCGTGATGAACAGGACGTCCGCGCAGCCCCGCCGCCCGTCTCGCTCCTCTGCCGCCCGCAGGCCGCGCAGCACACCGATCCCGTCCATGTCGGGCAGGTAGATGTCGAGCAGAACCAGATCGGGACGCAGCCGCTCGGCCGCGCGCAGCGCCTCGGCGCCGCTGTGCGCCACTCCGACGACCGTGAAACCGTCCACGTCGGACACATAGCGGCTGTGCAGCTTGGCGACCATGAAGTCGTCGTCCACCACCAGCACCTTCGTCACGGCGCCACGCTAGGTCGCGACCAGAACGACCACAACGTCCGTTGATTGCGGAAGGGAGACAGCTTCTTAACGCGCGGGCAACATGTGGGCCACCTCACAGCTCCCCTCCTCCCGAAAGGCACCACCGTTGCGACTGCGCACTCCCCTCGCCCTGCTCGGGGCGGCGCTGCTGGTGCTCCTGGGCCCGCCACTGCTCCAGCAGGGCACTGGCACCGGCACCGGCACGCGGATCCCCGGCCTGCGTCTCATGGTCCCCAACACGCCCGGCGGCGGCTACGACATCACCGCGCGCACCGCCGCCAAGAACGCCGAGGACGCCGGCCTCACCCACAACATCGAGGTCTTCAACCTGCCCGGCGCCGGCGGCACCGTCGGCCTGACCCGGCTCGCCGGCGAACGCGGCAACGGCAGGCTCGCCATGTCCATGGGCCTCGGCGTCGTCGGAGCCGTACACACCAACAAATCCCCCAAGACCCTCTCCGACACCACCCCGATCGCCCGGCTCACCGAGGAGCAGGACATCGTGGTCGTCGCCAGGGACTCCCCGTACAAGACCATCCAGGACCTCCTCGCGGCCTGGAAGAAGAACCCCGCCAAGCTGCCCGTCGGCGGCGGATCGTCCCCCGGCGGGCCCGACCACCTCGCTCCCATGCTGATGGCCCAGGCCGCCGGGATCGCCCCCAGGACGGTCAACTACGTCCCCTTCGACGGCGGAGGCGAGCTCCTCGCCTCGATCCTCGGCAACAAGGTCGCCTTCGGCGTCTCCGGCGTCGGCGAGTACCTCGACCAGATCAAGGCCGGTGAACTGCGGCTCCTCGCCGTCACCGGACCGGAGCGCGTCCCCGGTCTCGACGCGCCGACCCTCCGCGAGGCGGGTCTCGACACCGAGTTCACCAACTGGCGCGGCATCGTCGCCCCACCCGGTCTCTCCGCCGCCGAACGCGACAAGCTCATCGGCCTCGTCCGCGAGCTGCACGACTCACCGCAGTGGCAGGAATCCCTGAAGAAGAACGGCTGGAGCGACGCCTTCCTCACCGGCGACGCCTTCGGCACCTTCCTCGACGAGCAGAACCGGCGCGTCGACTCCGTCCTGAAGGAGCTGGGACTGTGAGCACACGGACAAGCCCGGACCCGCGGCCGGCCGGCCCCCGCTCCTGGCTGCGCGAGCACTCCGAACTCGGCGTCGGGCTCCTCCTCCTCGTCATCGGCGTCCTCGTCCTCACCGACGCCCTCACCATGGACGTCGACATCGCCCAGCGCGGACCCGTCGGCCCCACCACCGTCCCCCTGGTCGTCGGCGGCGCCCTGCTCGTCGTCGCCGTCCTCCTCACCGTCGACGTCCTGCGCGGCGGCCGCGGCGAGGCCGAGACCGGCGAGGACATCGACCTGTCCGAACCCAGCGACTGGCGCACCGTCCTGCTCCTCGCCGGCGTCTTCCTCGGCAACGCCGTCCTCATCGGCCCGCTCGGCTTCCCCATCTCCGGCGCCCTGCTCTTCTGGGGCTCCGCCTACGCACTCGGCAGCCGCCGCGCCGACCGCGACCCGCTCATCGCCGCGGCCCTCTCCCTCGTCACCTTCTTCGTCTTCGACAACCTGCTCGGCGTACCGCTGCCCGGCGGCCCGCTGATGGGAGTGCTCTGATGGATTCCTTCAACTCCCTCCTCGACGGCTTCGGCACCGCCCTCACCCCCGTGAACCTCCTCTGGGCCGCCATAGGTGTCCTGCTCGGCACCGCCATCGGCGTCCTGCCCGGCATCGGACCCGCCATGGCCGTCGCGCTGCTGCTGCCCGTCACCTACGGGCTGGAGCCGACCGGCGCGTTCATCATGTTCGCCGGCATCTACTACGGAGCGATGTTCGGCGGCTCCACCACCTCCATCCTCCTCAACACCCCCGGCGAGAGCGCCGCCGTCGTCGCCGCCATCGAAGGCAACCCCATGGCCAAGACCGGTCGCGGCGCCCAGGCACTCGCCGCCGCGGCAGGCGGCCACTTCGCCGGCGGCATGATCGGCACGATCCTGCTGGTCGCCCTCGCCCCGACCGTCGCCGAACTGGCCGTGGGCATCGGCGCACCCGACTACTTCGCCATCATGGTGCTCGCCTTCATCGCCGTGACCTCGGTCCTCGGCTCCTCCCGCATCCGCGGCCTCGCCTCCCTGCTCGTCGGCCTCACCCTCGGCCTCGTCGGCCTCGACCAGATGACCGGCCAGCAGCGGCTCACGTTCGGCTCCCTCCAGCTCGCCGACGGCATCGACGTCGTCATCGTCGCGGTCGGCCTCTTCGCCATCGGCGAGGCCCTGTGGGTCGCCGCCCACCTGCGGCGCACCGGCGGGGACGCCATCCCGGTCGGCCGCCCCTGGCTCGGCCGGGAAGACGTCAGGCGCACCTGGAAGCCCTGGCTGCGCGGCCCGGTCATCGGCTTCCCGTTCGGCGCCGTCCCGGCCGGCGGCGCCGAGATCCCGACCTTCCTGTCGTACGTCACGGAGAAGCGGCTCTCCAAGCACAAGGAGGAGTTCGGGCGCGGCGCCATCGAGGGTGTCGCCGGGCCCGAGTCCGCCGCGTCCGCCTCCGCGGCCGGCACCCTCGTCGCCATGCTCACGCTGGGCCTGCCCACGACTGCCGTCGCCGCCGTGATGCTCGCCGCCTTCCAGCAGTACGGCATCCAGCCCGGCCCGCTCCTCTTCGAACGCGAAGCCGACCTGGTGTGGGGCCTGATCGCCTCCCTCTTCGTCGGCATGGTGCTGCTCCTCGCCCTGAACCTGCCGCTCGCGCCGGTCTGGGCCAAGCTGCTGAGGATTCCCCGCCCCTACCTCTACGCCGGCATCCTCTTCTTCGCGGCGGTCGGCGCCTACGCGGTCGGCGGGGAGGCTCTCGACCTGGTGATCCTGCTGCTCATCGGTCTGATCGGGTTCGGCATGCGGCGCTACGGCCTGCCGGTGCTGCCCGCCGTCATCGGCGTCATCCTCGGCCCGGCCGCCGAACAGCAGCTGCGCCGCGCGCTCCAGATCAGCGACGGCAGCGTCACCGGACTGGTCAACACGCCCTTCTCGGTGACCGTCTACGCCGTGGTCGCGCTCCTGCTGGCCTGGCCACTCATCAAGAAGACGATCAACCGCCGCCGTAGTGTGGCGGCATGACAGACGACATCCGACCCGCGGCCCCCGCCGACGTGCCCGCCGTCAAGGCCGTGACCGACGCGGCCTACCACCACTACATCGAACGGATCGGTCTCGTACCGGCCCCGATGGAGGCGGACCACGCGGCGGACGTGGCCGCGGGCCGGGTGTTCGTCGCCGGGGACCCGGTGGCAGGACTCGTGGTCGTGCGGACCGAGACCGACCACCTCTACCTCGACAACATCGCCGTCCACCCCGACGCCCAGGGCACCGGCCTCGGCCGCCGCCTCCTCGCCTTCGTCGAGGCCCGTGCCCTGGAACTCGGCAGGCCCGAGGTCCGGCTCCTCACCAACGCCAAGATGTGGGAGAACCGGAGGATGTACGAGCGGTACGGCTACGAGGTCGTCGAACGGCGCGTCGACGGCCCCTACGACCGCATCCACTACCGCAAGCCGCTGCGCCCGCGGACCTGATCGACTCGAAGGTCGCGAGGAGGCTCAGGACCGGAGCGTACGGTGCGTGTGGAGCATGTCCCTCTCCTGCTCGGGGGTGAGGGACTGCAGGCACATGGAGCCCGCCGTACCACCCTCCTGCCCCACCTGCTGGTGGGCGAAGACGAACAGCAGACGGGGGAACGTGTCGAGCAGCCGCCGCACCAGCCCGGGCTCGGGCGGCTGGTGGAGGAGGATGGTGAACGGGCCGCCCGAGCGCGCTTCGTGAGCGACCAGCAGCTCACGCAGTGTCCCGGGGTCGCAGGGGTCACCGAAATGCAGCTCCTCCACCAGGAAGTCGTGGACATCGGCGATCAGCCCGTCGACGAACGCCGCCTGGTCCAGGCGCGGCACCGGCTTGAGCACCTTCCAGGGGTCGGGCGCTTCACTGGCCCGGCGGAGATACATGTCAGCCGTGCCCTTGTGCTGCGACCGCAGCAGCGCCAACCGTGTGCCCTCCGTGGCGCCGAGACCACGCAGCTGCTCGGCGGCTCGCCCCGGCACCCGCGCGAAGGGGATCACCACGTCGACGAGTTCCTGTCGTCGTTCCCGGTCGAGGAAGCTGACGAATGCCGCCATGGCGTCCCGCAGTCGGCAGGGCGTGGTGAGGCCCGCCACCGGGCGTTCGCTCAGCAGGTCCTGCGCCACGAGATGACGGGTGTGGCTCGGCGCGTAGGCGAAGGTGGTGACGCCCAGCCGCTCGGCGGTCTCCTCCATGACCAAGTCCGACAGCTCGCGCATCCGGGACGCCACGAACTCCGTCACCAGCGGGTACGGCACCCCGCCCAACCGGTCGACCAACGGCCGCAGCGCCTTGCCGATTCCCTCCGGAGGGCACCGCGGGCCGCGCTCGGCCGGCCAGTCGACCATGTCGTACCGGCCGAGGTTCCGTTTGCGCAGCTTGCTCTTCGGCAGGTCACGGCGTCGTGCGCCGGGGAGCATGACGGGCACGATCAGGAAGCCGCTCTCGTCCCCTGCCGCGAGCATGGCGGCGCCGACGACCTCCTCCATGACGTAGTCGGAGTCGAGGGCATGGGGGGAGACCAGGATCAGCATGCCGTGGCAGCGCTTCAGTTCGGCCCAGACGCGATCGTTCCACTCCTGTCCCCCGGCGAGGACGTCCCTGTCGACGACGGGGTCGGCGCCGAGGTCCCGCACATGCCGCTCGGCCGCGTCGAGATACTCACGGCAGCGGCATTCGGGCCCCGGATCCCGCGGGGAGCTGTGGCTGATGAAAATCCTCGGACGACGTGCCAATGCGGTCACTCCCCGGGACCGGCGGAGGCGTGTGAACGTGGTATCAGGCGGAACCACCGCGGCTCACCCGCTTCGAGGGAGAACACCGCCGGAGTCTCGTCCGTGCAGGGTGTCTCGACACCGGTGACGAGATCGAGGAGGTCGCTCCCCTCCACGCCGAGCCGCCCCGGCGTCCAACGCGACGTGCGCGTGCCGCCACCAGGGTTCAGCAGGAACAGCACGCTCTCGTCGCCGTGGCGGCGGAGTACGGCGAGCAGGCCTGACCCGTGCGTGTCCGGGAACGAGCAGGTCCCCCGGGAGAGCGCCAGTTGGTCCCGGCGCAGGGCGAGCGCGTGGCGCACGGCGGTGTCCAGGTACAGCGACAAGGAGAGCAGTACACAGCCGGGCAGCGCGAGGAGGAGCACGGCGACGATCGGCCGCCAGGGCTCACGGAAGTGCGGAAGCCATATGTGTGTCCACAACTCGCCCTCCTGCCCCGGCTCGCAGAGCCGAAGCGAGCGTTCCACCCAGGTGAGGATCGCGCGAACGTCGCCCGCACCGGGGCGCCCCAGCAGCTCCGCCGAGCGCAGCCACGGCGCCGGTGAGCCCAACAGCAGCCGGTCGCCGTATCCGTCGACCAGGTGCCGTACGTCGGCCAGGACACCGGGCGCCGTCACACCGACGAGGTGGATCCCGTCGACATCGTGGTCGAGCCACCAGCTCAGCGAGTCGAGGAGCCCGGCCGTCTCGTGAGGCTCCGGAGCACGGCCGTCGAACACGCGCCCGGGATCGACCTTCAGTACCACCCTGACCCCGTGCCGGCGCGCGGCTGCGAGCATGGACAGGAAACCACCCATGTCGCCCCAAGCTCGGGGGATCTCGTCGTTGGGCGGCGTGCCGTACGAACGCTCCTCGCCCAACGACGGAGTGACCGGCCCCACGGCGATACAGGACACGCCGTCCCGCGCGAGCCGCGCCATCCGCTGGGTGAACGTGACGAACCGTGGCCCCTCGGTCATGTGCTCGACCTCCGCCACCACACAGCCCCTCGCCCAGGCCGGTGTGCCGCTGCCGTAGTCCCCTGCGACCGGTGCCTCGGTGTCGGGCGTGATCGCGTACCGGCGGCCGTCCTCGGTGCGCACCTCGACCGGGCCGCCGGACCCCGACACGATCCACCCGCCCTCCGAGGACGGGAACACCCGGTCCGCGGTGAAGCCGAGCCGCACCACCTGAGCTTGTGTGCCGTACTCCCAGACGAGCAGGCGTGTGTCCCCGCCGACGGCCGCGATGCGACCGTCACTCACCGCCAGCGAGGTGACCTGCCACGGAGCCCTGCCGACAGCACGGCCCCGCGAGGTGTGCACCGTGCCGTCAGCGGTCGCCCAGATGATCAGACCACCGTTGGGCGTGCCGGTCACCGCTGTGACGTCGCTCGCGAGCATGCGGCTGTCCGCGAGGACCTGCCGACCGCTGAGCACATACAGGTCCCCGGCCCCGTCGGTCATCGCGATCCGATGCGCCTGCTTCGACACCCACAGGGCGCCCACCGTTCCGCCGGCCCCGGGGACGTCGACGGCGAGGATGGGGGAGGACCACCAGACGGAAAGACCGTCGCCGGTGTCCTGCACCTGGACGACGGGCGCGTCCGCATAGCTGGGAAAGGCGCAGCGGAGCGCTTCCCCGGGGGCGTTCGGAGCCGGTGCGGGCGGCCCACCCGACGACAACTCGTACCGGTGGACCAGTCCGTCCTCGATCCACGCCAGGGCCGCACCGTCCGTCGCGATCGTGAGGGAATGCCGCCGCGCCGACCCGCCCGGCAGCCTGCGCACTCCCGTGTCCTCCGCCCCGTGGAGCGCGATCGTGCCGTCCTCACCGAGTGAGGCCACGATGTCCGACGCCTCCCGGGCCACCACGGTCTCCACCGCCGCACCGGGTTCCGCAAGCAGAGTCGTGGTCCCGCCCTGGCGGCTGAGCCGTTGCACGACGGTGAAAGGGAGCCGGATCCTCTCCTCGTCGCCCAGCTCCACGCGGACCCGGGCCGGGTGGCGGGCGAGCCGGCTGAAGACCTCCAGACGTACCGGAGACCCTCCGCCGGTCACCCGCACCGTGCGACGCGCGTCGTCGTCCGGTGGGTGGCTGAGCACCAGTCCGTCCGAGTGGGCCACCACGCCCACCTGCACGCCGCCGTGCGGGGCGCGGGCCGCAGCGGTCGTCGCGGCGTCGCGTCCGAGCGGGTCGGGCGGCGGAACGAGGCCCAGGCGCTTGGACGAGGCGACCTCGATCCGCCGGGCCTCGTCATGACCGCGGACCCGTTCCGGGAGCCGGGTCATGTAGTGCAGGGCCCAGCGACCGATGTCCTCGGCCGCGTCACCGTTCGCCGCGACCGCGCGCAGCAACCGGCGCAGCTGCTCGTCGACCCGCTCGGCCGCACCGTCCCGGCGCACGTCGTTCCAGAGCAACTCCTCGAACCACTGGGTGATCGGCTGCGTGCTCAGGTGCATCTCGCGAGTGAACTCCCTCACCGACCACAGGCGCTCGGCGGAGCGGTCGGCGAGCCTGCGGCGCAGGACCTCGCCCGCCTCGGTGTCCAGCAGGAGCGTGTGCTCGCCCGCCGCCTCGACGAGCGGCGAGAACCACAGCTCGGCCTCCAGGCCCGCCGTCGAGCGGGGCAGGAAGCGCAGCCTCGCCTGCCGCAGGAAGGAGCGCTCCACCCCCGCGGCCAGCGAGAGGCTCTCGGCCAGGGTGACGAGATCGGGCCGGTGCACCGCGAGGTGTGCGAGGTACTCCGCCATGCCCGTGCCCCGGTGCGGCGAGGGGGCGGTCACGGCACCTCCGGCCGGTACGGCACGTCCGCCACGGCTTGGCGGGCATGACGGAGTGAGATGCGGCGGTCGAGGGGAATGAAGGCCACCTTGTCTCGCAGCTCGGCCGAGTGCGAAGCCGGGTCGTGCGGCGTGACGCAGACGACCCGGCAGCCTGCGCGGTGTACGAGGTCCACGAAGCGGACCCACGCGTCGGAGAGCGCCGGCGCCTGCCCGGTGAAGGGCGGGCGCAACCGGCCGAGATCCGAGAAGAGGACGACCGGGGTGCCCGGTGGTGGGGGACGGTACTCCTCGACGGCCAGTGGGTCGTCGGACACCACCCCCCGCAGCGGCGTGGACCGGAACCGCAGGGTGTCGACCCTGTCCCGGCCGGCGACACTCCGGACCAGCTCCCGCAGCCAGAGGCGGTCGTCCCGGAACGGTGCCATACCGGGCCCGTGGTCCAGGAGCAGTTGTGCCCCCCGCCGGGCGCTCGGCCGGTGGCGGAAGGGCACCGCGGGCAGCGCCTCCTGGCGCCCGGCCGCGCGCTCCAGCGCACGTTCGTCCAGCCGGCGGCCGCGTACCCGCGTGGCGACGGCTGCGAACACGATGCCCCGCGCCCAGTCCTTCTTCCACGGCGGTTCGTGGAGAGCGCCGCGGACCGGCGCACCGTGGACGAGTAACCGCTGCTCCGGCGAACCGTCTTCGCCGGACTCCTCGGGCCCCGCACCTTCGCCCACCTCGTCGTCACCGCGAATGCCGTGCAGACGGGTCAGCGAGAAGTCGACCGGTCTGGGGACAACGCGGAAAGCTGCGGGGAGAGGCAGAGCCGGGACACTCGTTTCGGTCACCCGTGGTTCGGGCCGCGGGCCCGGCCGCTCCTCGGCACCCCCGGGCGGTGGCGGGTCCGTGGCCGTGTCCCCGGCGCCCGGCCCTTCAGCGACGGCGGGCACCATCCGACCGGGTCCGGCGGACGGGGGCGCCCCGGCTGATCCGGGCGCCGGGTTCGCCCCCGGACGGGCCGTCCGTCCCGGAGCGGCCGGAAGGACCGCCGGGTCCGTACCCCCGGGGCCGAGCCCGAGTACGCGCGCGATCGCCGCGACGGTCGCCCGGTCCGCGGGCCGCAGCGCGGCCACGGCGTGGAACAGGTCGGCGAGGAAGACCTCTTCTCCGGCACTCACCGCGTGTTCTCCGGACCTCCGCGGCGCTTGCGCAGGGTGACGGCCTCCAAGGTGTCCCACGCGTCGGTCCCGGGCGCGACGCCCAGCTGCTGGCTGGCCTTGAGGGCGTCGAGATACTCGGCCGTACTGGGGCCGGCCGTGTTGTCGTCCAGCTTCTCGCGGACGCTGAGGACGTGGTCCGCGACCAGGCCGGCCAGGACGGCGTCGTACCGGTCTTTGAGGTGGGACCTGGCGACCTTCAGCAGGTGTTCCCTGTCGGGAGGGCCGAGCTCGACGACGATGCAGCGGCGCAGGAACGGCCGGGGCAGTTCCCGCTCGTCATTGCTGGTGATCACGACGAGCGGTGCCCGCTGCGGCGGTACGGTCACGGACTGCCCCTCGTCCCAGGGTGTGGGGAAGGACAGTGAACCCAGCGGTCCCAGCAGGCTGTTGGGAAGATCCGGGTCGGCCTTGTCGATCTCGTCGATGAGGACGACGCAGCGCGCCGACACCGCTTCGAAGGCCCGCCACAGAGGCCCCTTGGTGTAGTAGTGCTCGATGTTGTTCCTGAGCTTCTTGGCCTGGGCGTCGTTGAGCCGCTTCAGTGCGTCGAACCGCCACAGAAGATCCTCGGGCTCGGTCCTGGCCGTCACCACATGGGCGTGGAAGTCCCACGCGAGGACCCTGGCCACATTGGGCGCCAGCGACGACTTGCCGGATCCGGGAGGCCCGAAGAGCAGCAGGGGCCGGCCCGTCTTGAGGGCGACGTTCACGGCCAGTACGACGGTTTCGTCGTCGAAGACGTAGACCTCGTCATCGGCAGCGTACCTGTCGCCGACGACGCCGCCTCCACTGACGGCCGGGTCGAATTCCTTGTCGTACTGCAGCACCCGACCCTCCGTGTGCTCGCGCGGCCGGTACCGCTGCGTGCGTCTCCGGGCCATTTTGCCCGGGTCAGCCGCTCCCGGTGAGCAAAGAGCCGAATTCACCGCTCCTGGCCAGCAGTTCGAGCGCGTCCAGGGCCTCCCGGGCGGCCCTCGCGGCGTGCGGGTCGCGGGCCGCCAGGCCGCTCGCCTCGAACTCGTCCTCGTCCAGCCGGACGATCCGCGAGCCGTCGGCCGAGACCCACAGGTCCAGGTCCAGGTCCTCGACGGCCACCTCTCCGCCGTCGGCGGTCACGCCGCCGGTCTCCGCGGGCCGGGTGATGTCGCAGTACCAGCCCTTGAGCGTGCCGTCGGCCGTCCGCACCTCCTTCACCGCGTACCACCGGTCCCGCCAGTAGTGCTCGGTGAAGACGTCGCCCGGCTCGAACCGTACGAACCCGAAGTCACGCACCCCGTCCCCGGCCCACGGGGCGCGGACGGTGAGACGGACGCCGTCGTCGGCGACCACCTCGGCGGGGTAGCGGATCTTCGTCCGGCCGGCCTTCACCAGCACCACGTCAACCCATCTCGCGGACATGCCGCACCTCCGTCGCACAGATCTCGTAACCGAACCATTTGTTCACCGCCAGCATCGGCGCGTTCGCACCGTCGTTGCTGGTGTACGCCTCGGTGCAGCCCGCTGCGCGGGCCCGGCGCAGCGAGTCGGCCTTGGCGAGCCTGGCCAGGCCCCTGCCCCGGTGGGCGCGCATCGTGCCCGTCATGCCCGACAGATAGCGGGTCCCGCCGTCCGTGAGTGCCGCGGTGAAGGCCGCCACCTCGCCGTCCACGGTCACGACCGTGAACAGATCGCGGTCGATCAGCGGGTGGTTCCAGGTGTGGCGCAGCCAGTCCTCGTAGTCGTCGAGCTCGGCGCCGATGTCGCTCGGCTCGTCGGACGTCACCTCCGCGTCGGCCTCGAACAGCGGCCGCGGATCGTCCGCGTAGTCGGCGCCGGTGCGCAGCTCGACGCCGGGAGGCGGCGCGGGAGGCTCCGGGAGCCGGCCGGCCGTCAGGTCGAGCCGCTGGTGGTGGGCCGTGCGGGTGGGCCGGTAGCCGCGCTTCTCGGCGAACGCCCGGAACTCCGGGCGGTCCAGGACCCAGGCGTACACACGGGACGCGCCCTGGGCCGCGAGGTGCTCCTCGGCGGTGCGCAGCAGCAGGCCGCCCGCGCCGCGGCCGCGGTGGCCGGGACACACCCGCGGGTCCGCGTACGACTGCGTCGGGTCACCGGACTCGTACGCCATGCCGGCGTTCACCGTGCCGATGACCTCACCGTCCTCCTCGGCCACCAGCAGCCGGAACCTCTTCGCCGGGTGGGCCGACTCGACACCGAAGAGCACGGCCCGGGGTGTGGTCCCCTCGAAGGGCAGCACGGCACGCCGCACCCGGACGACGGCTCCGGCGTCTTCCGGACGGAAGTCACGCACGATCACGGTCATGGAGCCGCACGGTACGCGTGCCCCCGCGCCGGCCGCCTCCCCATTTCCCGGACGTGGGGGACAATCGGGCCGTGACCCTGAAGATCGCCATCGACGCGGGCTCCGCCACGGCCCCGTACGAACAGCTCCGTGCCCAGATCTCCGCCCAGGCCCGCTCCGGCCGGCTGCCGGTCGGCTACAAACTGCCCACGGTCCGGGGCCTCGCCGAGCAGCTCGGCCTCGCCGCGAACACGGTCGCCAAGGCCTACCGGGCGCTGGAGGGCGACGGTGTGATCGAGACGCGCGGCCGCAACGGGACGTTCGTCGCCGCCGCCGGAGACGCCGCGGAGCGCCAGGCCGCCTCGGCCGCGGCGACCTACGCGGCCGAGGCCCACCGCCTGGGCCTCACCCGCGCCGACGCGCTGGCCGCGGTGACGGACGCCCTGCGCGTGGCCTACGGGGATTAGGGCGTGTTTCGGAAGTCCCGTCTGCCCGCGCCCGCCCTCCGGGCGGACGACGCCACTTCCGCAACACGCCCCAGGGCGTTTCCTTCGGCGGAGGAAGCGCCCTGGAGGAGAGCGCTCCGGTCACAGATAGAGCCCCGCGTCCGGGCCCTTGGGCTGGTCCGGGATCGAGGCGGGGCCCGTGCCCCGGCGCAGTGCGTACAGCTCGGCGAGGGTCGCGCCGTCGCGGCCGACGCCTTCGTCGGTGCCCAGCCATGTCACCGCTTCCGGCCGGGTCAGCGGCCCCACCTCGATGCGGGCCAGGCAGCGGCCCGGGCGGACGACCGCCGGATGCAGCCGTTCCAGGTCCTCGTTGGTGGTGACGCCCACCAGGACGTTGCGGCCCTGGCCCAGCAGCCCGTCGGTCAGGTTCAGCAGCCGTGACAGTGCCTGGCCGGCCGTGTGCTTGGCCTCGCCGCGGATCAGCTCGTCGCAGTCCTCCAGGAGCAGCAGCCGCCAGCGGCCCTTGGCGGTGCCGTCGTCCTCGCCGATCGCGATGTCCATCAGATAGCCGACGTCGTTGAACAGCCGCTCCGGGTCCAGCACGCAGTCCACCTGGCACCAGTCCCGCCAGGAGCGGGCGAGGGTGCGCAGGGCGGAGGTCTTGCCGGTGCCGGGCGGGCCGTGCAGCAGCAGCAGCCGGCCCGCGATGTCGTCCGGGGTGACCTTCATCAGCCGGTCCATCGCCTCGGCCACCGGCGCGGTGTAGTTGGGCCGCACCTCGTCCCAGGTGCCGGCGGCGATCTGCCGGGTGGTGCGGTGCGGGCCGCGACGCGGCGACACGTACCAGAACCCCATGGTCACGTTCTCGGGCTGGGGCTCGGGCTCGTCCTGCGCGCCGTCCGTCGCCTGCCCGAGGATCTTCTGCGCCAGCTCGGAGTCGACCGCGGTCACCGTCACATCGGCGCCCCGGTTCCAGCGCGAGACCAGCAGCGTCCACCCGTCGCCCTCGGCGAGGGTGGCGCTGCGGTCGTCGTCACGGGCCGCGCGCAGCACCGAGGCGCCCGGCGGCAGCAGGCTCGCGCCGGGCTTGACGCGCTCGATGGTGGCGCTGTGCGAGTACGGCTGCTCGCCCGTCGCGAAGCGCCCGAGGAACAGCGCGTCGACGACGTCGGCCGGGGAATCGCTGTCGTCGACGGTGAGCCGGATCGGCAGGGCCTCATGAGGGTTGACAGACATGAGCCCATGATCCGGCACCCGGCCTCTCCCCGCACGGTGTTTATGTACGCCTTCGGACCAGCACGGCGCCGGCCCGCCGCGCCCGGCGGACGAGCGCGTACCCCTTGGTCAGCGCCCGGTCCCCGGCGAACGTCCGGGCGACGGCCCGGCCCTCGACCATCCGTTCGAACTCCGTGAGACGGGTGGAGCGCCGGACCGTCACCCGCTCCAGCGCGTAGGGCCCTTGTCGGCGTCGCGCCAGCGCGTTCCCCACGGCCAGTGACTGGGCGAACCCGGACTCCCGGACGCTGCGCCGCACCCGCCGGCTGGAATAGCCGTAGGGATAGGCGAAGGAGACCGGCGCGGCACCCAGCTCGTCGGCGATGATCTGCCGGCAGCGGACCGTCTCGAACCGGAGCCGGTCGTCGTCGAGTTGGTCCATCTGGGGATGGGTGTGGGTGTGACCGCCGATCTCCGTGCCGGCCGCGGCCAGGTCGCGCACCTGGTCCCAGTCGAGCATGGTGTCCAGGGCGCCGCCCTCGTGGTGGGCGCCGCGCAGCCACCCCGTGGAGACGAACAGGGTCGCCGCGAAGCCGTACTTGGCGAGCACGGGCAGGGCGTACCGGTGCACCCCCTCGTACCCGTCGTCGAAGGTGATCAGCACGGGGCGGTGCGGCAGTGCCGTCCCGCCCCGCCAGGCGTCGCCCAGTCGTGCCGTCGTGACCGGGGTGAAGCCGCGCTGGACGAGCACCTCCATCTGCTCGGCGAACGCCTCGGGCGAGACGGACAGGCCGTACGCCGCCTTCGCGGGCTCCGGCCCGACGGCGTGGTACATGAGGATCGGCACGGGACCGGTCATGCGGCGCCTCCGTCCGGTGCTTCCGTGATCGGCCCGTACGCGAACGTGGCGGCGCCCTCGCGCCGCGCCCGCCAGGTGCCGCGTGCGTAGCCCCCGGCGGCCATCGCGACGCCGGTGACGATGGCGCCCGCGCGGCCCGCGCCGCCCGGCCGGGCCCGTACGAAGTCACGCAGACCGCGCACCACCCCGACCGGCAGCACCCGTGTCGTGTACTGCCGCTCGGTCTCCAGGCCCTTGTCCGCGCCGACGCTCCGGGCGACGAGCGCCTTGGAGAGCCCCTCGGCGTAGGCGCGGGTACGGAAGTACCGGTACGTCTCCCGGGCGGCCGGGACCCTGTGGTGGATCACCGCCCGGTCGTCGATGAGCAGCACCGCGTCCGGCAGGGCCCTGCCGAGCCGGATGCAGAGCTCGGTCTCCTCGCAGCCCAGCGGCCGTTTGTCGCCGTCGCGGCCGATGCCGGTGGCGAAGCCGCCCGCCGCGTCGAACGCGGTCCGCCGGAACGAGGCGTTCCCGCCGAGTACGTTGCGCACCCGCACCCGGCCGCGGGGCAGTCCCCGGTAGGTGCAGCCGACGATCCAGTCGAACTCCTCCGGGAACCAGACCGGGCGCCGCCCCGATGCCCAGGCGGGCACGGTCCGCCCGCCGACGGCCATCACCCGCGGGTCGTCGTACGCCGTGTCGAACCACCGCAGCCAGTCCCGTTCGGCCACGGCGTCGTCGTCGAGGAAGGCCACGATGTCGCCCCGGGCGGCGGCGATCCCGGTGTTGCGGCCGGCGGACAGGCCGCGGGGGCCCGCGTTGGCGAGCACCCGCACCTCCTCCCGCTCCGACCGTTCCTTGTACTCCCTGTCCAGCCGTTCGAGCAGCGCCGTGTTGTGGTCGACCACGAGCAGCGTTTCGAGGGCGGGCCGTGACTGGTGCCGTACCGAGTCGACGGCCGCGAGGATGTCGTCCCAGCGGTCCTCGGTGTAGGCACAGATCACCACGGAGAACCTGCGGTCGCTCAAGACACCTCTCCCCGGGGGACATTGACCGAGAAGTTCGCCGTGCGGCGGCGGGCGGAGCGGTGGACGCCCTTCTCCTGGAGGATCACCTTCAGGACCCGTATGCCGTCGCGTACGGCGTTGAGATTGCTGACGCCGTGGATGCGCAGGTACTCGTGGCTGGGCACTTCCTGGACGCGGAGCCCGGCCTTGACCACCCGGATGTTGATGAGGGTCTCTATCTCGAAGCCGGTGCAGTCCAGGGTGATCTTGTCGAGGCAGTGGCGCCAGAAGGCGTTGTAGCCGTAGCAGAGGTCGGTGTAGCGGGCGCCGAACTTGCGGTTGACCAGGGTGCACAGCGCCCAGTTGCCGAGTCGGCGGATCGGGGTCATGTCGTCGGTGCCGCCGCCGTTGGCGAACCGCGAGCCCTTGGCGAAGTCGGCGCCGCCGACGAGGGCGGAGACGTAGGAGACGATCTCCTGCCCGTCGGCCGAGCCGTCCGCGTCGACCATGACGATGATGTCGCCGGTGCAGGCGGCGAAGCCGCTGATCAGGGCGTCGCCCTTGCCCTTGCCGACCTGCTTGACGACCTTGACGTCGGGCCGGAGTTCGCGGGCGACGTTGACGGTGTTGTCGGTGGAGTTGCCGTCGACCAGGACCACCTCGTGGATCCAGTCGGGCAGGGTCTTGAAGACGTACGGAAGGTTCTCCGCCTCGTTCATGGCGGGGATCACCACACTGACGGGCGGCGTGATCGCCAGGTGGGAGGTGATCGCCCGGTACTGGGCCGATATCTCACTGGCTTCGGTGTCGGCGGACGCGACGGTGTCGGTGGTTCCACCGACGGCCGGGCGCAGGAAGGAGCTCATGAGTCATTTCCCTCTCGTCCGGTGGACCGCCCGCCCCCGGGCGGTCCGGATGAGTGTCCGGTTCGAAAGGGGGGTTGTTCTCACCCGGTCATGACGGAATCGGTCTCCGTACGGAAAGGGTGAGTCGGAATTTCTGGCCGCGCGCGTAACTGCGACTCGGCACAAGTGCGGTCACCGAGCACGGCACCCCCCTGTGGGGTGCCTTCGGATCGCGCCGGGCGCACGGGCCCTGGCACGAAAGTCACCCCCTACCGCGCCCCGCTCCGGATCCATCGCGACGTTCGAGCCCTCCCCTGAGCCGCTGTACATGATGGACCTTTGCGGGTGGATGTACGACGGTATTGATAATTGGGACTGTATGGCAAGAGCTGGGCCGAGGCTCACGTTTTTACGTTTTCGGTACCGCTTCGGCATCCGTGGCGAAAGACGCCGTCGGGCGTCGTGCAGTTCCGCGTTGAATTCAGGATCATGAACGAATCCGGGGGCGGCGAAACGGAAGGGGATCATTCCGTGCCGCATACGTAAATCTGTGCGACGGAAAATGCGATCTTGAATTCCCGGACGCCGAAGGGGAAGTGTGTCAGTCCGGTTCGGCCGTCCGCCGGGAGCGCGCCAGGGGTGTCAGGGAGAGCAGTACGGAGAGCGCGGCGACGGCCGCGACCCCGCCCCCGGGTGACCAGACGTGGAGGGCCAGCATCGCCTGAGCCACCGTCAGGTCGACCGCCGCGCCGCCGGCGACGGCGAGCACCGCCCGGATGGCCGGTCGAAGCCGGTGGAGCGCCGCGGCGAACCCCAGGGTGGGTGCGGCGATCAGGAAGAACAACCCGAACGGAGCACGCAGCGGCGAGTCCAGTCCGGCGGCCGCCAGTGCGGCCCCCACCGCCGCTACGGCCACCGATCCTCCCGCGAGGACGAGTGGGGTGTCGTGCCGCCAATTCACCGTTCTCATCGGCGACTTGCCCCCAAAGTGCCGGATGTCCGGCCTCCATGCTGCGTGCGCCCCTGACGCGCCGTCAACCCCGGGGTGCCGCAAGTATTGGCATGGACACAGCAGGCTGCTACGAAAATTTTAGGCAGAAATCCTGCTAAAGGGAGGTTCCATGAAACTGTCCCGAGCCGCGGCATTCACGACCTCACTCCTGCTCGGCGCCGCCCTCACCCTCACCGGTGCGGGCCCGGCGCAGGCCGACTCGTCGGCCGCAGCCCTCGACTACGTGGCCCTCGGCGACTCGTACTCCTCAGGAGTCGGCGCCGGCAGCTACGACAGCGCGAGCGGCAACTGCAAGCGCAGCACCCGCGCCTATCCCCGCCTCTGGGCGTCGGCCAACTCCCCCTCGACCTTCGCGTTCACCGCTTGCTCAGGCGCCCGTACGGGTGATGTGACGGCGAGCCAGCTCGGACCGCTCTCCTCCGCCACCGATCTCGTCTCGATCACCATCGGCGGCAACGACGCCGGATTCGCCGATGTGATGACCACCTGCGTACTCCAGTCCGAGGCCACCTGCATCTCCCGCATCAACCAGGCCAAGGGCTTCGTCGACACCACCCTGCCCGGCCGGCTGGACTCGGTGTACTCGGCGATCCGCACCAAGGCCCCCTCCGCCCACGTCGTCGTCCTCGGCTACCCCCGCTTCTACAAGCTCGGCGGCACCTGCGTCGCCGGCCTCAGCGAGAACGAACGCCGCGCCATCAACGACGCGGCCGACTACCTCAACGCGGCCACCGCCAAGCGCGCCGCCGACCACGGCTACACCTGGGCGGACGTCACCCCCGCCTTCACCGGCCACGAAATCTGCTCGGGCGCGTCCTGGCTCCACAGCGTGAACTGGCTCAACATCGGCGAGTCGTACCACCCCACCGCCGGCGGACAGTCCGGCGGCTACCTGCCCGTCTTCAGCGCCGCGGCGTAACCGGCGCCGTCGGCGACGAGGCACCGTCCGTCGGGGTCTCGTCCTCGCGCGTCACCGTGAAGCCCATCCAGCCCGACCGCGCCCCGACCGGGCTCCGGACCTCCACCCGGACCCGGTCGTGGTGCGTCTCACCCCGTTTGTACGTCAGCTCCGTGTGCTCGACCCGCTTCCGCGTGCCGTCCCCGGAGCCGAACTCCAGCGTCCGCCACCCCGAGCCGGAACTCTCCCCGCTCTCGGTCACCCACCGGTACCCGACGGAGGCGGGCGTACGGCCGACCGTGATCGTCGCGGTGAACGCCGGTGCCTGCCCCTCCGGGGGCGGGCACGGACCCCGGTAGCCGTCCCGCACCGCCTGCGCGTACACGTGCACCGTCTGCGCGGGCGGGGGAGTGCTCGGCGTGTGGCTGCTCGTCGCGGGCGGCGGAGAGGTTCCGGGGGTGGACGTACCGGCCGCGTCGCTGCTCGCACCGCTGTCGGTCGGTGTGCCTCCGTCCGTCCGCGTCCCCCCGCTCGGGTCGGCCGCCTGCGACGAGCTCGTCCCGCCACCGGCGGTGCCGTCGTTGCCGTCGCGCAGCAGGGTGTACACCAGACCGCCGACCGCCAGCAGGAGGGCGGCGACGCCCGCCGCGAGCACCAGCCCCGCGCGCGGTGAACGCTCCGGCGGCGCCCCCTGCGCGGCGGTCGCGCCCGCGCCCGACGGCGAGGGCGTGCCCCGGTCCCGGCCCTCGCCGCCCGGAAAGGCCGGGACGGTCGGCGCGAAGCCGCCCGGTGACCCGAGCGGCGTCGTACCCGCCGTACCGCCCGCGCCCACCACGCGCAGCTGCCGCTCCGCCTCGTCGGCGGACATCCGTACGTCCGGGTCCTTGCGCAGCAGCCCCTCGATCACCGGCGCCAGCGCGCCCGCCCGGCGCGGCGGCGGCAGTTCCTCGTCGACCACGGCGCGCAGTGTGCTCAGCGGGGTGTCCTGACGGAACGGCGAATTGCCCTCCACCGCGGCGTACAGCAGCACACCCAGCGACCACAGATCGGACTCCGGCCCCGGCGTCCGTCCCAGTGCGCGTTCGGGTGCGAGGAATTCGGGGGAGCCGATCAGCTCCCCCGTGATCGTCAGGTTCGTCGTCCCCGCCACCATGGCGATCCCGAAGTCCGTCAGCACGACCCGGCCGTCGTTGGCGAGCAGGACGTTGCCCGGCTTCACGTCCCGGTGCAGCACCCCCGCCCCGTGGGCGGCCCGCAGGGCCGCCAGGACCTCGGACCCGATCCGCGCGGCCTGGCGGGGCGGCATCGGCCCCTCCGCGTCGAGCGTCTCGGACAGCGTCAGCCCGCGGACCAGCTCCATCACGATCCAGGGCCGGCCGTCCTCGTTCGCCACGTCGTACACGGTGATGACGTTGCGGTGCGAGATCCGGGCGGCCGCCCAGGCCTCCCGCTCCAGCCGCGCGTACAGCCGCCGTTCGTCCGCGCCGTCGAGCCCGGCCGGCGCGCGCACCTCCTTGACCGCGACCTCACGGCCGAGGACCTCGTCGCGGGCGCGCCACACGACGCCCATGCCGCCCTCGCCGAGGGGGCCCAGCAGGCGGTAACGCCCCGCTACCAACCGTTCGCCGCCCGCCCCGTCCGACTGATGCGTCACAGTGCGTCCCCCTCTTCGCGGTGGTGCGACACTACGGCGGAAACCCCTCCAAGTTATCTCAACGGGCGGCCCCTGCGGCCCCCTTGAACAGCACTTGTCACGGACGGGTGGAGCCTGTCCAACTCACCCTGGAACCAGTCAGATTCGGAGCGTAATCGTCAATCCCCGTACGTGTGCGGTGAATCCCATCACCGGGATACACGGGTGTGATGCGGGGACGATAGGGTTAACGTGGCCCGGGCCGGGTGCCCTTGTACGGGTGGGGAGTGACATGGAACAGATAACAGTGCGTAGCAGGCCACGTGTGCCTGCCATCACCTGCGGGAGCAGCGCGACGAGTTCGCGCCTCGACCGCCATCTCTCGGTGCTCGGCGGCCCAGCCGTCCCGCAGCGTGAGGCGGCCGAGGCGACGTCCCTGATGCGTGAGCTGACGACGCGTGATGTCGCACACACCCGGCGGAGCAAGAGCGCGCGTGTCTCGCTCTTCGCGCCGCTGCGCCGACTGCGACGCTCGCTGTTCGGCAACCACGGCTGACCGGGCGGAGGGACTCCGACCGGAACCGCCGGGCTCACGTGCCGCGTCACGCGCACCCGCCCCGCTCGCGGCCCGCCGACCGGTCGGCCCCTCCGTCACCTCCCCCGGATCCGCCTCGATCCCGACCGGGACCCCCCATCCCGGACCGGGATCCCCCAACCCCGTCCTTCCGGCCCCCGTCCGAGAAGCCTCGGACCCCGAACGGACCGTCGGACTCCCGCGCCCGCCCGTATCCCGTTCCCCGCTCAGGCGACGACGCCGTCGTCGCGCAGCAGCGCCAGCTCCTCCGCGGGCAGCCCCAGCTCCCGCAGCACCGCGTCCGTGTGCGCACCGAGCTCCGGTACCGCGCCCATGCGCGCCTCGGGCCCGCCCGGCAGGGTGATCGGCGGCAGCATCGCCCGCAGCGGCCCCACCGGGGAATCCACCTCCCGCCAGCGGTCACGCGCCGCCAGCTGCGGATGGGCGGCCACATCCGCCACCGTGTTCAGCCGGGCACACGCGATCCCCGCCGCCTCCAGCCGCTCGATCGCCTCCGCCGTGCCCAGCTCCGCCAGCGCCCCCGCGACCACCGCGTCCGTCTTCTCCCGGTGCGCCACCCGCGCGGTGTTCGTGGCGAACACCGGATCGTCGCCCAGCTCGGGCTGCCGGAGCACCTGCTCGGCCAGCCGCCGCCACTCCCGGTCGTTCTGCACGGACAGCAGCACCTGGCCGCCGTCCGCCGTGCGGTACGCGTCGTAGGGAGAGATGACCGCGTGGGCCACGCCCGTGCGCGCGGGGGCGGTGCCGCCGTGCATCCCGTGGTGCAGCGGATGTCCCATCCACTCGGCGAGCGACTCCAGCATCGAGATCTCCACCGGCCCGCCCAGTCCCGTCGCCGACCGCCGCAGCAACGCGGCCAGCACACCCGAGAACGCGTACATGGCCGCCGCGATGTCGGCCGCCGGCACGCCCGCCTTCACCGGCTGCTCCGGTGTCCCGGTCACCGACACCAGGCCCGCCTCGCACTGGACGAGCATGTCGTACGCCCGCTTGTGCGCGTAGGGACCGCCCGCCCCGTAGCCGGAGATGTCCACCGCGACCAGCCGCGGGTGCGCCGCGCAGAGCGTCGCCGCGTCCAGACCGAGCCGCGCCGCCGCCCCTTGCGCCAGGTTCTGCACGAACACGTCGGCCCCGGCGATCAGCCGGCGCACGAGCGCGATGCCCCGCGGGTCCTTGAGGTCCACGGCCACCGACTCCTTGCCGCGGTTGCACCAGACGAAGTGCGAGGCCAGACCGGCCGCGGCGGTGTCGTAGCCGCGGGCGAAGTCCCCGCCGTCCGGGCGCTCGATCTTGATGACCCGGGCGCCCAGATCGGCGAGCTGGCGCGTGGCGAAGGGCGCCGAGACGGCCTGCTCGACGGCGACGACCGTGATCCCTTCGAGGGGGAGGGGCTGAGTGCTCATGGCAGCCTGACTACCGTGTACGCACCATCCTTGTCACCCCCGCGCGGCGTACTTGCGCACCGCGAGCGGCACGCACACCGCCAGGAGGGCGAGGGACCACCCCAGGGCGCCCGCGACGGGATGGGCCACCGGCCAGGCCGCGCCCTCGGGGACCGCGGCGTTGCCGAAGAGGTCCCGCACCGCGGTCGTCACCGCCGAGATGGGGTTCCACTCGGCGATCGTCCGCAGCCAGCCCGGCAGGTTGCCGGTCGGGATGTACGCGTTGGACAGCAGCGGCAGCATGAACGTGGCGCTGCCCAGCTGGCCCGCCGCCTCCTCGCTGCGTGACGCGAGTCCGAGCAGGATGCCCACCCACGTGGTCGCGAACCGGAACAGCAGCAGCAGTCCGAAGGCGCCCGCCGCCGTCGGCACTCCGCCCTCGATCCGCCAGCCCATGGCCAGTCCGACCAGCATCAGCGGCACCAGTCCCACGGCCGTGGTCAGCAGATCGGCGGCCGCCTGCCCGAGCGGCACGGCCGCGCGGCTCATCGGCATCGTGCGGAAGCGGTCCATGACGCCCCGGTGCGAGTCCTGGGCGGCGGTGAACATCCCGGTCATGATGCCGTTCGCGGCCGTCGCGACCAGCAGGCCCGGCACCAGATAGGCGCGGTACTCGTCCCCGGGCATCGCCAGCGCGCTGCCGAAGACGTACCCGAAGAACAGCAGGAAGACGATCGGCATGGTCTGCGTCATGACGACGATCGCGGGTGCGTGCCTGATCCGCTGGAGGTGGCGGCCCAGCACCGCGGCTCCGTCGTGGACGATCGCGCTCATACGGCAAGCTCCTTGCTCCGGCGGGTGAGGCGGAGGAACACCTCGTCGAGGGTGGGCGGGCGGAGGGTGGCGTCGACGACGAGGACGCCGGCCGCGTCGAGTTCCCGGACGATGCGGGGCAGGGTGAGTGTCGGGTCGGTGGTGACGGCACCGGCGGTGCGGGCCTCGGCGTCGAGCGCCGGCTCGGTGCCGGTGAGCCGGTCGAGCACGCCCGCGGCGGCGGGCAGCCCCGCCGGGTCGGCGACGACGACCTGCGCGTACCCGCCGATCAGCGCCTTCAGCTCGGCCGGGGAGCCGCTGTGCGCGACCCTGCCCTCGTCGACGAGCACGATGCCGTCGGCCAGTTGGTCGGCCTCCTCCAGATACTGCGTGGTCAGCAGCACGGTCGTACCGCTGTCCGCCAGCTCGCGCACCGCGTCCCAGATCTCCTGGCGGCTGAGCGGGTCGAGCCCGGTCGTGGGCTCGTCCAGGAAGAGCACCTGCGGCCGCACGAGCAGGCTCGCCGCGAGATCCAGGCGCCGGCGCATGCCGCCCGAGTAGGTGTGGGCGGGCCGGCCGGCCGCGTCCGTCAGGCCGAACCGCTCCAGGAGTTCGTCGGCCCGGGCACGCGGCGCGCGCAGCAGCCGGGCGAACAGCCGCAGGTTCTCGGCGCCGGTCAGGTCGCCGTCGACGGAGGCGTACTGCCCGGTGACGCCTATCCGGCGGCGCACACCCGCCGGGTCCCGCACCACGTCGTGGCCGGCGACCCGCGCGGAACCCGCGTCGGGCCGTACGAGCGTCGTCAGGACCCTGACGGCGGTGGTCTTGCCCGCCCCGTTCGGGCCGAGCACCCCGCACACCGTGCCCTCCGGCACCGCCAGATCCAGCCCGCGCAGGGCCCGAACCTCGCCGAACCGCTTCTCCAGACCCTCACTAAGTACAGCGTACGTAGTAGTCATGGGGGGACCATACCCCACTACGTACGCTGTACGTAACTAGGATGGTGGCGAGGTGATGATCAATGGCGGGCCGAGCTGCCGAACCGGAAGTGATCTGGGCGCGCCCCGAGCGCACGGGCCGCGGCCCCAGACCGGCGTACAGCCGCGCGGACATCGCGGCGGCGGCCGTGCGGCTCGCCGACGCCGACGGCCTGGACGCGGTCTCCATGCGCCGTGTCGCCGGCGAACTGGGCTGCGGAACCATGTCGCTCTACAACTACGTGCCGCGCAAGGAAGACCTCTTCGAGCTGATGGTCGACCACGTCAGCGGTGAGTACGAGCTGCCCGACGCGCCCGACGCTGCGGGCGGCGACTGGCGGGCCGACATGCTGGACCTGGCCCGCCAGGCGCGGGCGATCCTGCGCCGCCACCCGTGGGTGATCCGGCTGATGTCGACCGGATACGCCTTCGGTCCCAACGCCCTGCGATTCCTGGAGTACTGCCTCGGCCGCCTCGACGGCCTCGACCTGCCCGGCGGCACCAAGATGGAGCTCATCGCGACGGTCAACGGCACGGTGATGGCCAATGTGGCCAACGAGATCGCCATCGCCGAGCGGGCCCGCTCCCTGCCCTGGTCGGAGGAGCAGGAACAGGCCGTACGCGGCGCCTATCTGCAGCGCCAGGTCGCGGGAGGCGCCTACCCGCGACTGGCCGCCGTCCTCGCCGAGGCCGGGCTCCAGCCCGTCGACCCCGACGAGATCTTCGACCGGACCCTGGGCCGCGTGCTCGACTCCTTCGTCTA
>NZ_JBUEFZ010000054.1:0-27421 GCF_054963715.1 Streptomyces sp. STAM6 | reverse complement strand
GCGGAAATCGCCGGAATCGACGTCGGGGCGGTGAGCCGCTGGTTCGCGGCCCTCGGCGTCGACTACGCCGGGCCCTTGGCCTTCGATCGGATCGGGCTGGGCCAGTCGAATCTGACATATCTCGTACAGGACCAGAAGGGCCGCAGATGGGTGTTGCGGCGCCCACCGCTGGGCCGCCTGCTGGTCTCGGCGCACGACGTGGCACGCGAGGCGCGGATTCTGACCGCTTTGGAGAGCACCGCCGTCCCGACCCCGCGCGTGCTCGGGCTCACCGAGGATCCCGCCGTGACCGACGTCCCACTGCTGCTCATGGAGTTCGTGGACGGCGAGGTCGTGGACAAGATGTCGGTCGCGCGGTCGTTGACGCCCGAACGCCGCCGGGCGATCGGGATGTCGTTGCCGCGGACGCTGGCGAAGATCCACGCGGTCGATCTCGAGGCGACCGGGCTGACCGGTCTGGCCGGCCACAAGCCGTACGCGCAGCGTCAGCTCAAACGGTGGTCGGCCCAGTGGGAGAGATCCAGGACCCGCGAGCTGCCCGCTCTGGACGACCTCACCCGGCGACTCGTCGCGGCTGTGCCGGAGCAGCGCGAACTGACCCTCGTACACGGCGACTTCCATCTGCGCAACGTCATCTCCTCCCACGGCAGCGGGGAGGTGACCGCGGTGCTCGACTGGGAGCTGTCGACGCTGGGGGACCCCTTGGCGGACATGGGCAGCCTGCTGGCCTACTGGCCGGCCGAGGGCGAGAACACCTCGGGCGACTTCGTCGCGACGGCTCTCGACGGCTTCCCGTCCCGTGCAGAACTCGTTGCGGCCTACTCGGCGGGGTCGGGACGAGACCTGACGGCACTGGGCTACTGGCACGCGATGGGACTGTGGAAGATCGCGATCATCGGGGAGGGCGTCATGCGCCGCGCGATGGACGAACCGCGGAACAAGGCCGCGTCTGGGACACCGACCGCAGAGCGCATCGACGCACTGGTGACGAAGGCCCACGAAGTCGCGGACACGGCAGGTGTCTGAACGGATCGCCTACCCGCAGGGCTTCGCCCTTGCCCCTGGCCCGTTCCCGACCCATGTGGGCGACCCGCCGGTGCGCTGCGGTCGCCGACGAGGGCCGGGGACGGAATCCCTGCGGGGGCACTCCCGTGAGACCCCTCACCGAGCCGCCCCCCCCCGGGCGGCTCAGCCGGGTGCGGCCGAAAGGTGCGTGAGAATGCCGCACACCTCGTCGACGATCTCCCGGGCCTCTCCCTCGTCCACGCAGTCGCCCAGTTCGCGTGCGGCCCCGCCGATGACGGTGGTCAGCACCCGCACCCGCACCCGGCCGGCGCGGCGCTTCTCGTCGACTTCGAGGAGCCGTGCGTTGCGCCGCACCCAGGCGCGGTCCCACTGGCGGCGCAGGGCGTCGAAGCCCGTGGGTCCGTCATCCTCCGCGAGAAGTCTGCCGAACCGCCGGTTGTCCCAGGCGCCCTCCAGATAGGCCCTGGCTCCCGCCACGAAAAGGGCGAGGGGGTCGTCCACGCCGCGGCCACGCTCGACGGACAGCGTGGCCGCGGTCCGGCGCTCCTGTTCCTCCCGGAACTCCTCCCAAAGAGCGAGGTAAAGCCCTCGTTTCCCCCCGTAGTGCTGGAAGAGGCTGCCCACCGGGATGCCGGAGCGCGCCGCGATCTCGGTGAGACCGGCGTCGGCGTAACCGCGCTCGGTGAACACCTCCAGCGCGGCGTCGAGAAGCGCGTTCCTGACCGTCCGGTTCTGCCCGGTGGGAGCCTCCGGCAGACCCGTGCCCGGGCGCTGGTCCGGCAACTGACGTGCCGCCTCGGCCCCGGCGGGCTCCACGATGCCGCTCACTGGCGAATCTCACCTTCCCCGGCGCCGTCGCGGATGGCGAGGGCGACCAGCAGTTCCAGGAGGTCGGCGATCCGGCGCGGATTGCGCCCGGTGCGTTCCTCGATCCGGCGCAATCGGTAGTGGGCCGTGTTGTGGTGCACCCGCAGCCGGTCGGCGGCCAGCCGCAGGTTGAGATCGGCCTCCGCGAAGGCCCGTATCGTAGCCGCCAGCGTGTCGCCACGCCTGCGGTCGTCCTCCAGCAGCGCACGCACGCGGGGATCGACCAGCTGACGCGCGAGGTCGTCCGCGCGGAGCGCCAGGTAGTCGAAGGGGGACAGGCGCGGCAGCGCCGCCACCCCGCCCCCGCTCGGCACGAGGTCGAGGGCGGCCCGTGCCTCCTCGTAAGCGCGCGGCAGCTCACCAGCGCCTTTGGCGACGGTACTGATGCCCATGGAGAGCATGGTCCCCTCGCGCGCGAGCCTTCGCTGCACCGCCTCGAAGTAGCTACAGATGTCCTCCGCGTCCATGCCGGTGCGGACCACGGGCACGGCCACCACCTCGCCGTGGCGTACCACGACCAGGGTGCGGCCGGCCCAGGGCCCCGCGATGCCGATGGACGCGCTGGTCGCGTAGCCGTGCTCGGCCGAGGTGAGGTCTCCGGTGCGGGTGTCGCCCACGCACACCGCCACGACCGCCATCATCGGCGAGCGCGGTCCGATGCCGTACGCCTGCGCCGCCGCGAGCAGTGGACCCCGCGTCGGTGCCGTACCGGCCAGAAGCTGGTCCAGGAGATCCCGGCGCTCCCGGTCCGCGTCGGCCACCACGTGCTGTTCGAACTCGACATAGGCCTGCGCGGCATGGGTGCTGGCGTAGTCGACGTACCGCATCAGCGGTGTGACGAGGGACAGCGCGGCCTGCTGTGCCTCGGAGGACGTGCCCGCGCAGTCCAGCAGCGCGTCCCACAGCACCTGCCGACCGACCCGGAAGGCACTGATCCAGTCCTCGAGGGCGAACCCCGCGCGTGCTCTGCGCATGGCCGCCGCCCGGCTGAAGACCAGGTCTTCGGGGGCGATGTCCCGGTCGCCGGCCAGCGCGGCCAGCTGCATCCGGTAGTGCGTGAGGACCTGGTCCCGTACGTCGTCGAAGAACCGCTCGTCCTGCAGCGCGTAGGACGGGATCTCCGTGCGCATGACCGCGACGGCGGTCTTCGACACGTCCTCGAGCCGGTCCTGGACCGCGTGCAGGATCCGGCGCCGCTCCCGTCTGAGGGGCTCGGTCAGGGCGGGGGCGCCGAGGTCGGGTCCGCGAGGCATGAGGCCGATCGTCGCCGCACTCCTCGTGTCCCGTCAACAGGCTCGGCGGGCGACAGGTCGGGGGAGCTGGGCGCGGCGCACAAGTCGGTGGTCGCGAAGTTGGGTGCTCGCACCCAATGTGCGTGCGGAAGGCTCCCACCTACTGTGACGCTCGCCCACCCCCCAGCACCTCGGAAGGGGCGTCACACATGCTCGCGGTCGACGGTATCAGCGTGCGCTTCGGCGGGATCACGGCACTGGACGGTGTCGCGTTCACCGTCGAGCCGGGCACCGCCGTGGGGCTCATCGGCCCGAACGGCGCCGGCAAGACCACCTTGTTCAACTGCCTCACCCGGCGTTGCACCCCTGATGCGGGGACGGTGCGGTTCGAGGACGAGGACCTGCTCGCCCTCCCGCCGCACTCCGTGGCCGGGCGCGGCATCGCCCGCACCTTCCAGAACCTTGGTCTGTTCCCACGGCTCACGGTCCGGGAGAACGTCATGGTCGGCGCCCACAGCCGGGGGCGCACGAGACACCTCGCCGCGGCGCTCCGGCTGCCCCGCGTCCGGCGGGAGGAGCGGGAACTACGTGATCAGGCGGACGACCTGCTCCGGGATCTCGGCCTGGCGGACGTCGCCGACCACCCCGCCTCCGGGCTGCCGTTCGGAACTCTCAAACGGGTCGAACTCGCCCGGGCACTCGCCGTACGGCCCCGCCTGCTGCTGCTCGACGAACCCGTCAACGGACTCAGCCACGGCGAGGTCGACCAATTCGCGGATCTGGTCCGGTCGGTCCGCCAGGAGTTCGACCTCACACTCGTGGTGGTCGAACACCACATGGGGTTCGTGATGGGCCTGTGCGACAAGGTGGTCTGCCTCGAATTCGGACGCAAGATCGCCGAGGGCCCGCCGGAGGAGATCCAGCGCGATCCCGCGGTCATCGAGGCGTACCTGGGGGTGGCGGCATGACGGAACCCGCCACCGAGAGCACCGAGAGCACCAAGAGCACCAAGAGGACCGACACCGAGGCCGCGCAGGCGACCGCGGAGCCGGACTTCCTGCAGGTCGCCGACCTGCACGCCGGATACGGCCAGGCCCGCGTGCTCCAGGGACTCGACTTCTCCGTCGCCCGCGGCGAGGTGTGCGCGATCCTCGGCCCGAACGGCGCCGGCAAGACGACAACGCTCAGAGCCCTGTGCGGCATGGTCCGCGGACGAGGCTCGGTGACCCTGAACGGTACGGAGCTGCTGAGCCGCTCGCCCGAGCAGACCGCCCGGCTCGGCGTCGCACACGTCCCCGAGGGCCGGGGCACCTTCAACGACCTGACCGTCGAGGAGAACCTGCGCATCGGCGCCCACCTGCGCACCGGCCGGTGGCGGCGCGACGGCCGCCCCGAGCGCGCGGCCGTCGCGGCCGACCTGGAGCGCATCTATAGCTACTTCCCCAAGCTCCGCCAGCGGTCCCGCCAGGCCGCCGGCAGCCTCAGCGGCGGCGAACAGCAGATGCTCGCCATCGGCAGGGCGCTGATGCTGCGGCCTTCGCTGCTGCTCCTGGACGAGCCGTCCCTGGGCCTCGCGCCGCTGGTCACGCGCGAGCTGTTCGAGATCGTCCGTGCCGTCAACGAGGAGGAACGCACCACCGTGGTCGTCGTCGAGCAGAACGCCCAACTCGCGCTGGATGTCGCGCACCGGGCCCACGTACTGGAGGCCGGCCGCCTGGTGCTGTCCGGACCGTCCCAGGAGATCCGCGAGGACGGGCAGGTCGCCGAGGTGTACCTCGGTGTCTCCGTCCGCTCCGGAAAGGGCGGATGAGCGCCGTGACCGAACTGTTCCAGCAAGTGGTGGAAGGCGTCGGCTCCGGCGCGGTCTACGCCAGCCTGGCGCTGGCCCTGGTACTGATCCACCGGTTCACCGGGATCGTCAACTTCGCGCAGGGTGAGCTCGCCATGATCTCCACCTATGTGGCATGGCAGCTCGTGGCATCAGGGATGTCGTTCTGGCTGGCGCTGCCGGTGACCCTGGCGGTGTCCTTCGCCGGCGGCATGCTGGTCGAACGGATCGTCATCCGCCCGGTGCAGCACGCGCCCGAGCTCACGGTGGTGATCGTCACGGTGGGCCTGTTCATCTTCGTCAACGCGATGGCCGGCCTGATCTGGTCGTTCACCGTGAAGGACTTTCCGCAGCCCTTCCCCGACGGCGGGATCGACCTGGGCGGGGTGCACGTGGACTGGTCGAGCCTCGGGATCATCGCGATCGTGGCCGTCGTGATGGGCCTGCTGTACGGGCTGTTCCAGCACACCTCCGTCGGCCTGGTGATGCGGGCGGTCGCCGGCAACCCCGCCTCCGCCCGGCTGTCGGGCATCCGGGTCGGCCGTGTGCTGATGCTCGGCTGGGGGCTGGCCGCGACGGTCGGAGCGGTGTCGGGCGTGCTCGTCGCCCCGGTGCTGTTCCTGGAGCCCAACATGATGGGCGGAGTGCTGATCTACGCCTTCGCCGCGGCCACCCTCGGTGGCTTCGACAGCCCGGTCGGAGCGGTCGTCGGCGGCCTGTGCGTGGGTGTCGCCGAGACGCTGGCCGGGGCGTACGTGGACGTGATCGGTGCTGATCTGAAGGTGGGAGTACCCCTGGTGATCATCCTGGCGGTGTTGCTGGTACGGCCCCAGGGCCTGTTCGGACGGGCGGCGGTGGAGCGCGCATGAGCACCATCACCGCGACACGCGGCACCGACCGCGCCCGCCACCTGCGAGCCACGCTCACCGCGCTGCTCGTAGCGGGCCTCGCCCTCGGCGCACCGTTCTACTTCGCCCCCTTCCAGGTCTTCCAGTTGACCATGGTGCTGCTGTACGCCGTGGCACTGGCCGGACTGAACCTGCTGGTCGGATTCGGTGGGCAGATCTCCCTCGGGCACGGCGCGTTCTTCGCGGCAGGGGCCTACACGGCGGCGGTCATGCTCGACCGCTACGAGACCGGCCACCTGGCCACCCTGCCGGTCGCGGCCGTCGGGTGTTTCCTGCTCGGCCTCGGTTTCGGTGTGCCCGCCCTGCGCCTGCGCGGGCTGTACCTGGCCCTGGTCACGCTCGCGTTCGCGGTGTTCCTGCCACCGCTGCTCAAGCGGCTCGAACCCGTGACGGGCGGCTCCATGGGACTGACCGTGGACAAGCTGCAAGCGCCCGGCTGGAGCGGACTGGCCGAGGACCAGTGGACGTACTTCGTTGTCCTTGCCGTCACCGCGGTGGCTCTGCTGCTCGCCCGCAACCTGCTGCGGTCCCGGGTCGGCCGGGCCCTGCTCGCCATGCGGGACAACGAGAGCGCCGCTGAGGTCATGGGAGTGCGGTTGTCCCTCCACAAGACCCTCGCCTTCGCGTGGAGCGCGCTGTTCGCGGGTGTCTCCGGGTGCGTCTACACCTGGGTGATCGGCTTCGTCTCACCCGACTCGTTCAGTTTCGTCCTGTCCATCACGCTGCTGGCCGGCCTGGTGGTCGGAGGGCTCGCCTCGCTGTACGGACCGCTGCTGGGAGCGGCCTTCGTGATGTACGTGCCCAGCGTGGCCCAGGACATCAGCGAGGCGGCGCCGGGTGTGGTGTTCGGCCTGCTGATCATCGCGGTGATGTTCGTGGCACCGACGGGACTGGCCGGCCTGGCGGGCCGTCTCCGAGGCGTCGCCGCCAGTCGTCTCACCCGCGCCACCAAGCCCGCCGCCGATCAGGGGATGCCTGAGTCCAGGTCCTCCGCGCTCCCGGTCGACGACGGGACGCCTGAGTCCGGGTCCTCCGAGCTCGCGGCTGATGAGGGGATGCCTGAGTCCGGGTCCTCCGCGCCCGCCGCCGACGACCTGACGCCCCACTCCGAACCCTCCGCGCCCCCCGCCCCGGCGGATCCCGCACCTGTCGATGCCGAACCCGTGGGCGCACCGCCCCGCACGGAAAAGGAATGAACCACATGCGCAAGACGACCACTCTGCGGGCGGCCGCGGCCGCGTCCGCCGCCCTGCTCCTCGCCACAGCCTGCAACAGCCAGCGTGGGCAGGAAGACAAGGACGCCGCCGCCGACGGAGCGTGCCGGGGCCAGCAGACCACCGGAATCACCGACAAGACCATCAAGCTCGGCGGCATCTACCCGCTGTCGGGACCGGCCTCCGCCTACGGCACGATCAGCAAGGGTGTGAGCGCCTACTTCAAGCACGTCAACGAAAAGGGCGGCATCGACGGCCGCACGGTGGACTTCACCGTGCGCGACGACGGCTACCAGCCGCCCAAGGCGGTCGAAGAGGCCCGCAGACTCGTCGAGCAGGAGAAGGTCTTCGCCGTCTTCCAGACCCTGGGCACCCCGTCCACGGCCGCCGTGTGGGACTACCTCAACAAGCGCAAGGTGCCGCAGCCCTTCGTCGCCACCGGCGCGTCCGTCTGGGGCACGGACGGCGACCACCCGTGGACCTCCGGCTGGCAGCCCAACTACATCGCCGAGGCAAGGGTGTACGCCAAGTACCTCAAGGAGGAGAAGCCCAAGGCCAAGGTCGCCGTCCTCTACCAGAACGACGACTTCGGCAAGGATCTGCTCGGCGGGTTCAAGGCGGCCATCGCCGACGGCGGTATCAAGGTGGTCGCCGAGGAGAGCTACGAGGTCACCGACCCGTCCGTCTCGGCACAGATGACGAGCCTCGCCCGGTCCAAGGCGGATGTGCTGCTCGACATCACCACGCCGAAGTTCGGCAGCCAGGCTCTCGCCGCCGATGCCAAGAACACCAAGTGGAATCCGCTGCACATCGTGAACAACGTGTCCTCGTCCGCCACCGTGCTCAAGCCCGTCGGGTTCAAGAATGTCCAAGGCGTGGTCTCGGCGACCTACTTCAAGGACCCCGCCGATCCGCAGTGGGCCGCCGACGCGGAGATGAAGACGTACCGGGACGCGCTGCGCAAGCACGCGCCCGACTCCGACCCGGCGAACCAGCTCAACGCCTACGGCTGGGCCGCCGCCTCCAGCCTGCACAAGGCACTGGACGGGATGAAGTGTCCGACGAGGGAGGGGCTGCGGGACGCGGTGCGCAACCTCAAGGACGTCGAGGTGGGCATGCTGCTGCCCGGTGTCACGCTCTCGACCGGGTCCGATGACGCCTTCCCGATCGAGACGATGCAGCTGATGCGGTTCAAGGGCGAGCGGTGGCAGCTGTTCGGCAAGCCGGTGGACACCCGCAAGGAGTTCGGCCCGCTGGCGAAGTGAGCCGGCGGGGGCGGTCCCGGTCGATGCCCTGATCACTCGGGACCGCCCCCGCCCGTCACCGGAGGGCTCAGGAGTTCTTGACGGCTTCGGTCGCCTCCCAAGCGGTGCCGCGGCGACCGAGCGGTATGCGAGCGAGGTGGAACGCGAGGCCTGCTGGGCCGGGCCGGGCCGGGCCGAGCCCGCTGGGCCGAGGCCTCGCGGCCGGCGGCATGGCGAGCAGGTCCGGGACGAACAGGCCGGCGGGGCCACGGGGCACCCTCCTCGGAGACACAGCAGGTGAGAGAACGTACAAGCTGCTCAGGAATCGCCGTAGGCGGGCGACTGTTGCGGCGCCGTCGCGGGACGCGGGGGCACCCGGACCGGGGAAGGCCCCTCCGTGGCGTCGGACGGCCACCCGTGGCGCCGCCCGTAGCCCGCGGGCCCGAGCCGGGATCGTCCGCGACCGGCTGCGCCGATTCGGGAGCCGTGCGGCACCGGCCTCGACGCACGGGACGCGCCGGGGGAGCTCAGCCGGGTCTCGGAGGCACGCGGGGCGGGGACACGTCCGCCGGGCCCGGCAGCCCTGCGCCGGGCGAGGTCCCGCAGCGGTTCGCCCTGAGGGCGCCGCCGTGCCGGACGTACATCTCTCGCGCCCGCCACGCCACGCGGCGCGCGAGGCTGCGGCCTCCGCGTGATTTCCATAGGCTTGCATGGTCAGCAGGTCGCGCGCATTCGGCTGCCGAGCCACCGCAACGAACGCCGTCATGCCGGTCACCGGCCACGGTCGGGGACCGCGGCAGGACCTCGGCGACCGAGTACACGACGGTGTCCATTGGGGAAGCCGATGACGGAGCTCAGCGCAAGCCACGACGATCCGTTCGCCCCACACCTCGCCGCCTCGGCGGTGCTCGACGACCAGGGAGTGGTGGTCGGATGGAACCGGCGGGCTCAGGAACTGCTCGGCCACCCGGACACAGCCGTGATCGGTCGTCCGGCGTTCGAACTCCTTGTCGATCCTCGTGATCTGCCGGCTGCCACTGAGGCCGCCGCGAGCTGCCGCAGGGCCGGCAGCTGGGTGGGAGTCCTCAGATTGCGCCACCGTGACGGACAGCTCGTGGAGCTGGGGCTCAGGGCTCATGAGCTGTCCCGCGACGGCCAGGTCCGTGAGTGGGTCCTGGCGGGGGCACTCGCGGGTGACGTCCTCGAATCGCAAAGGGACCGCGCGGTTCTCGCCGGATTGTACCGCCAGTGCCCGATCGGCTTGGTCGTCCACGGTCCCGACCTGCGGATTCTCCGCGTCAACCGCGCCATCGAACGGTTCAGCGGCGTCCCGGCGGCAGACTTCCGGGGGCTGCCCAGCGGGCGGATGCTCCTCGCCGACGACGCGCGCAAGGCTGTGGACCGGGTGCACCGGGTGATGGAAACCGGAAGACCCCTGGTCTACTCCGAGCAGTTCGTTCGCCTGGAGCAGGATCCGGGACGCGAGCGGGTCGCGTTGGTGTCGTCCTTCCGGATGGAAGACCCCGCGGGCCGCATCCTGGGTGTGGCCGAGATGATCGAGGACATCACCGAACGCCATCGGGCCCAGCGTCGGCTCGCACTTCTCGACCAGGTCGGCAGCCGTATCGGTACCACTCTCGACGTGGCCGAGACCGCGCGGGAACTCGCCGAGGTCATGGTGCCCGACCTCGCCGACCATGCGTCCGTGGACCTGCTTCAGCCGGTCACGCACGGCGAGGAACCGACACGCGCCATTGCGGGGCCCGTGGTCCGACTGGGGAACTGCAGCGTCGGTGCCCAGCAACCCGGCCCGCCCCACCCCTACGGCGAGCCCGTTGAGTTCGGGCCCGACACGCCGCAGGCCGGATGCCTGGCCGAGGGACGGCCCGTCCTGGAGCCGGTTGTCCCGCCCGACTGGTACTCGGCGGAAGATCGACAGGATGCCCACGCTCCGGATCCCGGTGCGCACTCACTGATAGTGGTACCTCTTGCCGCACGTGGCCTGGTGCTCGGAGTGATGACCCTGTGGCGCTCGCGCCGCCCCGATGCCTTCGAGGCGGACGATCTCACCCTCGCTCAGGAACTCGCCTCGCGCGCCGCCGTCGCGATCGACAACGCCCGGCGTTTCACCCAGCAGCAGCAGACCGCTTTCGCCTTGCAGAGCAGCCTGCTGCCCCGGGCGGTTCCGGACCAGTCGGCCGTCGAGGTGGCCCTACGGTACTTGCCGGCCAGCGCCGGTCCGGGTCTGGGCGGCGACTGGTTCGACGTCATCCCCCTGTCCGGGGCCCGGGTGGCGCTGGTGGTCGGCGACGTGGTGGGTCGCGGCATCCATGCCGCCGCGACCATGGGCCGGCTGCGCACCGCCGTCCACACGCTCGCCAGCCTCGACCTGGAACCGGACGAGGTCCTCTCCCGTCTTGACGACCTGGTCACCCTGCTGGCGGCCGAACAGGAAGCAGCCGGCGAACGCTCCGTGGGGGAGCAGGTCGTCGGCGCCACCTGCCTGTACGCCGTGTACGACCCGGTCTCCGGCCGCTGCTCCGTGGCCCGCGCCGGTCATCCGCCGCTCGTGGTGACCGCTCCGGACGGTCAGGTGGCTCTGCTCGATCTGCCCGCGTGCCCACCGCTCGGCCTGGGCGGTCTGCCGTTCGAGGCCCGGGACATCGAATTGGCCGAGGGAAGCCTGCTGTGTCTGTACAGCAATGGAATCATCGGCGAACGCCACATCGATGCCGACGTCGCCCTGACGAAGCTGTGCGGGGCGCTCACCCGCCCTGCGGCGGCACTGGAACGCACATGCCAAGAGGTGGTCGACGCCCTGGTTCCCTCGCGCCCCAGCGACGACGTCGTGTTGCTGATCGCCCGCACGCGCATGCTGCCGTCGGACGCCGTCGCCTCCTGGCAGCTGCCGCCGGGGCCTGCCAGCGCCGCCCGTGCCAGGGCGTTGACCACGGCCAAGCTGACCGAGTGGGGACTGGAGCACCTGGCGTTCACCACCGAGTTGATCGCCAGCGAACTGGTCACCAACGTCCACCGTTACGCCGGCGGTCCTGCGACCCTGCGGTTGATCCGTGAGCGGTGTCTGATGTGCGAGGTCAGCGACACCAGCCACACCTCACCCCACCTGCGTCACGCCCGTACGACCGACGAGGGCGGGCGGGGCCTGTTCCTGGTGGCCCAGATGACCGAACGCTGGGGTACTCGCTACACCCGGGAGGGCAAGACGGTGTGGACCGAACAATCGCTGACCGGCACGCCTGTCTGACCGTCTTCGCGGTCGGCACGGAGGCCGCCCGGAGCCGGCCCGCCCATGCCGCCGCGGTCGGCTGCGGCGAGCGCGGTGCCTCGCTCTTCGTACAGACACCGGTGCTCACGGCCGCCGGCGGCACGGCGCCTGGTCGGAGCGGCTGCCCGGCCGTCCTGCGAGGTGGCCGACCGGAATGGGGACCAGTCCGGTGGTCTGCATGGGGAACAGGTCGAAGCCGCCATTCGGGAAGACGGCGGACGGCGTGCCCGAAACGGCCGTGAAGAAGACCATGAGCGGCAGGCCGCCGGCCGCGCCGCAGCAGAGGATGGCGAGCCGGCCGGTGCGCGTGAACCTACGCAGGAACAGGGAGTGCGTCAGCGCGGTGCCACCGCCGACGCCCCTGTGCCGACGGCCAACGGTCGGCAGGACGGCCGCCGCCCTCGGCGACGCCGCCGTTGCGGCGCCGGAGTCCGGGGGGCCGTGCCGCTGAAGGACGGCCATGACGACCCCTTCGTCACAACGGGCCAGGTCCTGGCCTCCACCCGCCGCGGGCGCCCATGAGACTGCGGGTGCCCTGAACGGTGGGCCTCGCGTGCATCGCCCCCGCGAGTGCGGGGCCTCTCACGTGGTTGCCGTCGTCGGCGTGTGGTTCATCACAGCAGGTTATGTTGTGCACAATTTAATTGCTGGCTAACGTCTAAGATCAACGGCACCATCACAGGAGGCAGCACCATGGATCCCGTCCGCTACGAGGATTACCGCCCCGTTGAACGGCCCACCTATCAGCAGGAGTTGGACGCCGTCGTCGCCCAGGTGGCACAGCGCACCGGCGCCTCGGTCGAGCGAGAGGCCGTCGGTCGCGCCGTCCGCACCGCCCACGGAAAGACCTATGGCCTCCTCAGGGCCACGATCACCGTCGGTGACAACCCCGGCTTCCACGGGCAGGGCATCTTCGCCCGGCCCGCCGAGTACGACGCCGTCGTCCGCTACTCCAACGGTCTGGGCCATCAGCGTCCCGACCACCAGCTGGGCGCGGCATGCGGGATGGGCATCAAGATGTTCGGGGTTCCCGGCCCCACACTGCTGGCCGACGAACCGGACACCGGTACCTTCGACCTCAACCTGATCAACAACGAAGTCTTCTTCGCGAACACCGCCTACGACTACATGGTCATCGAGGAGTTGTTCGCGGAACTGCCCGAGGGCCTGGCAAACCCCGCCCGCCGCAAGACCTGGATGGCCGAGTTCCTGACCCGCCGGGGTGCGCTCACCGACCCCGACGGCTGGCTGTGGGACGAACTGTTCGCCATGCTCTCGTTCACTACCGTGCCGCGCAGGAACCTGCTGTCGTACACCTACAACAGCATGGGTGCCTTCCGGTACGGCGATCACATCGCCAAGATCCGCACGGTGCCGACGGCCGAATCCCTGGCCGCCCTCGCGCACCAGATCGTGGACGTGCACGCGGACAACGAGGCGTTCCGCCGCACCCTGGTGGCCGAGGCGGCGGAGCGCGAGCACTCCTTCGAACTCCAGGTGCAGCTCAACACCGATCTGGCGCGCATGCCGGTGGACAACACCTCCGTGAAGTGGCCCGAAGAGTTGTCCCCTTGGGTGACCGTCGCCCGTGTGGACCTCCCGCGTCAGGACATCGGCGGAGACGACAACGTGGCGGCCGCCGACGCCACGTCGATCACACCGTGGCGCTCACGGGAGGAGCACCGGCCCATCGGCGAGATCCAGCGGGTGCGGCAGGAGGTGTACCGGCGCTCGTCCATCGAGCGGCACCGCATCAATGGACAGCAGCGGAGCGAACCGGCCGGCAGCGCGCAACTGCTCGGCTGAGCCGGCCGAGCCGCGTCCCTTGGCTGCGGAATCCTCGACGCCGGTGCGGGCGGCGGTGGGCAGTGATTACTCGGTCCAGAAAAGGCTGCCTGCGCCCTGCCGCTGCGGGCACCGCCACGAGCGGGGGAGGCGCTGTCGGGGACCTCGCAGGTGAGGTCCCCGGCAGCGTGGGTCGGCCAGAAGGAAGAGGAAGCAGACCGGAGCCCGTCCTACTCCTGCTCGGGACCGGCCATCTCGCCCAAGAGTCCAGGAGCGACCAGGCGTTCCGCGGAACATGGGCGTTCACGATGCCGCGTGTTTCGATCAGACAACTGGCGGGGCCGGCACGTGCGACCCCGCCCCGTAGCCCGGTGCTGCGGTTCGGCCACGGTGACGGGATCGTACGGTCGCGGCCGCCCATGGGCCGCACCGCCAGAAAGTGCCCTGTATGAGAGGGAGCCTTGCCTTCGTACCAGCAGGGTCAGCGGGCGGGGTCGAGAAGGATCTTACGGACGCCCTTGGAGCGGCCCGCGAACAATTCGTACGCCGCCGGGCCTTCGGAGAGGGGGAAGCGGTGGGAGAGGACCACCTCCGGCTTGATCCGGCCGGCACGGGTGAGGGCGATCAGGGGTGGGAGTTCGTAGTGCACCGAGCACAGCCCGATGGCGAACTCCAGCTCCTTGATCTGCGCCAGTCCCATGTGGAAGGGGAACGCCTTGCTCTGGCTGACCCCGATGACACTCACCCGGCCGGCCTGTCGAACGGCCTTCAGGGCGAGCTCGATGGTGGTGTCCGAGCCCACGGCCTCCACCACGGCGTCCGGCCCGCGTCCGCCGGTCATCTCCCGTACGGCGGCCTTCGTGTCCTCGCCCTCGACCGGCTCGACACCCAGGGTGGCGGCGAAGGCACGTCGCTCGGCGACCAGATCCGCACCCAGCACCCGTGCGGCGCCCATGGCGAAGGCGGACTGGGCGGCCATGAGACCGACCGGGCCGAGGCCGATGACGAGCACGGTCTCGCCGGGCTGGATGCGGGCGCGGCGGCAGCCGTACCAAGCCGTCGGGGCGTTGTCCGTCAGGACGACGGCTGCCTCGTCCGAGATGTCCTCGGGCACGTGCACCAGATTGACGTCGGCGTAAGGCACGGCCAGGGCCTGTGCCTGGCTGCCCGGCAATTGCGGGCTCACTCCGTAGCAGAGCTCCATGCTGGACTTCGCGCGCTCGCAGCGGGCGGTGAACCCGGCCGCGCACGACCGGCACAGGCCGCAGCCGACCGAGGCGGGCACGAGAACCCGGTCGCCGGGCTTGAAGCCGGTGACCCGGTCGCCGGTGTCGACCACCACGCCGACGCACTCGTGTCCCGGTGTGTAGCCCAGTTCCGGGCTGAACGGGTTGCCGCGGTAGATGTGCAGGTCGCTGCCGCAGATGCCGGCCGCGGTCACCTGCACCACCGCGTCAGTGGCCCTGGTGACGGCCGGGTCGGGGACATTGCCGTAGCGGATGTCGTGACGGCCGTGGTAGGTCAGTGCTTTCACCGGTCTCTCCCTCCCCTCCGCCCGGTCAGTCCGCGATCTTCAGCACGAGCTTGCCGTGGTTCTCACCACGGAAGAGCCGCATCAGGGTTTCGGGGAACGCCGCCACTCCGCCCGGCACCACGTCCTCCAGAGACTTCAGCCGCCCCTGCGCCCGCCACGTGGCCAGTTGCGCGACGCCCTCGGTGTACCGGTCGGCGTAGTCGAACACCACCATTCCTGTCATGGAGGCGCGGTTCACCAGCAGTGACAGGTAGTTGCCGGGGCCTTGCGGCTTGGTGCTGTTGTACTGGGAGATCGCGCCGCAGACGACGATGCGGGCACCGCGTGCAAGCCGCAGCAGCACGGCGTCCAGAACATCCCCGCCGACGTTGTCGAAGTACACGTCCACGCCGTGGGGGGCGTGCTCGCCCAGCGCCGCGCGGACGTCCTCCTTCTGGTAGTCGATCGCGGCGTCGAACCCGAACTCGTCGACCACCAGCCGGCACTTGGACTCGCCGCCGGCGATGCCGATGACGCGGCAGCCCAGGATCTTGGCGATCTGACCGACGACGCTGCCGACCGCCCCCGCCGCTCCGGAGACGACGACCGTCTGACCGGGCTCGGGACGCCCGATGTCGATCAAGCCGAAGTAGGCCGTCAGCCCAGACATGCCGAGAGCGCCGAGGTACGTCGGCAAAGGAGCGGCCGCCGGATCGACCTTGGTCACGTCGCGGCCGTCCGACACGCAGTACTCCTGCACGCCGAACGATCCCGACACGTGGTCGCCGACCGCGAACCCGGGGTGCCGCGAGGCGATCACCCGTCCCACCGCGCCGGCGCGCATGACCTCCCCGATCTCCACGGGGCGGATGTAGGACCTGCCCGCGTTCATCCAGCCGCGCATCGCCGGGTCTATCGAGAGGCAGAGCACCTGCACCAAGAACTCGCCGTCACCCGGCTCTCCGGTCGGCTCCTCGACGTGCTCCCAGTCGGTGGGGCGCGGTTCTCCCACGGGACGTGCGGCCAGGCGTACCTGGTGGTTGGTGCTGCTCATCCTCGGCGGCTCCTTCGACGGTCGCGTGGGATCGGCGGCAGGCGCAGCCACGCAGGCCGCGGTCGCCGCGTATCGACGTGCTTGCACGACATACCATCCAGTCGGTATGTGCTGCGAGCGTACGATGCCGTCACGTCGGAGGCAAGGGCCGCCTCGTGACCTCCTTGCCGCCGGTCACGGCGCCCTCGATGCCCGATTCGAGACGTGGCCGCCCGAAGCCCCCCGGGAGCGACGCGCTTCCAGTGACCACTGCACTCCGGCGTCCGGATCACTAGCTACTGCCGGCGCCTGCTGCGGGTCTTCTACATGTCCGCCGGGTGGATGCCGAGGAGATCGCTGCGACGTGGGTGCTCTGGACTGTCGTGGAAGGCCGACGCATGTACATGACGCCGGACGCCTGAGCCGAGGACCGGCGGGCCTTTCGGCAGTGGTCAGTGCTCCGGCAGCTTCCATGAAGCGAACCAGTGGGGGAACGGTCCCGCGGAGGGCGGGAAGGAGAACGGCGGGGTGCGGTCGGTGAGCAGGCGCAGCACGAACTCGCCGGTACTGCAGTCGAAGCGCTGCCACTCACCGTCCAGGTACTGCACCAGGACCGGCCAGTCGTCGGGATCGGCCGGTCCGGTCAGCCAGTGGAAGGTCAGCTCCTGCTCGGAGGTCCCCCATATGAGCACCCCGCCAGGCGCGGGGTGGACCGGGTACGGCCGGTAAAGGTCGGCGTACCGCGCCATGTCCCGGCCCCAGGAGACCAGATCCGTGCCCAGCGCACCCGGCACCAGCAGGTCCAGGTACTCGTCGAAGCTGCCCGCGCCGAAGGCGTCGACGATGTCCTTGTAGTCACCGGGCAGCGCGGTGCCCAGCGCCGCTTCCGTCGCGGCCCAGTCGACGTCGTGCCGATCGGGCTCCGTCCACCCGGTGACCTCCCGCAGCAACTCCACCCACCCGACACCGGGCGGGCGGGTGAACGCGCGCCGGGCGAGGACCGCGACAAGGCGCGGGCCGTCGGCGGTGGCCGTTACTCCGTATCCGAACCAGTGCTCGGCCAGCACCCACCCGCGCAGCTCCAGCAGCCCGCCCTTCCCGCCGACGGGGAGCCCGCCGACCCCGCCCACCGGCGGACCGTCGGGCACCCCCGCCGCCGCACCCCCGACGACCCAGGCACGCACGGGCAGACGCGGCCCGTCGACCACGTCCGCGGCGACGCGCTCCAACTCGGCCAGATCCTCCGCGTCACCGGGCACACAGACATGCCCCGCCCCATGAGTGGGCAGCGAGCAGTGCAGTTCGGGCGCGCGCCAGGCGTCGTTCAGACGGGCGCGCAGTGCGGAAGCGTCCATGCGGCCAAGTGAACAGCACGGCACTGACAACGCGAGTCAGTCGCCCGGGAGCAGCCGGAGCGGGGTGCCTGCGAGAAAGGCGGTGATGATCCCCTACAACAACCCTTCCGGCGTAGAAGCGGGATCAGCCCCCGGGTGCGGGGAGCACTGGATGATCAATCCAAGGGGTGCCTGCGGAGGGCGCGGGGGTGGGCGGTCAGGGCGCGGGGCCGACTTCGGGGTGCGTGAACCGCACGGGCTTGCCCAGCGACCGGGCGTAGGCGATTTCGGCTCGGGTGCTGTCTCCGATGTAGTCGCCGACTACGAGCACTTCATCAGCGAGCCGGATCTTCGCTCGGTGCAGATCGTCGAGTCGAACCTTCAGCTCCCCGGCCTCGACACCGTGGTGGTCGCAGTCGGCGGTGGTGGCCTGTTCGCCGGCGTCACCACCGCGGCCCACTATCACGGCATCCGCACCGTCGCGGTGGAGCCCGAAAACTGTCGCGCCCTGAACGCCGCGCTCGCAGCCGGACACCCGGTCGACGTCCCCGTCGACTCGATCGCCGCTGACTCCCTCGGCGCCCGCCGCACATCCGCCACGGCCCTCGCCGCCGCCCAGCAGGCTCGCGTCCACTCGGTACTGGTGCCGGACCACGAGATCACTCGGGCCCGCCAAGCGCTGTGGGACCACCGGCGCGTCGCAGTCGAGCACAGCGCTGCCACCGCCCTGGCAGCCCTGACCAGCACGGACCCTCATGTGCTCGACCGCGACCTGCCGGCCCGCCCCGTCACGGCCACCCGCCGCCACCGCCCCGGCAACGGAGAGAACGTGTGCGTGGTGCTCTGCGGCGCGCACTCTGACCTGTCCACGCTCACCCCGACCAAGCACTGATCGGACGCGAGCCCAGTGGCCCTGCGACGGCCCAACCCTGAGGGTACCGACGGCCTGCCGCAGCCACTGAGCGTGAGTCCGACCGCGAGCCCGAGCACGACCCAATGCTTCGTGGAAACGGCCGAGTCAGTTCGTCGCTCCCCCCTCGGTTGCCGTGATCCGGCCAGTGGAAGCGTCCATGAAGTCGGTGTGTGTGCCCGTTACAGCCTCCTTCATCGTGTCGTCAGCCGCGTCGGGCCCTGATCCACGAACCAGCACGGCTTCTGCGGGATGTCAGCGAGCGGCGGCTGCGTCCGACTCCGGGGGAGGGGGCAGGC
This sequence comes from Streptomyces sp. STAM6, assembly GCF_054963715.1. Classification (NCBI taxonomy): domain Bacteria; kingdom Bacillati; phylum Actinomycetota; class Actinomycetes; order Kitasatosporales; family Streptomycetaceae; genus Streptomyces; species Streptomyces sp. STAM6. The sequence goes on along the minus strand of NZ_JBUEFZ010000054.1, from coordinate 8,942 downwards.
ATCTCGGTGTCCTTTGGGTCCGGCCCTGGGGAAGCCCTGAGCACCGCCGTCCCTGCGCTTCGACGAGATGGTCCCACGGCTCCAAGCGAGATGAGCAGGGCCGGTGTGCTGCGCTTGCTCATCTCGGAGAGCGCGTCGACGGCCAGGAATGGCCCCATGAGAGAACCTGTACGCATGCTCCTCGGATGGGGCTGAGTGTTCCCTGAATGGCCCAGGGCTCAGCACTGCCGCATTCGAGCGACATGTGGTTCCAGGAGCAGCCCTTACCCGTCAAAGAGCATCCCGGACGAGGCACGTGGCAGGGCAGGGTTGCAACAGCGTCCCGCGCCGCGCCGGACCGCTCACTGCGGCCACGGACGGGCGTGCGCGCTGGCCGCCCCAATCGCCGCTCTCGCCGCCCGCTCGACCAGCGCGATCCCGCTCTTCATCGACGCGTTGCCGCCGCTGAGGACTGAAACCAGATAGCGGCGCCCGTGCACCGCGACAAGGCCGACGCTGTTGATGACCCACAGGTCGGTCGTGCTCCGCTGCAGCCAGCCGTTCTTGAGGGCCCACTGGGAGCCGGGGGAGCCGGCCGCTGATACCCCCCAGGCCTGGTCCTTCGCGATTCGCCCCATCAGGTCCCGGATGTAGGCGCGGGACGCTTGGCCCAGACCCTCGGGCGAGTGGGCGGCGGAGGCCACCGGCTCTCGGGCAAAGACCGCCCGCAACAGCTTGACCTGGTCCGTCGCGGTCGTCTGGCTGAGGCCCCAACGTATCCCGGGGCCGGCCTGTGTCGAGGAGAGGCCCAGTCGCTCGTTCGCCGCGTCGAGGCCCTCTGCCTTGCCGATCGCCCGCCACAAAACGGCCGCGGCGTCATTGTCGCTCGTCCGGATCATCGCCTCGGCTTGGCGTCGCTCCGCGGGTGTGAGCTCACGGTTCTCGTCCTGTGCCTTCAGGAGCAATGCCACGAGGATGCCCACCTTGATGATGCTCGCTGTGTCGAATGTCGCGTCCGGCCCGTACGACGCGATCTCCTGGTCGGCGCTGTCCAGGTCGAGCACCGCCACCGCCAGCCGCGTGTCGCCGCCCGCCAGGACCGGTCTGAGCGTCCGCGTGAGAGTCGCGCCCAAGCTCTCGCGCACCGCCATGGCCAGCCGCATGTTGCTCTCCCGCCTCACTGGCCCGAGCGCCCGCGTGACAGTCGCGTCCGCGTTGTCCCGCGTCGGCACCGGCCACGGAGCCGACGCACCCGCTCGCGCCAGGGGCGCGTATGCCTCGCGGGGCGTGCCGGTGGCGGAACAGGCGACGAGCGACGCCGCGACTGCGGTGGCGGCATAGATCCTCAGCGTGCACGCGCGGAGGTGGAGCGTCGTGTGCGTACGGTTCTGTCCGTCGGGCATGGCGGGGCAGGCCTCGGCATTTCTGGGGAGAGACGGCGAATGATCGGAAATTAGAACAATTCAGGTTCGGACATGAAGATTGACACCTATTCAGGCGTGTCGTCCCCAGGTGAGGTCAGCCCACCAGATGCCGCGGACCGCCTCCGTCCTCCATCCGGGGTGGATCGCCGACACTTCCCCTGGCGGACAAGTCGGCTGGACGGGAACATCAGCGCCCAAGAGGTCCGGTCCAGCTCGGTCCCCCGGTGGAATGCCTCCTTTCTCGTGGCGGCTTAGGACGTCGACATACCGGCCACCCACCGGGCCCACCTTCAAGAGACTGGCCCCCCAGCCTCGCTGCTTGTGCACGCCCGGCCCACCATCTGCATCCGCGACCAGCAAACGTCGGCGGTTTGAAGGACCTCAACGTCTTGCCGGGCAACTCCCATGTGGACTCTGCTAGCTCACCGATCACCGTCCCGCCACCCGTGTCAGCCGTCGACGCTAACTCCTCGCCGTCGGCCGTCATCGCAGCGCGGAGGGGCGGGGCTTGCACCTCCGCGACGGAATCACCTGTCCACAGAAGCCTTCGTTGGCTGGGCTTTGCCTGGGCGCTGGACGAGCCGTGTCGCCCAGCGGCGCTGCCCTGTTGGGTGCGGCGCTTTGGGGTCCGGATCCGGAGTCTTTGCCGATGGAGCCAGCCATGCGGCCAGGCTGGATGCGAATTCGGCCACCAGTCAGCCGGCCCAGCGGCCCGAGAGAAAGGTGACGGCGAGGACGGTCGACCCAGGTGCGACGAGACAGAGGTACACGGTCTTCAACCGTGACTTTCCACGTTCAACGCTGCAACGGCCGGTGCGGACAACGGCCGCGGGAAGTCGGCCCTGTGGGAGTCGACCGACGCGAAAACCCGACGTGTTCTTCGGGGGCCTCCGACGGGAGCGATCGGCTGGGGCGAGGCGGCCACATCGGGCGCCTGCCTCGCCTGGGGGCGGCCAGGGCCCTGCAGCAGCTCTCAGCAGGTGCTCGGACCGCTACCGCGCACGCCCCGCGCGAAGAGGGCTTTACCAGCCGTTTTGCACAGGACGACGGCGTACGACATCGCCGGGCAGGGCAGCGAATCTGCCGAAGCCCGGCGGGGAGAGTGGCGAAGATCTTGCGGTCCTGCCAGCAGGCAGCGGCGCGGCCGGTTGGGACTGCGCAGCGTGGCGACGGCAGCTTGCACGTCCGGAGCGCCTCCGTGGCACGCCATGTTCCGTGCTGGCCGACAGCGCCGTAACGGACCGCCCCGCCAGGTGCTCGAGACCACCGGCAGTGAGCCCGCTCGAGGACCGTACAGCAGGCGTCAGAGGACACTGCCACTGCCTGCACCGGTGCCGGTAGGCCCGGACGCCTGGCCGAATACTGCTCACGAACGAAGTGGCCGAATCTGAAGCCGCAGTGTTGTCGGGCAATCGGCATCAGGAAAAGATCGCTTCTCGCGCAACTGACCTTTCCCCCCGGGAGCCGCATGCGACTAGCCAATTCCCCGTTTCAAGCGGAAGGAAGCACCAGGCCGGCCCAACTCCGGGCGCATGCACGCCAATTCGATACAGTCGGCTCGGCCTGAACGGGCCGCAGGCCCTTATCGCTGCAGTCTCGTGGTCCAGGTGCGGTGTGGCCGTTCGCCCGGGGCCGGCGTGGGCCACCCTGCCGTTGCTGTCTCGCCCGTACTGATCCTTGTGGTTCTTGGCCTCGCTTCCTGTTGCTTCCTGTCGCTTCCGAGGCGTCGAGGCGCGAGTGGGCGCCGTGGATCAATTCACCTCTTCCTTCTCGGCCGTGTCGGCATCTCGTGTCCCCGCATGTCAATTTCTCATCACAGAGGAGTTTGAATTTTGAAGTACAAACGTTCAGGTTTTCTCGCCCTCACCACAGTGAGCGTCGTGCTGTGCACCGCCGGTCTCACGCCGTCGGTCAGCCACGCAGCCGGCGTCACCCCCGGCGAGAAGGGGTCCTACGCCGAGAAGCACGGCCTGACGGCGGATGACATCAGGAGCATCAACGCACTGAACGAGAAGGCTCTGAGTCTGGGTCAGCCGGGCAAGCCCTCCACAGGGTTGCTGCCTCGTGCCACGGAGTCCCCCAGGGCCGCCGCAGCGGCCGGCGGCCGGGTGACGCCGGCCGCGGAGCCACTCGACCGCATGCCCGACCCATACCGGGCTCAGGGAGACAGAGCCACCACCGGCATCAGCAACTACATACGCAAGTGGCAGCAGGCCTACAGCCATCGCGACGGCAAGAAGCAGCAGATGACCGAGCAGCAGCGGGAGCAGCTGTCCTACGGCTGCGTCGGCGTCACCTGGGTCAATGCAGGCCCTTACCCGACGAACAAGCTGGCCTTCGCGTCCTTCGACGAGAACAAGTACAAGAACGCTCTGGGGAACACCAGCCCCCGCCCCGGTGAGACGCGAGCCGAGTTCGAAGGGCGCATCGCCAAGCAGAGCTTCGACGAGACCAAGGGCTTCAACAGGGCTCGTGATGTGGCAGCCGTCATGAACAAGGCTCTGGAAAACACGCACACCGAGGACGCCTACCTGAACAACCTCAAGGCAGAGCTCACGAAGAACAACGACGCTCTGGCCAACGAAGACAGCCGCTCAAACTTCTACTCGGCCCTGAGGAACACTCCGTCCTTCAGGGACAAGAACGGGGGCAACTACGACCCGTCCAAGATGAAGGCCGTCATCTACTCGAAGCATTTCTGGAGCGGACAGGACCCCTGGAGCCCCGCTGACAAGAGAAAGTACGGCGACCCGGACGCTTTCCGCCCCAACCCGAGCACGGGCCTCGTCGACATGTCGACGGACAGGAACACCTCACGCAGCCCCGCCAAGCCCGGCGAAAGCTACGTCAACTTCGACTACGGCTGGTTCGGCGACCAGAAAGAAGCAGACGCCAACAACACCATATGGACCCACGCCAATCACTACCACTCCCCTGAAGGCGGCATGGGACCCATGGAGGTATACGAAAGCAAGTTCCGCAGCTGGTCCGCCGGCTACACCGACTTCGACCGCGGAACCTACATGATCGCCTTCATACCCAAGAACTGGAACACTGCCCCCGCCAAGGTGAAGCAGGGCTGGCCGTAACAATCACAGTTGTGTGTGTCGCGGTCCTGCAAGAGGGCCGCCGGCCTCCGGGCCCGGCCTGACTGTGTCCCCCTGCCCAAGGCATGACCTGGGGGTGGCGTCACCGGGCCCGAGGGGTGCCTCACGAGACGCGGATGAGAGGTCCGACCGCCGCCCATCCTGACGCAGAGCCTGGCCGTTCGCCGGCGGCCGTCGGCGTACACGTGAACGTGGCTCTGGCAAGGTTCTCGCAGCCGGAGATCATCTCGGTGACACGATCGGCTGGGAACCACAGGACGCCCAGCCTGTGACTGTGCTCTGTTGCACTGGCCAGTCTGTTACCGCAGTTGTCTGGTGTGTTGGTGATCTCGGTCGGGTCCGATCCTCTGGTGGCGGTCCGCGCCCGATCGGGATCCGATGAACCCGCGGCATGTGGGGGATGCGCACGGCTCAGCGCGTGGTGCCGCAGCCGCGGCGTGCGGAGCCTCGCCGACGTCACGGTCGCAGGCCGACCTCTCCGCATCGACTGGCCCGTGCGCCGCCTGTACTGCGAAGACACAACCTGCCCGAAGGGCTCATGGCCGGACGCGCCGGTGTCTCCCTGCTCCGCCACCGCGTCGTCCTGATCGCCCCGCTCCGCCGACGCTACGCAGCCCGGGCGACCGTGTCACCGAGATGATCTCCGGCTACGAAAAGCTTGCCAAAGCCACGTTCACGTGTATGCCGACACCACTGGGCCGTGCTCATCCTCGACACCCACTCCGCCGCAGCTTGCCAGCTCGTCGGAGTGTTCCTGGCTCACACTCCGACCATTGCGGGCATCCGCACCCACCCCACAAACCGGGGGGTGACACCCTTCCGGGCCGCCAAGTCGCCCCGGCCATCCGTCACTGGGCACGATCGGACGCCCTTCGGGTCGCCAGTGCGCACCCTCCCGACGCGTGGAGCGACCCCGCAGGCGCCGCTCGCGCCGTCTCGCACCCCGCCGCGCTGCGTGCGCCGCCGATGCCAGGCTCGCTCGTGGAGCTGGGGAGCAGTGCACCGCCGAGGCGCAATGTTCGACTCCCGACCGTCCAGGTGGCCCCGCGCTCGCGGCAGACGGCCACCTTCGCGGCCGGGGCCGCCTCGGTCCGCGCCCTCGCCCGCCGCTGCCGACGCCCGTGCCGCGAGCGGCAGACCGGCGAACAGAGCACCGCCGTCGCCTTCGCCGACGGCATCAGCGGCCCACCGCGCCCGCGGTATGGCCGCGGCCCGCCATCCGGTGCCTCGCCGCTCGTTATCAGCCGTAGCGAGCCTGACCGTATCGAGATCCGGTATGTGAACTTAGCCCCTTCCGCCGAACCAGCCGAGTCTGCGGAGAACGCCGGGGATGAGGATCAGAACCAGTCTGCCGATCCTGCCGCCGCAGCGGTCACCGTACGGGTGGTAGCCGACGCCTGGCAGCGCATCACCGGCTGGCTTCAGCGCAACGCTCCCGACTCTTACGCCGCGCTCCGCCGAGGCGCCGGCCCGGCCGCCATCGCGGCCCTGGAACAGGACCTCAGCGTCGAGGTCCCGGCCAGCTTGCGCACCTTGTGGATGTTGACCGCACGTGACGACGGGGTCGACGGCGCAGGCTGCCTGCCCGGTAACCGGGCCTTGATGTCCCTGGACGCCGCAGCTGCCTTCTACCGGCAGCAAATGGACTCGCAGGCCCACCAGGACTCCCTCAACGCCCGCCGCCCCGAAGCCGACCGGATCACCGTGTGGGAGCCGACCTGGATTCCGGCTGTCACCTTGGGCCCGGCTGACCGCACCTCGGGCCTGTACCTGGATGCCGCGACCGGTCACCCGGGCTACGCCACCTCACCCGGTGAGCCGGGCGGCACTCAACTCGCACGGGTTCGAACTGCGACTGCTCCTCAACGTTTCTGACCACCCCGCACGTGTCCTCGGCGGTGATAGCCGTACCTGCCGTCACCACGTCACCCGGGCAGAACGCGGCTCATGGGATGCGGGCTGCCCGGGCGACACCAGGGGCGCGGGCAGCCGGACCTTCTTGCGTGGGCGCTCGCCGGCCGCTGCATCAGCAGCGCACAGACCTGCACGGCGCGCGCGGCGGTGGCCCCGGACGCAGGGACCGAGGCGTTGCCAGGCACACCGCCCCAGCCGGACGGCGCAGCTGCGCCGTTCGCCTACTCGGCGGAGCTTGTCGCGGTCGCGGCGCGCGAACTGGAGCTCGTGCGACTGAGGAAAAGCGCCTGCCGATGACTGTCCGGCAGATGCTCAGGACCAAGTGTCAAGGCCAAAAGGGGGACAGCTGCAGCAGCTCGCCGAAGCGCTCCTGCAACCGGACCTCGAACCGGTAGGCCGGTCCACTGCCTCGCCCTCAGTGTGGATGCCGTGCCGAGTGCCCGACGCTGCGCTCGCTGTCGCGGTGGATGTTCTCGTTGTCGCCGCCCGGGACCGGCACGGCGACCAAGCCGTATTGCATGCGCTCGCCATACGGGAGCGTGACGTGGACCAGGCCCTACATGTGTTGTAGGTCTACCGCAACCCCGACGGGACTTCCCCCCGGACCTGGACATTGGCGTTGTGCGCCAGGGCCAAGCGGACCTTGGTGGAAGGTGCCGAACCGAACGAGCCACGTGTGGGCTGAGGGGACCGGCCGGCCCGGTCCAGGCCGCACGGCGGCTCGGTGTCTGCAGGGTCAATTGTCGAGTGGCAACGGTACGACATGTCCACCTCTGAGTTCCTCTACCGCGTCCTTGCCGATGCCAGTTTTGAGCCTTTCGGGATCGCGAAGTACGACCTCGGCACGACGTTCGAACCCGGCTGCAACGGCCCCTTCGGCTGCCGGCCGCTCTGACGAGAGTCTGGACGTCCCTGGTTGGCGGGACAACCACCTGCCTGCCTACCCGACCAACTTCGCGTAACGCTGGTCGCCGGGCCCGCAGCGTGCCACGCTGGAGACGTTGCACCCACTGCTCAGCCGACACATAACGAGGGCGGGATGACCGAGATTCTGTACGATGTCGCGATCTCCTTCGCAGGTGAAGACCGACAGTTGGCTGAGGAGCTTGCAACGCGACTTCTGGCCGGCAATTACCGCGTCTTCTACGACGCGTTTTACCAGGCGGATCTGTGGGGGGAGGATCTGGCTCAACGACTGGGATCCGTGTATGGCGAACAATCCCGCTACTGCGTCATCCTGGTCTCGGGGAGCTACGCCAATAAAGTCTGGACTCGGCTGGAATTAAGATCAGCCATTGCGGCAACGCTCTTCTCGGGAGACCGAGACGCCTACATCCTTCCGCTCCGTCTGGATGACACCAATTTGCCCGGGCTGCTTCCTACTGTCGGCTACCTCGACCTCCGCAACATCGATGTGGACCACGTTGCCAAGCTGCTGTTTCAAAAACTTGGCAAACCATCAGAGGCGAGGGCGGCGGAACAAGCCGAGGTGACGGGGGTGGAAGAGGTGCTGTCCCTGTGCTACCGACGGTCCATTTTCACCCGGTATCATGCCCAACTCCATCGACAGTCGATGTTCGAATCGATGAGCGACTGCCGCGTCGCACTTCAGAAGCAGATCATTTTCGTACGCCCGCGTGAGGCCCAGCAACTTGTCGCAGGGATTATCGCCGAACTCGACGTGGTAGAACGGACGGTTCGAGAGGGGTTTACCTGGGACGGCCTTGGTACGGTCGGGATGGTTGACGGTGCAAAACTTCGCATCATCGCAGCCATGCGAGCTCTCGCTGAGATGGTCGATACGCCACTCGAATTTCCGAACTCGCTCACCGAGGAGATGTGGCGGACTCGGCAGGGGGCGGACGAAGCGCCTTCTGGTCCTGAATCATGGCCGGATTCGCTCTATAGGGGCGGCGGGTTCAAGGGTTGAAACAGGCCTACGTGGGGGGCCAGCACGGGCACGGCCGTGGACCAGTCAGCTACTCCACGGACGCGGACCGACGTCCGCGAGGGGCGCTCCGGCTTCGCGGCGGAAAATCAGTGCTCGGCAAGGGGCCCGGCCAAGGTGTCCCCGAAGGGAATGACCGTGAGCGGCCGTCCGCAGCATCGATCCGCCGGTCGCGACGCCGGTACATCTCCGCGCGCCAGAACCGCTGGTCTGCCAGGTCCCGGAAGCGCAGGGAGAAGTTGTAGCCGAGCATGGAGAACAGGCCGAACACCATGCCTCGATGCCACCGGAGTTGATGGTGCAGCGATAGATGAGGATTTCGCTGCCGCCTCAAGTGGTCAGGGCTGTAGGACCGATGGCTGAGGAAGCCCACAGTCCGTAGAAGACCGCGCTGGTGCTTTCCAGGCGCGCCGCACGGCCATGAGGTACACGAGGGCCCCGCTGAGCGGGGTTGCGTTCGCGTAGAGCTTTCCGATCATCTCGGGACGCCGCCGGGCGCACCACCTGCGCGTCCTGTTCTCCGAGACAATTGACTTTCCCGCGCCGACGGGAGAAGACGCCGTGCGCCTC
>NZ_JBUEFZ010000053.1:0-27728 GCF_054963715.1 Streptomyces sp. STAM6 | reverse complement strand
GTACACGGAGGCCATGTACCGGACGTCCGCGCGTCTCGTGCGGTACCTGGCGAAGAGGTACGGCATCCCGCTCGACCGGCAGCACATCCTCGGCCACGACAATGTGCCCGGCCCGACGGGGGCCGCGGTCCGGGGCATGCACACGGATCCCGGCCCGTACTGGGACTGGGCTCACTACTTCGCGCTACTGGGCAGGCCGTTCACGCCGACCGCGGGTCCGCGGAGCGCCGTCGTGACGATCCGCCCGCGGTACGAGGAGCACCGGCCGCCGTACACGGGCTGCGTGAAGCCCGGCGAGGCATGTGCTCCGCACGGCAGTGGGGCGGTACGGCTGCACACCGAGCCGAGCGCGGACGCCCCGCTGGTGAAGGACGTCGGGCTGCGGCCCGACGGCGGGGGCTCGACCGCCGGCGTCAATGACACCGGGGCTCGTGCGTCGACGGGCCAGCAGTTCGCGGTGGCGGAGCGGCGCGGGGAGTGGACGGCGATCTGGTACCTGGGGCAGAAGGCCTGGTTCCACGATCCGGGGTCGCGGCCGACGACGGTCGGGGCCCGGGGGTGGGTGGCGACCCCGAAGGAGGGCGCCGCGGACATCCCGGTGTACGGGCGGGCCTATCCGGAGGCGTCCGCCTATCCGGCGGGGGTCCCGGCGCAGACGGTCTCGCCTCTGCCGTACCGGCTTCCCGCGGGGCAGCGGTATGTGGTGGGTGGCCGCTCCCCGGGCGAGTACTACTACGCACCGTCGTTCGACACCTCCGGTCATCGGGTCGTGCGGGGGAAGGAGGCGTATTACCAGGTCCAGTTCGGGCACCGGGTGGCGTTCGTGAAGGCCTCCGACGTACGGCTTTCGCGCGCCTGAGACTGGGCCGAAGGGGTGCTGTCCGCCGCTCCGACCCCACCACACGGCCTGGCGTTCGTACGAATAACTCGAGCGTCGCGTGGGCGATCAAGGCGATGGGTAGGGCTCGCGCGTTGGTCCCCCGCCCACCGAAAGGCGATCGCAGGCATGGCACAGCCGTTCGTACTCCCGGAGTTCTACATGCCGTATCCGGCGCGGCTCAACCCCCACGTGGAGGCGGCCCGCCACCACACCAAGGGCTGGGCGCGGCAGATGGGCATGCTGGAGGGCTCCGGGGTCTGGGAGGAGAGCGACCTCGACTCCCACGACTACGCCCTGCTGTGCGCCTACACCCACCCGGACTGCGACGCCGAGGCGCTGTCCCTGGTCACCGACTGGTATGTGTGGGTGTTCTTCTTCGACGACCACTTCCTGGAGGTCTTCAAGCGGACCCGGGACTGGACGGGCGGCAAGGAGTACCTGGACCGGCTGCCCGCGTTCATGCCGTTGGACCTCTCGCGGGGCGTTCCGGAGCCGACCAACCCGGTCGAGGCGGGGCTGGCGGACCTGTGGACGCGGACCGTGCCGAGCATGTCGCCGGCGTGGCGGGCCAGGTTCGCGGAGGCGACCGAGCATCTGCTCAACGAGTCGTTGTGGGAACTGGCCAACATCAACGAAGGCCGTATCGCCAACCCCGTCGAGTACATCGAGATGCGCCGCAAGGTCGGTGGCGCGCCCTGGTCGGCGGGTCTGGTGGAGTACGCCGCGGGCGCCGAGGTGCCGGAGTCCGTGGCGGCTTCCCGTCCGCTGCGTGTGCTGCGGGACGCCTTCTCCGACGCGGTGCACCTGCGCAACGACCTCTTCTCGTACCAGCGTGAGGTCGAGGACGAGGGCGAGAACAGCAATGGCGTGCTCGTCCTGGAGAAATTCCTCGCCTGCACCACCCAGGAGGCGGCCGAGGCCGTCAACGACCTGCTCACCTCACGACTGCAGCAGTTCGAGAACACGGTGCTGACCGAGGTGCCCGGCCTGTGCGTGGAGAAGGGGCTCGGCCCGGAGGAGTGCGCGGCCGTCGCGGCGTACACCAAGGGGCTGCAGGACTGGCAGTCCGGCGGCCACGAGTGGCACCTGCGCTCCAGCCGGTACATGAACGAGGGCGCGGGCACCGGCGATCCGATGTTCAGCGGGGTGCTGGGCACCTCGGCGCTCGACATCAGAACGCTCTTCGGCCGTCCGGCCGCGTCCCGGCTGCGCGGCCTCACGCATGTGCCGCACCAGCGGGTCGGCCCGTCGCTGCTGCCGGACTTCGACCTGCCGTACCCGCTCACGCTCAGCCCGCACTGGGCCGACGCGCGTGCGAAGTCGATCGCCTGGGCGGGCCGGATGGGGCTGCTCGACGACATCTGGGACGAGCCGCTGCTGGCGGGCTACGACTTCGCGCTCTGCTCGGCCGGGCTCGACCCGGACGCCACCGCCGAGGAACTGGAGCTCAGCGCCGAGTGGCTGACCTGGGGGACGTACGGCGACGACTACTACCCGTTCACGTTCGGGCGGCCGCGCGACCTCGCCGGGGCGAAGCTCTGCACCGAGCGGCTCAAGGCGTGCATGCCGCTCGACGACCCGGCGGCCGGGGCGGCGGAAGCGGTCAGCCCGATGGAGCGGTCGCTCGCCGACCTGTGGCACCGGACCGCCGGCCCGATGGGCCCGGACGCGCGGCCCGTCCTGCGCCAGGCGTTGGACGCCATGCTGGACAGCTGGCTGTGGGAGCTGCACAACCAGGCCCAGCACCGGGTCCCCGATCCGGTCGACTACATCGAGATGCGCCGGCTGACCTTCGGCTCCGACCTGACGATGAACCTGGCCCGGCTGCGCCACACGCACGGCCTGCCGCCCGAGCTGTTCCGCAGCGGGCCGATGCGCAGCCTGGAGAACTCGGCGGCCGACTACGCCACGATGATCAATGACCTCTTCTCCTACCAGAAGGAGATCGAGGTCGAGGGCGAGGTCCACAACGGAGTGCTGGTGGTGCAGACCTTCTTCGGCTGCGACTACCCGACGGGCGTCGCCGTCATCGACGACCTCATGCGCGGCCGGCTGCGCCAGTTCGAGCACGTGAAGGCGAATGAACTCCCCCTCCTGGCGGCGGAGTTCCAGCTGGACGAGCAGGGCAGGGCGGCCCTGGACGCCTATGTCCGCGAGCTGGAGGACTGGCTGGCCGGCATCCTCCACTGGCACCGCGAGGTCCGGCGCTACGGCGTGGACGACGTGCACGCGGGCAGTGGCACGCCGCTGCTGCGCCGGGGCGAGCCGCCCGCCGACCGGAACGGGGCCGGGCGCCTGGGCGGGCCGACCGGGCTGGGCACCTCGGCGGCCCGGCTGGCGGGGCTCTACGCGTCGTAGCGGCGTCAGGGAGAGCGACGGGCGCCGCGGAGCTGGTCCAGTTCGCGGCGCTCGCGCTTGGTCGGACGGCCGGTGCCGCGGTCACGGACGCCGGCCAGCGCGACATGCTCGCGCGGCGGCGGGGGCGGGCTGTTGTCGGCGTACGCCTCGGCGGCGACGGGCGCGCCGACCCGCTTGGCGATCACTCGCTTCACCTCGACGATCCGCTCCCGGCCGGCGTGGAAGATCCTGACCTCGTCCCCCGCCTTCACCGGCTGGGCGGGTTTGGCACGCTCACCGTTGACCCGGACGTGCCCGGCCCGGCAGGCGCTCGCGGCCTGCGAGCGCGTCTTCGTGAGCCGTACCGCCCAGATCCAGCTGTCGACCCGTGCGGTCGCGTTCCCCTCGTCGTTCGCCATGCTTCCGACTCTAATGCGCACCGTACCCGCCACGGGGCTGCGTGGCGGGCACGGGAGGTGCGAGAGGCGGGGCCCGGAGCCCGTGCCGGTCAGCCCTGCTGGAAGAGCTCCGCCGGCAGCGGCTTGAGCAGTGCGTACAGATCGTCGGTGATCGGCCGGTCCCAGCTGGCGATGGTGACCAGGACGTTGTCGCTGCGGTCGAACTGCACGCAGGAGATACGGCTCTCGGAGAGCTTGAGGCGCCGCACGATGAGGAGGTTGTCCCCCTGCATCACCGGGACGTCCTCCGTCTCGACGACCTCGACCGGCTCGTCGTTCTCCAGCGCCGCAAGGAGCTGGGCGACCTCGAAGGGGATCTGGCCCTCTCCGAGCTCGCGCGCCGGTGAGCCCTCGGGCAGGTTGCCGATGATCATCGCGGGGCCGCGGCCGCCGAACAGGTCGTACCGGAGGAAGACGCCCTGGCACGTGCCGTCGGGGGCGGGGAGCAGACCGGCGCCGAGATTGCCGGGCCAGTCGCCCGGGTCCATGGCCAGGACGTCGAAGTCCGGGCCCGCGGGTGTGGCGGGGCTGCGGCGGCGGAGGAAGGACATGCCGCCATGGTACGTGGCCGGGACCGCGAAGTGCCGCCGGGGCTCGCGCCGCGGTTCCGTGCCGGGAAGCCCCGCGCGGGCGCCTCCACCGCGGCTCGGGCGGGGGCTCGGAGGGACCGGCCCCGAGCGTTCCCGGATCACCGCTTCGGGCGACGCCCGGCGCACCGCGGACCGGGAGGCGCCCCCTCAGCCGGCGCCTTCCGCGAGCCTGCGCAGCGCCGTGAGGGCCTCCGTCACCCGCGTGTACTCCACGAACAGATGATCGTGGTGGAACCCCGCCACCACGTTGCAGCTCAGCCCCTCCTCCGCGAGCGCCCGGGAGACGGCGGCGGTCAGCCCGACGGCGTCGAGCGCGGAGTGCACCCGCAGGGTGATCCACCCGGCCACATAGTCGTACGGCAGCGAGGCCGCCTCCGCCTCGTCCTCCCTCACGACGACCGTGAGGCCCTCGGACTCGGAGACGGTGACGACCGGACGCATCCCGGCCGGCACCTCGGGCCCGTCGACGGTGGCGAAGACATAACGGCCGGGGTTGAGCGCGGGCCGCATACCGGCGATGAGCCGGGCCAGGTCACGTTCTCCACTCATGATCGCCAGCGTAGAGGTCTCCGGGTGCGGGATCGGCCCGGAAGGAGTGCGATGGAAGAGTGAGGTTCAGGCGACCACGGCCGAGGCAGTGGGTCGCACGCCGACGGGCGATGACGCGTCGGCGCCGGATCCGCGACGCCCGGCGACAACGCTACGGCAGCGGCGCAAGCTCCGGTGGCACGCGCTGGCTGACCCTTGTTGCGGCCCTGCCGGGGCTGGCCGCCCTCGTGGCGCTGGTGTTCACCTGGATGTCGGTGGACCAGACGCAGACTGAGTTGAAGATCGCCCGAGAGGGACAGATAACGAACCGGTTCCACGCGGCCATTTCACTCCTGGGGTCCCGGTCGGTCGAAACGCGGTCCGGGGGCATCTACGCGCTTGAGCGGCTCATGCAGGACTCGCCTCGCGATCAGCCCCGGGTGGTTTCCGCGCTGTCGGCCTTCGTGCGTATCCATGTCAGCGTCCCGGTGAAAGGCCTGCCGACGCTGTCCGAGCAGCAGGAGGCCGCGCCAACGCGTCCCGATGTGGCGGCGGCGATGCACGTGCTCGCCCACCGATCGGCGGATCACGACGGGGCGGCGCAGGTCGACCTGGAGAGGGCGAACCTCCGTGGCTTGGAGCTGGAAGCAAGGATGAACCCCGACTACCTGAAGGAACTACAGCCGGACTCCGACAAGACACCGACTGCTCCTCTCTATCTTCGCCACCTTTCCCTGACCTCCGCTGTCCTGACCCAGGCGGACATGCAGCAGGCTGAGGTTTCCGGGGTGGACATGAACGATGCCGACGCCGAGGAGATCAATCTGTCGGAGGCATGGCTCAGCCACGTGAACCTGAGCAATGCGTGGATGGCCTACGCGAGGCTGAACAAAAGCACCATCGAACACGGGAACCTGCGCGACGTCTTCCTGGTGGACGCGAATCTCACCGGGGCCGAGATCTACGACTCCGATCTGCGGGGGGCGGTCCTCGGCCCGGCGGTGATCGAGGACCACGAAACAGGTGCGAATCTCACTGACGCCTTTCTGAAAAATGTGAATCTGGCCGGAGCGGATCTGTACCGCGCCACGTTGGTCCGCACCCTGATGACCTCGACCGACCTGACCAGAGCGGATCTGTCGGAGGCCAATCTCACGGACGCGGACATAGGGATGACCGAAGGCGAAGGCCGCGACACCGCCGCCAACATGACCGGTGCGAAGCTGAGCGGCGCGAACCTGACCCGGACCCGGTTGGTGGGGGTGGATCTGACCAATGCAAACCTGGCAGCCGATAATTATTGGGGGACACACGCCGCGACTCTCAAGGGGGCGGACCTGAGGGGCGCGAACCTGGAGCGCGCGAACTTCAGCGGTACGGACCTGACTGGCGCCAACTTCATCGGCGCCCGTCTCGAGGGCACCAAGTTCACCAACGCGAACGTCGAGGACGCCATCGGCCTCCCGCCCGACATCGTCAAAGCACACCAGAAGGCGGGTCGTTGATCATAGAGTCCGGGATGTGAACAGACACATTTCCTTCGAACACCTGCACAACTTCCGGGACGTGGGTGGCTACGTCACCCAGGACGGGCGGTCCGTGCGGTGGGGGCGGCTGTACCGGGCCGACTCGCTGGGGAAGCTGCGGGGCGCGGACTGGGAGCGGTTTCTCGCGCTGGGGGTCCGGACGGTGATCGACCTGCGGTACGACTGGGAGATCGACGGCAAGGGGCGGGTGCCCGAGCACCCCTCGTTCGCCTACCACAACCTGAGCATCGAGCACCGGCCCTACAACCAGGCCGCTTTGGGGCCGGACGTGGACACCGGGAGGTACCTCGCCGACCGGTACGGAGAGGTCGCTCACGACGGGGTGAAGGAGCTGCGCACGGCGCTGGAGGTGATCGCGGCGGCCGGTGACACGCCGCTCGTCTTCCACTGCGCGTCGGGCAAGGACCGCACCGGGCTGGTGGCCGCGCTCGTGCTGGCACTGCTGGGGGTGCCCGAGGAGGACATCGTGGCGGACTTCACCCTCACCGAGCTCGCCACCGAGCGGCTGGTCGCCGACTGGCGTGCGGCGCATCCCGGGCGGGAGCTGACGTGGCCGGACTACGGGCGGGCGCCCGCCGCGGTCATGGAACTGTTCCTCGCCGATCTGAACGAGCGGTACGGATCCGTGCGCGGCTATGCCCACACCGCGCTGGGGATCGACGACGATCTGGTGGACGCGCTGCGCGCCAACCTGCTGGAACCGGCCCCGTAGCAGGAGCGGGGGAGGTCACCGGGCGGTGGCGAGGACGATCCACACCTGTCCGGGCGTGAAGTTCAGTGGCTGCCCGGAGGGGGTGGTGAAGGACGTGCCGCCCTCCGCGGTGGGCCGGCTCCAGCGGGCGTCGTGGCCCTGGCCGTTACGCAGGACCAGTGCGGTGCCGGAGCCGACGGTCTCGGTGTACGGGGAGACGAACCCCGACCGGTCGCGGAACTTCGACGGATGGATGTCGACGTGCTGCACCACCACGGTCTTGGCCGCCATCCGGCCGCCGTCCGTGGTGCGTGCGGCCGTGCCGTCCATCGTGACGAGCCACCGCTGCTCTGTGTCCGACCAGGTGAAGGTGAAGCGGGCGGCGGGGAAGCGGACGGTGTGCTCGTTCACCTGCCGGCCGCCGGCGGGTGCGGCGCCGAAGCGGAAGCCGATGTCCTTGGACTTCTCGGCCCGCGGTGCGGCGGCGAGCGCCCGCTGCGGGCTGACGTAGAGATTGTGCGGGGCGGAGCGGCTGTTGTCGCGGGTGAAGGCCCTGGGGGCGTCGCCGGGAGTCAGCGGGTAGAGCGGGGCGGCCTCGATGAGGGGCCTGAGCGCGGACTGGGAGCCGGAGTAGGCGAGCGCCGGCCGGCCGAACTGCCGGAGGAGCTCCATGTCGGACTCGCGTGCGCTGCGCACCGGTCCGACCTCGGGGGGCAGCTTGGCGGAGTAGACCGCGAGGAGCCGGGTCTGCCCGGCCTCGACCTGCTCGACGTACACGATGTCCGCGGCGGCGAGCCCGGTGTGGGGTCGCGCCGGCGGAACGTTGTCGATCTTGACCCCGAGCACGGGGGCGGCCGGGGCGCGGAGTCCGGTGAAGGGGGAGATTCCGCTGGGGACGGCCGGCGATGCGGGGGTGGTCGTGGAGGGCCGGGGTTCCGGGTCGGACGACGAGCACTGCAGGAGGGCGGCCGCCATGACCGCGCCGACCAGCACGGCGACTCCTGCGCCGGCCGGTCCGGACGTGCGTCTCTTCGTACCCATCGGCCCTGCTCCCTGGCTCAAGTGGACCACGAAAAGCGGATGCGGGACAGGGATTCGGGGCGGCGATCGGGTGACGGCGGGGACCTGGCTCAGGCGCTGCGGCGTCCGTAGTGGCGGGCGACCCGCGCGCGGTTGCCGCAGGACGGTTTGCACCACTCCTGGCGCGGATGGTCCTTGAGGAAGTAGCGCACGCAGCGCGGGGCGTGGCAGGCCCGCAGGCGGGTCCTGTCCGGACCGGTGAGGAAGGTGATCGCCGAGCGGGCGAGGGCGGCGGTCAGGGCTTCGTGGGCGGGCGCGGGACCGGCCTGGCGGCTCTCGGCGGCCGGGTCACCGCCCGTGGGCCAGATGAGGTGGGGCACGGCCGGCGCGGCGGCGGCGGCGGTGTTGACACGGTCCAGCGCGGTGCCGAGGGGCAGCAGCCGCTGGGCGTCGGCGGGGCTGGGGTCGCCGGGCACGGTGCGGGCGAACAGGGCGCGGACGGCGGCGCGCAGGTCACGGACGGCGGCGAGGGTCTCGTCGTCCGCGGTGAAGCGGTCGGCGCCGGGCACGTCGCCCAGTGCCGCGGCACGGGCGCGGACCCAGTCGGTGAGCGCACCGGTGTCGTGGAGGTCGTCGGCGACACCACCGTTTCCGTCGTGGCGGACGGTGAGGGCGAGGTCGAGTACGAGGGGGTGCGCGGCCATGCCGCCAACGGTAACGCGCACCCCCGGCGTCAAGACGCCCCGCCCGTGCGCGGCCGGCCGGGCGTACCCGGGCGCCGGGACCGCGCCCGGGCCGTCGCGCCGGCGCCCCGGCCGCCGTGGGACCGTGACGGGGGCCGTGGAACGCACCGGGTCCGGTCCACGGACCGGACCGGTGGCGGCCGGCAGCGGCGGGCGGGACCGGTGGGTGGCCCGGTCGAGTGCCGGTGGGGTGGCCCGTCAGGTGAGGTCGAACTCGCCCTCACGCGCGTTGCGTACGAACGCCCGCCACTCGGCCGGACTGAAGATCAGCGACGGACTCCCGGGGCGGTCCGCGTTGCGCATCGCGATGAACCCCTCGATGAAGGCGATCTGCACGTCGCCCGCTCCCTGACTGCCCGATCGCCAGTCGGCGTTGCTCAGGTCGAGCTCCGGCTTGTGCCGGCCGGCGAACTGCTGGTCGGTGGTGATCGTCTCGGCCACGTCCCTGCTCCTCCCGGTTCTCCCGGTTCGTCGTCTCCGCGCTCAGACTAGTCATGGCGGCCGGTCGCGGACAGGGCGCCGGGCGCCTTCGGTCAGGTGGCGGGCTCCGGTCAGGTGGTGGGCGCCTCGGCGCCGACCAGCCACATGGAGAAAAACTGCGACCCGCCGCCGTAGGCGTGTCCCAGGGCGCGCCGGGCGCCCGGCACCTGGTGCTCGCCCGCCTGTCCGCGCACCTGGAGGGCCGCCTCGGCGAACCGGATCATTCCGGAGGCGCCGATCGGGTTCGTGGACAGGACCCCGCCCGAGGGATTCACGGGCAGGTCCCCGTCGAGTTCGGTGGCCCCCGACTCGGTGAGCTTCCAGCCCTCCCCCTCGGCGGCGAAGCCCAGGTTCTCCAGCCACATCGGCTCGTACCAGGAGAACGGCACGTACATCTCCACCGCGTCGATCTCACGGCGCGGGTCGCTGATCCCGGCCTGCCGGTAGACGTCCGCCGCGCACTCCTTCCCGGCCCTCGGCGAGACGAAGTCCTTGCCGGCGAACATGGTCGGCTCGCTGCGCATGGCGCCGCCGTGCAGCCAGGCGGGCGGCCTCGGTGCCCGGGCGGCGCCCGCGCGGTCGGTGAGGACCATGGCGCAGGCCCCGTCGGAGGAGGGGCAAGTCTCGGAGTACCGGATGGGGTCCCAGAGCATCGGGGACGCCTGGACCTTCTCCAGGGTGATGCCGTGCTCGTGGAGGTGCGCGTACGGGTTCTTGAGCGCGTTGCGCCGGTCCTTGTAGGCGACGAGGGAACCGACGGTGCCGGGTGCCCCGGTGCGGCGCATGTAGGCACGGACGTGCGGGGCGAAGAAGCCGCCGGCGCCGGCCAGCAGCGGCTGCTGGAACGGCACGGGCAGCGACAGGGCCCACATGGCGTTGGACTCGGACTGCTTCTCGAAGGCCAGGGTGAGGACGGTGGCGTGGACGCGGGCCGCGACCAGGTTGGCGGCCACCAGTGCGGTGGAGCCGCCCACCGAGCCCGCGGTGTGGACGCGGAGCATCGGTTTGCCGGCGGCGCCGAGAGCGTCGGCCAGGTAGAGCTCCGGCATCATCACGCCCTCGAAGAAGTCGGGCGCCTTGCCGATGACGACGGCGTCGATGTCGGCCCAGGTCAGTTCCGCGTCGTCGAGGGCGCGCCGGGCGGCCTCGCGGACGAGACCGGCGAGGGAGACGTCGTGGCGGGCGGCGACGTGCTTGGTCTGACCGACGCCGACGACCGCGACGGGTTCACTGGGCATGGGCGTCTCCTTCGAGGACGGCGACCAGGTTCTGCTGGAGGCAGGGGCCCGATGTGGCGTGGGCGAGGGCCCGGTCCGAGGCGCCGTGGTGGATGCGGGCGGCCGCCTCGCCGAGCCTGATGAGGCCCGCGGCCATGACGGGGTTGGCGGCGAGCGCTCCGCCGGACGGGTTGACCCGCACGCCGTCCCCGAGGTCGAGGGCCTTGCGCAGCACGACCTCCTGGGAGGTGAAGGGGGCGTGCAGTTCGGCGGTGTCGACCGGCCGTTCGAAGGCGCCGGCGCGCTGGGCGGCGAGCCGGGTCGAGGGCGAGTCGGTGAGATCGCGGACGCCGAGGGCGTGTGGCTCGATGCGGTGGTCGATGCCGCGGATCCAGGCGGGCCGTCCGCACAGGTCGCGCGCCCGGTCGCCGGCGGCGAGCACGACGGCGGCGGCGCCGTCGCCGACGGGCGGGCAGTCGCCGGTCCGCAGTGGCCGGACCAGGTAGTCGCCCTGGGGCCGCGGACCGCGCAACTGGGCGTGCGGGTTGGCCCCGGCGGCCGTGCGGTTGCGGGCGGCGATCCCGGCGAGCGCCGGTTCGTCGGTGTCGCCGGCGTCGATGAGGGCCTGGGCCTGGAGGGCGGCCAGGGCGACGGAGTCGGGCCACAGGGGGGCGAGGTAGTACGGGTCGAGCTGGCGGGTGAGTACGTCGCGTACGGAGCCGGCGGACGACTTCCCGTACGCGTAGACGAGGGCGGTGTCGGCCTCGCCGGTGAGGAGCTTGACCCAGGCCTCGTACAGCGCCCAGGCGCCGTCCGTCTCGACATGGGACTCGGAGACGGGCGGCCAGGCGCCGACGCCGTCGAGGGCCATGGTGAAGGAGAAGGCGCGCCCGGCGAGGTAGTCGGACGAGCCGGAGCAGGTGAAACCGATGTCCCCGGTCTTCAGGCCGGTCTGCCGCAGCACCTCGTGCAGCACCGGCATCAGCATCTCGACCTCGGAGAGCTCGTCGGTGCGCCGCAGGTGGTCGGTCTGGGCGAAGGCGACGATCGCGACCTCGCGCATCAGAGCAGCTCCTTGTAGGTGTCGTAGTCGGCGTCCGGTTCGCCGGTGGGCCGGTAGTGGTCGGGGTAGCGGCCGCCGTCGGTCCATACCGGCTCGACGCGCAGGCCCATCCGTACCTGGTCGTAGGGGATGCCGCCGATCCGGCCGTGGAGGGCGAGGTCCGCGCCGTCGAGGGCGATGTGGGCGTACACGTAGGGGACTTCGACGTCGGAACTGGCCGGGTGCCGCGACGTGATGTTGACAATGCAGTACGTGGTGACGGTGCCGCGCGGGCCCACTTCGACCTGCTCGGTGGTGGCGACGCCGCAGGTGGGGCAGGCGCCGCGGGGCGGGACGTACACCTTGCGGCAGTCGGGGCAGCGTTCACCGACGGCCCGGTGGCCGGCGAGGGCGTGGAGGTAGCCGGACTGGGCGCGGCCGGGGGCGTAGGTGTAGTCGAGGCGGGCGGGCGCGACGATGCCGGTGACGGCGTCGGCGAACCGTCCGTCGTGCGGCCGTGGGCCGGACTCCGCCTCGTCCCCGTCGTACGGTTCGAAGCAGGCGATGTCGGTGATGGCGCCGGTGCGTTCCCCGGCCCAGCGGACGCGGACGCGCAGGCCGGTGTGTACGGAGTCGGGCCCGCCCGGTGCGTCGAGGGCGTGGAGCAGCGCGGTGTCCGCGCCGTCGAGGCGGACCAGGACCCAGGCGAAGGGCCGGCCGAGCGGCTGGCCGCGGCGCGGGTGGGGGTTCCAGGCCCAGGTGGTCACGGTGCCTGTGGCGGCGACCTCGACGAGGTCCCGGATCTCTTCGGCGGTGACGGGGTCGTACTCGACGGGAGGGACCATGATCTTGCCGTCGGTGGTGCGGACACCGAGGACGGTGCGTTCGCGCAGACCGGTGAGGAAGGCGGACTGGACGGGGCCGAGGGAGCGGGTGAAGGGGAACTCCACGACCAGGGGTGCGCGGAGGGCCTGCGGCGCTGGCGGGGACGTCATGGACGGGCTCCAATCGTGGCGGCGGGCACGGCTCAGGCTCGGCGGTAGACCGGGGCGCGCTTCTCCGCGAAGGCCCGCGCGCCCTCCTTGGCGTCGGCGGTGTCGAAGACGGGTCGGCCACGTTCGAGTTCGGCGGCGAGTCCGTCGGTCTCGGTCATGCCGGCGGTCTCGTAGACGGACGCCTTGACGGCCTCGACGGCGAGCGGTCCGCACGCGTTGATCCGTTCGGCGATGGCGAGGGCCTCGTCCAGGGCCGTGCCGTCGGGGACGACGCGGCCGATCAGGCCGATGCGGGCGGCTTCACCGGCGCTGTAGGGGCGGCCGGTGAGCAGCATCTCCAGGGCGTGGGTGCGGGGGATCTGCCGGGGCAGGCGGACGGTGGAGCCGCCGATGGGGAAGAGGCCGCGCCGGACCTCGAAGAGGCCGAAGGTGGCGGAGGCGCCGGCGACCCGGATGTCGGTGCCCTGGAGGATCTCGGTGCCGCCGGCCACGCAGTGGCCCTCGACGGCGGCGATCACGGGCTTGCGGGGGCGGTGGTGGCGCAGCATGGCCTTCCAGTGCAGATCGGGGTCGGCCTTCATCCGGTCGCGGTACTCCTGCCCCTCCATTCCCTGGCCGGCCAGGGCCTTGAGGTCCATGCCTGCGCAGAAGGCGCCGCCCGCGCCGGTCAGTACGACCGAGCGGATCGCGTCGTCCCGGTCGGCCTCGAGCCAGCCGTCGTACAGCCCGACGAGCATCGCCAGAGAGAGGGCGTTCTTCGCCTCGGGCCTGTTCAGGGTGAGCACCAGTGTGGCGCCTTCGCGCCGCAGGGTGAGGTGTTTCGTACCGCCGCTTGATCCCATCTGGGGGCCTCCCGTCTCAAGACCTAGAACAGGTTGCAGGAGCGGACGGGCCAGTTCAATACTTTTCTGACAGTCAGTCAGATTCTTCTGCGCCGCCCCTTCCCACTTGTCCGCACCGGCGCTCTAATGACCGCCGAGCCAGTCGGGCCGGGGTGGAGGAGGAGCGGTGGAGTACAACCTTGCCGACCTGTTCGAGTCGGTCGTGGACGTGGTCCCGGACCGGGAGGCGCTCGCGTACTTCGACCACCCCGGCACGGGGGCCGAGCGGCGGCTGACATACGCGCGGCTCGACGCCGCCGCCAACCGGATCGCCCACCACCTCCTGGACGCCGGCCTGCGGCCCGGTGAGCACCTCGGGCTGCACCTCTACAACGGAGTCGAGTACCTGCAGACCGTGCTCGGCTGCCTGAAGGCCCGGCTCGTGCCGGTCAACGTCAATTACCGCTACGTGGAGGAGGAGCTGGTCCACCTCTACCGTGACGCCGACCTGGCCGCCCTCGTCTTCGACGCCGAATTCACCCGGCGCGTCGCGGCCGCGGCGCCGAAGGCGGAGAGGCTCCGGCACCTGGTGCGGGTGGGGACCCCGCCCCCGGACGCGCCGGAGCTGTCCTGCACGGCGTTCACGGACGCCGAGGCGGCCGGATCGCCCGCCCGGGGGTTCGCGCCGCGCTCGGCCGACGACCTGTTCATCATCTACACCGGCGGCACGACCGGCATGCCCAAGGGCGTCATGTGGCGGCAGGAGGACCTGTTCTTCGCCGGACTCGGCGGCGGCGCGCCGACCGGCGAGCCGGTCGGGCGGCCCGAGGAACTCGCCGAGCGGGTGGCCGCGGGCGGGGACGGGATCACCTTCTTCCCCACTCCCCCGCTGATGCACGGCACTTCGACACTCACCGCGTTCATCGGCTTCAACTTCGGGCAGCGGGTGGTGCTGCACCGCAAGTTCGTGCCGCACGAAGTGCTGCGGACCATCGAGAACGAGAAGGTGACCAGTGTGTCGCTGGTCGGCGACGCGATGCTGCGCCCGCTGATCGACGCGCTGAACGGGCCCCTGAAGGACACCGACCTGTCCTCCCTGTTCAGCGTCTCGTCCTCCGGCGCGATCATGTCCGAGACGGTGCGCGAGCAGTTCACCGCTCTCGCGCCGCGGGTGATGCTGCTGAACAACTTCGGCTCGTCGGAGTCCGGTTTCAACGGCACGGCGACCGAGGACTCCGGGCCGGAGAAGGGGTTCCGGCTGCGGGTCAACGCCCGGACCCAGGTCGTGGACCCGGCGACGTACGCACCGGTCGCGCCGGGTGAGCCCGGCCGGATCGCGCAGCGCGGCCACGTCCCGCTCGGCTACTACAACGACCCGGCCAAGACCGCCGAGACGTTCTTCCGCCGGGGCGACGAACGGTGGGTGCTGCTCGGTGACATGGCGACCGTCGACGAGGAGGGCATCGTGACCGTCCTCGGCCGCGGCTCGCAGTGCATCAACACGGGCGGCGAGAAGGTCTACCCGGAGGAGGTCGAGCAGGCCCTGAAGTCCCATCCGGACGTGTACGACGCGCTGGTCGCCGGGGTCCCCGACGTCACGTGGGGCAACCACGTGGCGGCCGTGGTGGAGCTGCGCGAGGGCGCGGCGCGGCCGTCGCTCGACGAGATCCAGGTCCACTGCCGCACCCGGCTGGCCGGTTACAAGGTCCCCCGCCAACTGGTGATCGCGGAGCGGATCCGGCGCTCGCCCAGCGGCAAGGCCGACTACCGCTGGGCGCGGGCGGTGGCGACCGGGGCGCGGCCTGGGCCGGGGCCGGATCAGTCGAGGGCGTAGATCTGCCCGGTCCGGCCGCCCTCGACGGAGCGGACGTAGCTCTGCGCGACCTCGGCGAGCGGGACCGGCCTAAAGCCCGGGAAGGAGTCGCCGTACTCCGCGAGCGACTCGGTGAACACGGTCGGGCTGACGGCGTTGATCCGCCGCGGCGCGATCTCGATGGCGGCGGCCCGGACGAACGCCTCCACCGCGCCGTTGGCCGAGGCGACAGCCGGTCCGCGGCCGCTGCGGGTCGGGTTCGCCTGGGCGGCGCTGGGGCGGCACACGGTGCCGCTGCTGCGTGGCTGGCGCGACGCCCACCCCGACACACCGGTACGGGTGCACCGGCTGGACGACCCGGAGGCGGCGCTGCGGCGCGGGGAGATCGATGTGGCGTTCCTCCGGGTGCGGCCGGGCGGTGACGCGATCGGCGTGCTGCCGCTGTACCGGGAGCGACGGCTCGCCGCGCTGCACGACGGCGATCCGCTGGCCGTCCGGGACTCCGTGGACCTGGCCGACCTCGCCGACCGGGCGGTCGCCCTGTGCGCGACGGCGGCCACCACCAGCGCCGGTCTGTGGCCGGCCGAGCTCCGGCCCGCGGGCACGCTGGAGGTGGCGAACGTCGACGAGTGGCTGACGGTCATCGCCACCGGCGACGCGGTCGGGGTGACCGCGGAGGCGACGGGGCACAGCCATCCGCACCCCGGCGTGGTGTACCTGCCGATCGCCGACGCCGAGCCGGTCACGGTGTTCCTGGCGTGGCCTCGCACGCCCACGCACGGCGCCACGGAGGCGTTCCGGGACCATACGCGCCGGACGGTGGGTGCGGTCGGACCGTGACCGCGCGCCGCGATCAGCGGGCCGCGGACAGGAACGCGGCGACGGTGCGGACGAAGGCGGCGGGGTCGTCGAGCCACGGGTAGTGCCCCGCGCCGGGCTGCACCGCGATCCGGCCTGCCGGGAACGCCGCGGCGAGTTCCGCTGCGCGGGCGGGCGTCGGGCCGCCGTCGTACTCGCCGGCGTACACGAGCACGGGCGCGGTGAGGCCGGCGAGCGCCGCGCGGGTCTCCTCCGGCGTGTAGGCGGCGCCGGCGTCGTGGAAGGCCGCCGAGGCGGTCGGGTTGATCTGCCGCTGCGCGGTCGCGGCGAACGCCCGCGCGGTCTCGTCCCACCGCCCGTACATGAACGGGTCGATCAGATCCCAGAGCTCCCCCGGGTCCCGGCCGGCCCAGATCTCCTCGAAGGCGGCGAGCCCGGCCTCGTACCACGGCTCGCCCTTCCGGAGGGAGACGGCGTCGCGCCAGTCCTGTTCGCTCGGGTCCAGGCCGATGGCGCGGGTGCCGCCGGTGACGAGGGTGAGGGAGGCGATCCGGTCGGGGTGCGCGGCGGCGTACAGCACGGCGAGGCCCGCGGCGGCGGAGTGGCCGAGCAGGTCGATCCGCTCCAGGCCGAGGTGTTCGCGCAGCGCCTCGACGTCGGCGACCTGGCGGTCGACGCGGTAGGAGGCGGGATCGGCGGGCTCCGCCGAGTCGCCGGTGCCCCGCGCGTCCGGCAGGATCAGGCGGCGGTGGGCGTCCAGGCCTCCGAGATCGCCCAGGTAGGCGGAGGCGCGCATCGGGCCGCCGGGGAGGCAGATCAGCGGTTCGCCCCGGCCCCTTGAACGACAAGCGAGTCGGGTTCCGTCGTGGGCGTGGAATATCTGCATGAGCATGAACCTCGGGGTGGGGGTGCCCGTGGGCAACGGCATTCCGCGGACGGCGAAGGGGCAGAAAGTGCGGTCCGGACTCTTGCCATGGGGCGGCGGGCTTGGATTACTGATCCACAACAGCTCGACCGAATGATCGGTCGTCCGTTTTGGTGACGGAGAGACGGGAGAACGGCGCATGACGGATCTGCTCGACGCCGGTGAGCGGCTCGGCCGCACGGAGCTCCGGGCTCTGCAGCTGGAGCGGCTGCGGGCCACCCTGCACCACGCGTACGAGAACGTGCCCTTCTACCGGCAGGCGTTCGACAAGGCGGGACTGCGGCCCGAGGACTGCCGCGACCTCGTGGACCTCGCCCGCTTCCCTTTCACCGCCAAGACGGACCTGCGGGACAACTACCCCTTCGGGATGTTCGCGGTGGAGCAGTCCCGGGTCCGGCGGATCCACGCCTCCAGCGGGACGACCGGCCGCCCCACCGTCGTCGGCTACACCGATCGCGACCTGGACACCTGGGCGGACGTGGTGGCGCGGTCGATCCGCGCCGCCGGCGGCCGGCCGGGCCACAAGGTCCATGTGGCGTACGGGTACGGACTGTTCACCGGCGGCCTGGGGGCGCACTACGGCGCCGAGCGGCTCGGCTGCACGGTGATCCCCGCCTCGGGAGGGATGACGGCCCGCCAGGTCCGGCTGATCCAGGACTTCCGGCCCGAGATCATCATGGTGACGCCGTCCTACATGCTGACGCTGCTCGACGAGTTCGAGCGCCAGGGCGTCGATCCGCGGTCGACGTCGCTGAAGGTGGGCATATTCGGCGCCGAGCCGTGGACGGAGGAGATGCGCCGGGAGATCGAGGAGCGGTTCGCGATCGACGCGGTGGACATCTACGGCCTGTCGGAGGTGATCGGCCCGGGCGTCGCGCAGGAGTGCGTGGAGACCAAGGACGGGCTGCACATCTGGGAGGACCACTTCTACCCCGAGGTCGTCGACCCGATCACGGGCGAGGTCCTGCCGGACGGGGAGCGGGGCGAGCTGGTGTTCACCTCGCTCACCAAGGAGGCCATGCCGGTGATCCGCTACCGGACGCGGGATCTGACCCGGCTGCTGCCGGGGACGGCCCGGGTGTTCCGGCGGATGGAGAAGGTCACCGGCCGCAGCGACGACATGGTGATCCTGCGCGGGGTGAATCTGTTCCCCACCCAGATCGAGGAGATCGTGCTGCGCACACCGGGCGTGGCCCCGCACTTCCAGCTGCGGCTCACCCGCGACGGCCGCCTGGACGTCCTGACCGTCCGCGCGGAGGCCCGGCCGGAGGCGACACCCGGTGAGCGGGCGGAGGCGGCACGCGCCATCGCGTCGGCCGTCAAGGACGGCATCGGGGTGTCGGTGGACGTGGAGGTGGTGGACCCGGAGACGCTGGAAAGGTCGGGGGGGAAGATCCGGCGGATCGTGGACCTGCGGGGGAAATGACGTGCGCCGCTGAGCCGTGACGGCCGTAAAGCCGTGGACCGCCCCGGTCGCGGGTGGCATCGTCTGCGGACATGAACGAGCGGGGATTCCTGGCGCTGGCACCGCGGCTCACGACGACGGCCGGGCTGCTGGCGGAGGCGGCGCGGCGCCGGGGCATGCCGGTCGAGACGCTGTCCGCCCGACCCGGCGCCGACACGGCACGGCTCGGCGCAGGCGGGCACTACTACGGGGGGCCGCTCTTCGCCGAGGGCGTCGTCGACGCGCTCGGCGTCGCACTGCTGGAGCCCGGCGACGGCTGGCTGACGTCCCTTCCGCGGGCGTTCACGCGCCGGGACGTCACCGCGACCACCCTCGGCGAGGCGCGCCTGCTCCGGCGGCCGGTCTTCGTCAAGCCGCCGAGCGACAAGGGGTTCCCGGCCGCCGTGTACGCCGACGGTTCCCGCCTGCCGGAATCGCCGGCGCCGGACACTCCGGTGCAGGTGAGCGAAGTGGTGACCTGGGAGGCGGAGTTCCGGTTGTTCGTGCTGGACGGTGAGGTACGGACGGGCTCGCAGTACGCGACCTTCGGCCGGCTGGACAGCGCGCCGCTCGAAGGACACCGCCGCCGGGATGCGGTACTCGGCTTCGCCGGGCGTCTGCTGGCCGAGTGCGGTGACACGCTGCCCGGGGCGGTGGTGGTCGACGTGGGCCTGCTGACGGCGCCCGAACCCGGTGCGCCGGAGGGCTGGGCGGTGGTGGAGGCGAACATGGCGTGGTTCAGCAACTGCTACGCCGCCGACCCCGACCGCGCCCTGGACGTGGTGCTGCGCTCGGCGGGTCCTCGGGAGCGGCTCGCCGCGCGCGACCGGCGGTTCGTCAGGTCCGCGCGTACCGGTCCCTCAGTTCACGCTTGAGGATCTTGCCGCTGGCGTTGCGCGGAAGGGCGTCGGCGAAGAGGACGCGTTTGGGGGCCTTGAACGGGGTGAGGCGTTCGCGGGCGTGGGCGATCAGTTCGGCTTCGGTGACGTCGTCGCGGGGGACGACGACGGCGGTCACCGCCTCGATCCAGTGGTCGTCGGGGAGGCCGACGACGGCGGCCTCGGCCACCGCCGGATGGGTGTAGAGGGCGTCCTCGACCTCGCGGGAGGCGATGAGCACTCCCCCGGAGTTGATGACGTCCTTCACCCGGTCGACGATCGTGTAGTAGCCCTCGGAGTCGCGCACGGCGAGGTCGCCGGAGCGGAACCAGCCGCCGCGGAAGGCCTCCTTGGTCTCCTCCGGCTTGTCCCAGTAGCCGTCGCACAGCTGCGGCGAGCGGTAGACGATCTCGCCGGGTGTGCCGTCGGGGACGTCCTCGCCGTGCTCGTCGACGACCTTCGCCTCGACGTGGCGGACGGGCCGGCCGCACGAGTCCATGCGGCCCTCGTGCTCGTCGGGGCGGAGGACGGTGGCGAGCGGGCCGATCTCGCTCTGCCCGAAGCAGTTGTAGAAGGCGAGCCCGGGCAGCCGTGCGCGCAGCCGCTCCAGCACGGGCACGGGCATGATGGACGCCCCGTAGTACGCCTTGCGGAGGGCGCTCAGGTCGCGGGTGCCGAAGTCCGGGTGACGGGAGAGGCCGATCCAGACGGTGGGCGGGGCGAACAGGCTGTCGGCGCGGCCCGCTTCGACGAGGTCGAGGATCCGGTCGGCGTCCGGCGCGTCCAGGATGGTGTTCTCCGCCCCCACGGCGAGGTAGGGCAGCAGGAAGACGTGCATCTGCGCGGAGTGGTACAGCGGCAGCGAGTGGACCGGGCGGTCGGTCTCGCTCAGGTCCAGTGCCTCGATGGCGCTGGCGTACTCGTGGACGAGGGCCCGGTGGGTCATCCGGGCGCCCTTCGGCCGGGCGGTGGTTCCCGAGGTGTAGAGCAGCTGCGCCAGGTCGCGGGCGTCGCGGTCGGGGTCGTACTCCCGCGGCTCGGCGAGGGCGGCGAGCAGCGAGTCGGCGGTGTCGCGCAGGGCTTTGACGGGGAATTCCCCCGGGAGGCGGGTCACGAGGCCGGGGTCGGCGAGGACCAGGGAGCTGCCGGACTGGTGAAGGATGTAACCGAGGTCGTCGCCGGTCAGGTGCTGGTTGACGGGGACGTGGACGAGTCCGGCGCGGGCGCAGGCGAGAAACGCGATCAGATAGGTGTCGGAGTTGTGTCCGTAGGTCGCGACGCGCTCGTACGGGGCGAGTCCGGAGTCGCGCAGGACGGCGGCGGCGGTGCTGACGGCCGCGTCCAGTTCGGCGTAGGTCCAGGTCCGGTCCCCGTACCGGACGGCGGTGCGGTCGGGGACGCGCTGGGCGGTGCGGCGCAGGACGCCGTCGACGGTACGGCTGAGGAGTCGGTCCATGGCTGGGATCGTGGGCGGTGGCCGGACGGCGGTCAAGTGCATGGCCGCGCGCTCGCGTGGCGTGCCGTCAGGGGCTGAAGGAGAGGAACACGAAGGCGGTGAACAGCACCATGTGCACGCCGCCCTGCAGCAGGGTGGCCCGCCCGGGCACCACGGTCAGGGCGCTGACCACGGCGGTGAGCGTGAGCAGGACCAGGTGGAGGGGACCGAGCCCGAGGACCAGCGGCCCCGAGAGCCAGACGGAGGCGAGCGCGATGGCCGGGATGGTGAGCCCGATGCTGGCGATGGCGGAGCCGTAGGCGAGGTTGAGGCTGGTCTGTACGCGGCCCCGGCGCCCCGCGCGCACCGCCGCGAGCGTCTCGGGAAGCAGCACCATCAGGGCGATGACGACCCCGACGACGGCCTTGGGCAGGCCCGCCGACTCGACGGCGTCCTCGATGGTGGGCGAGACGAGTTTGGCGTTGCCCACGACGGTGACCAGGGCGAGCAGGAGGAGGCCGACGCTCAGGTACGTCTGCCGGTCGGTGGGCGGTGGGGCGTGCTCCTCGGCCCCGGTCTCCGGCGGGGAGCCGTTGCGGGTGACGGGCAGGAAGTAGTCGCGGTGCCGGACGGTCTGCACGGTGACGAAGACGCCGTACAGACAGAGGGAGGCCACGGCCGCGAAGGCCAGCTGCGCGCCGCTGAACTCCGGTCCGGGGTGGCTGGTGGTGAACGTGGGCAGGACGAGGGTCATGGTGGCGAGGGTCGCCACGGTCGCGAGCGCGCCGCCCGAGCCCTCGGCGTTGAAGACGGCCACACGGTTGCGCACGGCCGCGACCAGGACGGACAGGCCGACGATGCCGTTGCAGGTGATCATGACGGCGGCGAAGACGGTGTCGCGGGCGTAGGTGGAGGCCTTGTCGCCGCCGCCGGCCATCAGCATGACGATGAGCCCCACCTCGATGACGGTGACGGCGACGGCGAGGACGAGCGACCCGAACGGTTCGCCGACGCGGTGGGCCACCACTTCGGCGTGGTACACGGCGGCCAGGACGGAGCCCACCAGGCACAGGCCGACGACGGCGACGACCGCCGCGGGCAGGTCACGGCCCCAGCCGAGTCCGAGGACGACCGCCGCGGCGACCGGCACCCAGGTGGTCCACCGCCGTGCCGCCGCCACCATGCCCGTGCCCATGCGGCCACGCTGCCAGAGCGGCCCGAGCACCGCGCGGCACGCTGGTCCAACAGTGCGGCGGGGCCCCGGCCGGTGGTCACCAGCCGTGCGGACGGTGGTCCCCGGGACGCGCGGGCCGTCAGACCTGCCGTTGCCGGTCCGCCCAGTAAGGGTCGCGCAGGCGGCGCTTGTAGAGCTTGCCGTTGGGGTCGCGGGGCATCACGGCGATGAAGTCGACGGTCCTGGGGCGTTTGTAGCCGGCGAGGCGGCCGGCGCAGTGGGCGAGGACGGCGGCGGCGAGTGCCTCGTCCGGTTCATGGCCGTCGGCGGGTTCGACGACTGCCTTGACCTCCTCGCCCCAGTCGGGGTGCGGGATGCCGAAGGCTGCGGCGTCGGCGACGGCGGGGTGGGACAGGAGCGCGGCCTCGATCTCGGCGGGGTAGATGTTCACCCCGCCGGAGATGATCATGTCGATCTTGCGGTCGCGAAGGAAGAGGTAGCCGTCCTCGTCCAGGACACCGAGATCACCGACGGTGAAGAAGTCGCCGATGCGGTTCTTGCGCGTCTTGGCCTCGTCCTTGTGGTAGCTGAAGCCACCGGTCGTCATCTTCATGTACACAGTGCCGAGTTCACCGGGCGGCAGCCGGTTGCCGTCGTCGTCGAAGACGGCGAGTTCGCTGATGGGCCAGGCCTTGCCGACCGTACCGGGCTTCTTCAGCCAGTCCTCGGCGGTGGCGAAGGCGCCGCCGCCCTCGCTGGCCGCGTAGTACTCCTCCACGCACGTCCCCCACCACTCGATCATCGCCCGTTTGACGTGCTCGGGGCACGGGGCCGCGCCGTGGACGGCGTGGCGCATGGACGACACGTCGTAGCGGGCGCGGACGTCCTCGGGCAGGGCGAGGAGGCGGTGGAACTGGGTGGGCACCATGTGCGTGTGGGTGCAGCGGTGGGTGTCGATGAGCCTCAGCATCTCCTCGGGCGTCCACTTGTCCATCAGGACGAGGGGGTGGCCGATGTGCAGTGCGGCACCGGCGAACTGCAGTACGGCCGTGTGGTAGAGCGGTGAGCAGACCAGGTGCACGTTGCCGTCGTAGGGCTTGATGCCGAAGATGCCGAGGAAGCCGCCGAGGTATGCCTCCTCGGGTGGTTTCCCGGGCAGCGGGCGGCGGATGCCGCGCGGGCGGCCCGTGGTGCCCGAGGTGTAGTTCATCACCCAGCCCAGGGTGCGGCCGTCGGGGGGTGTGGCGGGGTGGCCGTCGAGGAGTTCCCCGTACGGGTGGAAGCCGTCGACCGGGCCCACGGCGTACCGGTGGCTCGCCGGCAGCTTCGCCTCGTCGGCGGCGGCCGTGGCCGCGTCGGCGAACCGCTCGTGCGCGATGAGGACCTTGGCGCCGGAGTCGGCGACGATCCAGGCGATCTCGGGGCCGACCAGGTGGTGGTTGACCGGGACCAGGTAGAGCCCGGCCTGGGAGGCGGCGAGGTGGGCGGTGAGGAACTCGACGCCGTTGGGCAGGACGACCGCGAAGGCGTCGCCCTCCCGCAGGCCGGCGGCACGCAGGCCGTGGACGAGCCGGTTGACATCGGCATGCAGCCGGCCCGCGGTCCACTGCTCGCCGTCGGGGGCGGTCAGGACGGTCCGGCCGGGGTCGGCGGCGGCCTGGGCCCAGAAGCCTCCCGCGGACTGGGGCCCGGGGGAGCGTCCTGGCCGTGTGCCGGGGTTCGCGGTCATGTCCGGCTCCTCCTCGCGATGCGGTTGATCCGGTCGACGGCCCGTTCGAAGCCGCGGGTCAGGTCGTCGAAGACCTCCTGGACGCCGCGTTCGGTGGTCATCCGGCCGACGATCTGGCCGACGGGCGTCCCGAGCAGCGGTTCCACCTCGTACCTCTGGATCCTGGAGACCGCCTCGGCGACGAGCAGGCCCTGCAGCGGCATGGGCAGTGCGCCGGGACCGTCCGGGTCGTCCCAGGCGTCCGTCCACTCGGTGCGCAGCTGGCGGGCGGGTTTGCCGGTGAGGGCGCGGGAGCGGACGGTGTCGCCGGAGCCGGCGGCGAGGAGTTTCGCGGTGAGGGCCCTGGAGTGGAGCTCGGCCTCGGTGGTGGTGAGCCAGAGCGAGCCGAGCCAGACGCCCTGCGCGCCGAGGGCGAGTCCGGCGGCGATCTGCTCGCCGCTGCCGATGCCTCCGGCGGCGAGGACCGGCAGGGGTGCGACGGCGTCGACGACCTCGGGTGTGAGGACCATGGAGGCGATCTCGCCGGTGTGGCCGCCGGCCTCGTAGCCCTGGGCGACGACGATGTCGATGCCGGCGTCGGCGTGCCGCCGGGCGTGCTTGGCGCTGCCGGCGAGGGCGGCGACGAGGACGCCTCGGTCGTGGGCGCGGCGGACGACGTCGGGCGGCGGGGAGCCGAGCGCGTTGGCGAGGAGCTTGATGGGGTAGCCGAAGGCGACGTCGAGCTGGTCGCGGGCGACCCGCTCCATCCAGCCGGTGATCCGCCAGCCGGAGGCCTCGCCCGCGGGGAGTTCCGGCACCCCGTGTTTGGCGAGGGTGTCGGCGACGAACTCCCGGTGTCCTGCCGGGATCATCGCCTCGATGTCGGCCTCGGTGACCCCGTCCACGGCCTTCCTGGCCGGCATGACGACATCGAGGCCGTAGGGCTTTCCGTCGGTGTGGTCCTGCATCCAGTCCAGGTCGCGCGCGAGGTCGCCGGGGGCGGTGTAGCGGACCGCGCCGAGGACGCCGAAGCCGCCGGCCCTGGTGATGGCGGCGGCCACGGCGGGGAACGGGGTGAAGCCGAAGATGGCGTGCTCGACTCCCAGTTTCTTGCTCAGCTCCGTCTCCATGCGCGGCAGGATGCCGCAGGGGGACGGACGAGGGAAGAGATTTTCTGATGCTGTGTCAGATTCTTTGGGCCTGACCGAATCTTGACGGACACGCGGGTCAGTAAGAAAGTTTCACGTGTTGCGACAGTTTCCGAAGAATTCTTTCAGGGAGGGTGGGATGGCGGAGGACGAGTCGGGCCGAGCGACCGGTATCAGCCGCCGCCTGCTCGGCGGCGGGGTCCTGGCCCTGGGAGGTGCAGTAGTGATCGGTTCGATTCCGGGTACCGCCGTGGCGGCGGGTCCGGGTACGTCCGGGGGCGGGCGGGGAGTCCTGGGCTCCGGCGGCGGGCGGCCGACGCTGCGCCTGGGCTCGGCGGAGCGGGCCGGACTGCTTCCCGAGCACCTGGACCGGCTGGTCACCGACGCCGAACGTTTCCTCGGCCCCTCCCCCAAGCACCCCTGGTTCGCCGGGGCGGTCCTGCTCGCGGGTCGCGGCGGCACGGTCGCGCTCCACCGGCCGATCGGACACGCCGTGCGCTACGCGGCGTACGACCAGAAGACCGGCACAGGCGTGGAACTCCCGCCGGAGCAGCAGATCCCGATGGCCGAGGACACCGTGTTCGACCTGGCGTCGGTGTCCAAACTGTTCACCTCGATCCTCGCGGTGCAGCAGATCGAGCGCGGGGCGCTGGAACTGGAGGAGAGAGTCACGGCCTACCTGCCGGAATTCGGCGGCGGGGGCAAGCACGAGGTGACGGTTCGGCAGCTGCTCACCCACACCTCCGGCTTCCGCGCCTGGATCCCGCTGTTCGAGGAACCGACGCGGGAGGGGAAGCTGCGGCGGCTCTGGAACGAGGTTCCGCTGAACCCGCCCGGCACCAAGTACCTCTACTCCGACCTCAACCTGATCACGCTGCAGCTGATCCTGGAGGAGATCACCGGTCACACCCTGGACGCGCTGCTGCGCAACGAGATCACCGCGCCCCTCGGGATGCACCGCACACGGTTCAATCCCCCGCCGTCCTGGAAGCCGAAGATCGCGGCGACCGAGGACGCCCGGCGACCGTGGTCGGGCCTCGACCGCGGCCTCGTCTGGGGCGAGGTCCACGACGAGAACGCGTACGGATTCGGCGGCGTCGCCGGACACGCCGGGGTCTTCTCCTGCGCCTGGGACCTCGCCGTCCTCGCCCGCACGCTCCTCAACGGCGGGGTCTACGGACGCGCCCGGATCCTGGAACCCCGGTCGGTGGAACTGATGTTCACCGACTTCAATACCGCCTTCCCCGGTGATGAACACGGCCTCGGCTTCGAGCTCTACCAGCACTGGTACATGGGCGCCATGGCCACCCCGCGGACCGCCGGCCACACCGGCTTCACGGGCACCAGCCTCGTCGTCGACCCCACCACGGACTCCTTCCTGGTCCTCCTGGGCAACTCGGTCCATCCGGTGCGTGCCTGGCGCTCGGGGTCGGCGCCGCGCGTGGCCGCCGCGAACAATCTGGCCCGCGCCGTCCCCGTGCGCCCCGCGCGCGGGCGCACCGCCTGGTTCGCCGGGACGGCCGGCGCGGCGCCCGCGACACTCACCCTGCCCGAGCTGACCCCGCACTCCCCCCGCACCCGGCTGCGCTGCTCGCTGTGGTGGGACACGGAGCCGGGCGCCGACGCCCTGTTCCTGGAGGCGTCGGCCGACTCGGGAGCGACCTGGCGCCCCGTGCCGTTCACGACCACCCGCGACGGGGAGGAGCCCCACCCGCACCCGGCCGGGTCGGTGACCGGCTGGTCCGGCCGGGTCTGGCACCGGCTGGAGGCGGACCTGGCGGCCTGGCGCGGCACGGCGGTACGGCTGCGCTGGCGGTACGCGACCGACCGGCTGTACACCGGGCGCGGGGTGTACGTGGACGGCCTGCGGGTCAGGGACGGCCGGCGCACGCGCTTCGACGAGACCCGTCCGCCGGACGCGGCCCGCATCGAGGCGGAGGGATGGGCACCCTCGGCGGACTAGGGCGTGTTTCGAAGGTCCCGTCCGGCCGGGGGCGTCCCTCCCGGTTCTTGCCGGCCTCGCGAGCCCCGGCACGCGCGGCAGAAACCTTTCACCGGCCCGGCCTGATCCAAAAGAAGCGCCCTGGCAGTCGACACAGCCGTTACGGTGAACAACCATGATCACCAAGGAGTTCGAGGCCTACCTGGCACACCTGGGTATATCCACCCCGGTGACACCGTCCACCGAGACGCTGTTCGCCCTGCAGCGCGCCCACCTCGAGCGCGTCCCCTACGAGAACATAGGCATCCAGCTCGGCCGTCCGCCGGGCATCGAACCGGAGCTGTCCGCACGCCGGTTCGCCGCCGGTGAGGGCGGTTACTGCTTCCACCTGAACGGTGGGTTCGCCGCGCTCCTGGAGGCCGTCGGCTTCGACGTCTCCCGGCACGTCGGCGGCGTCCACGAAGACCCCGAGGGGCGCGGCGCCAACGGCAACCACCTGGCGCTGACGGTACGCGTCGACGGCGAGGCCTGGTTCGTCGACGCCGGGCTCGGCGACGGCCCCCACGAGCCGCTGCCGCTGCGGGCGGGCACCTACCGGCAGGGTTCCTTCACCTACCGGATGGAGCCGTCCGAGACCGAGCCCGGCGGCTGGACCTTCCACCACTACCCCGGCAGCAGCTTCCCGGTCATGGAGTTCGCGGCGGCACCGGTCACCCTCGCGGCCTTCGCCGACGAGCACCTGCGGCTGTCGACGGCCCCCGACTCGCCGTTCGTCGGCGCCTTCGCCGCCCTGATCCGGGACGCGAAGGGCGTCACCCTGATGCGCGGCAAGGTGCTCACGCGCATCGACGCGGCGGGGCGCGCCACACGCGAGATCGAGACGGCCGACGAATGGTTCTCCCTGCTCGCCGGCGTCTTCGGCCGCAACCTGGACGCCCTGACCGCCGAGGACCGGGCCGCACTGTGGGAGCAAGTGACCCGCGCGCACGAGGCCTGGCTGGCCTCCCGGCAGGGCTAACCGGGGACATGGGCGACCGACGCCAACGCGGCAGCCGCGTGTGCCGGGGCTCGCGAGCCCCAGCACGATCCCGGA
>NZ_JBUEFZ010000052.1:0-29994 GCF_054963715.1 Streptomyces sp. STAM6 | reverse complement strand
CGCCTGGAGCAGCAGCCCTCCCAGCACGGGCCCCAGCGCGACACCGGCCGAGAAGCAGGTCACCCAGACACCGATGGCCGTGCCGCGCTGCCTCGCGTCACGGAACATGTTGGTAATCAGCGCGAGGGTGGACGGCATCAGCGTCGCCCCGGCTGTCCCGAGCAGCGCGCGAGCCGCGATCAGCATCTGGGGACTGGTGGAGTACGCGGCGAGCGCCGAAGCGACGCCGAACGCGGCCGCCCCGATCATCAGGAGTTCCCTGCGGCCGATCCGGTCGCCCAGCGTGCCCATGGTGACCAGGAAGCCGGCGATCAGGAAGCCGTAGATGTCGGCGATCCAGACTCCCCTGCATGGTCGACGAGGGCGGGCAACTCGCGACTGGTTGCCCCGACCTGTTGGTCGACCTGACCAGGGAGCGAAACCGGATCACCGCCGCCATGGACGAACTACGACCCGCACGCGCGATGTTGGCGCCATCATCGCCGCGCCGGTCCCTCCTGAGGCGGCCCAGGCGCTGGACTGCGACGAGGCCGCCGGCGCCAAGGTCGTGGCACCGCAGGCCCCGTCGCCCCGAGTCACCAGCCCCTCAGTCACCAGTCCGTGAGCCGTCGGCAGAGGCCGCCACGTGGCCGGTGGTGAGCTGGCGTGCCCCGTCTCGCGGAACCGCCTCGACCAGCAGCACCGCGGACCTGCGAGACCACCGCCGACCCCCGGCCTGGACACAAACACGCGGAGACAGAGCCGCGCGCTTCGCCTGGTGAGTGACTTCTTGCCGGTGGATTGCCGCGTTGGTGAGGGCTGTGCGTGCGCACGGGCCGGCAAGCAGCACGCTGCGGCTGAAGCGGCAGGACCAGACCTCCCACTCGCAGCAGTGACCGCTTCCGCACGTGATAGCGAACGTCCCCACCGCGGGCCTCGTGCGCAGGGGCCAGCGCGCATCCCCGCGCACGAGGTGCATACCCCCGGCACCCTCCCGATGCGACGCCCCGGCCGCCGGTCTGCTGGTCTGCCACTGATCAGTTACAGAACACGAACGGTCCACCGCCTCCGTCGACGGACCGTCATGCAAGATCGAGGCCGAACGATTGACGTCCGTTCAGGTCGGCAGGCGAATCGCGATCGCGTGTGGGAGAATCGACGTACGAGATCGCAGCAATTCGCAAGTGAACCGAATTCCGCCGACGTGATTCTTCTGGCCGACGACGGCGGTAGGCATGATTTGCCTTCATCGTCTACACGATCTGTTTTGCGCCCCGTCTTTCTTGAAGACGGGAGGACTCACATGTCTCTATTCACCGGCGCCTACGCGAACCCACTTGCATCGTCCCCCCAATCGATGATGCAATCAGCCCTGAACTCCACCCGACAGACGCTGTCGCTCGGAGGGGCGCCAAATGTCAACAATATGGCTCTGATCGTCGTCGTGCTCACCGGGCACACGGGCACACTCAACCATCCTTGGGCGGCGCTCCGAGAGCAGGAAGAACATTACTCAGGCAGCCTGCTCAAGATTGCCGCAATGTACGCGGCTTTCGACCTGCGGGCGAGTGCTGACCAGTTGGCATCCGGCAGCGGCTTGACCACCTGGCCTCAGATCGAGGCTGCTCTGATATCGAAGTTCAACCCGGAAATCGTTACTCACACACCTTCGCTGATCAGTGGCTCTACGTTGCTGAAGCCGGAGGACAAGAGTAGGAAGCCCGACTACCGGGCCGCTCTCAAGCTCGGCACCGGACCAGACTTCATCGTTGACTTCACCCAGGCTCAGACGGACGCGTTTGAGAATATGATGGTGAAACAAGACAACCCTGGCGCCACGACGACGATCCACAATCTAGGCTACCCGTATCTCAACGGGAAAATCGCCGACGACGGGTTTTTCGACGGAACATCCAGAGGGATGTGGCTGGCCGGCGACTACGCCCAGATATGGCGGGCCGCGCGCATTCCCTGCGTCAACGACGTTGATACCGCCCAGGGCACCACCGTGTGGCACTTGGCGAAGTTGATGACCCTTCTGGCGGACAACAAGCTCGTTGGCCCCCTGAGCAGTAGGGGCATGAAGGACCTCATGGGACGGGCCGGGAACTTCTTCCATCAGACCACCCCGCCGATCTGGCCCACGAACGGACGATTCATCGCCAGCCATGGCAAAGTAGGCATAGGAAAACTGAAGTCCGGCAAACCTGTCTTCTCGGAAGCTCTGATCGTTCGCGACAGCATACGTAACCTCGAGTTCGTGGTCATTTGGCAAAATGTGATTCAAGACGGCCAAACCCAAAGAAAGTTGCTCGAACCGGTGGCGACGATGGCGGAGGCCACGATGAATGCCTTCATTCCCTGACGAAGGCTGACGGGAGTTCAGTGCCCGTTTCGCGCGCGCCTCCTGGGCGGGTAGCGGTTTCTGGGCCTGGGCTACCCCCGTTCCCCCGTTTCAGCAGGGCTTGCACGTTTCAGCAGGGCTTGCGCCTACCCCCGTTGCAGGGCCAGCGCGACGGCGTGGGAGATCGGCTGTGTGGTGCGGGTCTCGTAGCAGCTGATGCCGGGGCTGGGATTGACCTCGAGACAGTATGTCTCTCCGTCTTCGGTGAGGATCAGGTCGACACCGGCGAGGACGAGGCCGAGCTCGCTTGCCAGCTTCTGGCACCGCTCCGCGAGGTCGTCGGGCAACTCCCAGGCAGAGAACTGCGTTCGGCCGCCTTCCTCCTGGATGTAGCGGTAGTCCACCTGGTCGGTGTCCACCCGGGTGGCGAATACGTTCTGGGCGACCACGTGTACCCGTACGTTTGTTCCGGGGACATAGCGCTGGAACTGGACCGGGCAGCCGCGTATGAGTGGGAGCCTTCGTGCCGCTTCGTCGTCGAGTTCGCGGACGACAGACCTCACCGCGCTTATCGACTTGTAGATCAACCGTCCGTGCTGTGCCCTGAAGTCCCGCACCAAGTCGGGGTCGTTGGTGACCAGGGTGTCCGGCACGGAGAACCCGGTCTGGCGGATCAACTGGGACTGGTATGGCTTGGACCGGTTGGAGGCCGAGGTGGCGGCGCGGTTCATCACGCAACCAGGAGCGATCTCGGTCCAGTTGCATAGCGCCTCGTGCCAGGCCCGGCACCGCTGTGCAGTCTCGTCGGATCCGTCGCACACCTCCGGAAGCAGGCGCCAGTCCATGAGCCGGGTGTAGATACCGGTCACCTGGGAGCAGTCGACGGACGGATGGTGATGATCGCCGGACAGCCGTCCCCGGATCTCTCCGCCCGAGATCTCGATGTCGACAGATGTCCCCTCGAACCTCCGTTGGTACAGCACGACATGGGCGAAGCCCATGCGTTCGAGGGCGGCGATCACCAGAGCGGTGGTTGGATCGCTGGGGATCCCGCAGACGGCGATCATCGGGCCGTCACCGACGCACCGGCGAAGTGCCGGTGCAGCCCGTCGAGGAGTGCGGCGCCCCCGATCCGCAGGTCGGGCACGGGAGTCGCCCCGGTGAAGCACACCGACTTCCCGTCGTGGCCCAGTCCTACGCCCAGCAGTTGCGTGCCCGCGAGCCGGGCCAGCCTGGCGCAGGCCGATAGGACGTCGGGCAGGCGCCTCTCATCCGCCAGGCGCTCATCTTCGAAGACCTGGTCCTTGAACACCACGACGGAGTGGGTCGCCGGTCGGTCCGGTGCCATACCGGTGCGGCTGGACAGGACGTGGACCGGGACGGGCAGGCCGACCCGCGATGCGAGCACCGACCACTCCGCCGCCGAGCGCCATGCCCCGCAGAAGCCCACGGGTGAGGGCCGGTTGACGGTGACCGGGGCGACGCACAGGAGCCAGCTGAGCATCAGTGCGTTCAACTCGTCCGCGGCGTAGTCGCTGTCGGCCTGCGTAGCGAGCACCGGGGGGCGGACCGGTGCTCGGACGATCCGGTTGAGTACGCCGCGTATGTCACCGTTTTCCAGTGCCCGCCCGTCTGCGAGGCGGATGTGGAAAGTCGCGCCGTCGGTCCCGACGCGGTGTTCCTGCCGTGCCGAGCGGATCAGCGCGTCCGGTGTGAGGAGTTCCAGCGGTGCCAGGCCACGCTCCCTCAGCCCCTCATAGGCCCAGACCGCAGCACGATCCGCAGGATCGCCGAGGATCAGCCACATGGCGGTCAGCCCCCCTCCTGCTGCCTGCCCTCGGCCTCGCCGGCATCCGGCCCCACCACGGGTTCCGACTCCC
The DNA here is from genome assembly GCF_054963715.1 of Streptomyces sp. STAM6. Taxonomy (NCBI): domain Bacteria; kingdom Bacillati; phylum Actinomycetota; class Actinomycetes; order Kitasatosporales; family Streptomycetaceae; genus Streptomyces; species Streptomyces sp. STAM6. The sequence continues at coordinate 25,791 of NZ_JBUEFZ010000052.1, read as the reverse complement.
CGGCCAGGAGGCTCGCCGACAGATCCGGACGCAGTTCGGGCGGGATGAAGTGGGCGAGTGTTGCGAACGTCTTGTCCAGTTGGACGATTTGGCGAGTCATGCTTTCCTCGCCGACCCCGAACAGGGAGTCCACGTCGACCGGTCCGGCGACACCGGAGTACTCCGGGGGAGAGTGCGGCCCCTTCTCTATCTGGTCGTCCTTGCTGTCCTTCCTGTCCTTGGTGTCCTTTGTAGGTTTCTGGGGCGGCGGCGGAGGCGGCGGAGGGGGCGAGACCCCGAGACGGGAGAGGGTGATCGTTCTCTCGGCTGCCGTGCTGTCACTGGCGTTGCCGATGACGTACTCGGTTTGAAGTTCGTCCTTCGGCGTTCCGGGCGCGACGGGTTGCGCCTTGAATACGAGGGAGTCGGCGCGGTTGGGCTGAATCTTGTCGGGGCGCGCCTTCAAGGTGAAGCCGCCGCCGATTTCCGTGTCGGCCGGATCGGTGATTCTCAGTGCTCCGGTACCGATGTTCGTGACGATCACAGTGATGACCGGGAGTGGCTGATTGAAGACGGCAGTCGTCCCGAAGGCTCTCCGCTTTCCCGGAGTCGAGATACGCGGCTGGAGTGTCTCCGCCTCGTCGGTCGAGGTCACCCAGACGAAACCAAGTTCTTCGGGATCATCGTTCGTTATTCTGACCCACCATTTGCGCTCCGCTTTCTTGCTGATGACGATGCTGACCTTGAAGACGTCGTTGGCCTCGCGGATCCAGGACGCCCTGGCGACGACCTCGTTCCCGTCGCGGATGGACGCTTGTTCGGCCGGTTCCGCCGGAACCGTCGCGATGATGCCCGAACCTGCCCGGAGCTGGATGGTTGGGGCCGCACCGCCCAGGGGTTCGGAGCCGAGCCCTATGGCGACGATACGGAGGGACATCTTGCCCGCCGTCTTGGGAACGGAGAACTCGACGAGTCCGCTCGTCGCCCTCGGCGGCAGCCTGAGCTGTTCCTGGTCCTTGGGGAAGATCCCGAATGCCATGGTCCGTCCATCCTGTCGTTTGGTCTTGTGTGCGATGCCGGGAATTCACCCCTGATTCAGCGGAACGATGTCGGCGTAGACCAGCCGCCCCGTGCCGTCGGCCGGCGTGCCCGAGGTCTTCGCCGCGGAGGGGTGCGTCTCGAATTCCTGGACGACGACGCGTGCCTTTCTCGGCGCGCCCGAGGGGATGTCCAGGACGTGCTGCTGGCCGAGCCGGGAGCTGGCCCGGAACAGGGTGGTCCAGCCGGTGGATCCGGCGGAGTCGAGGATTTGCAGCTCGGTCTTGATGACGTTGGGCGCTGAGTCCCCCGGTCCGAGACCTTCGACGAGGACGGCCGCCTTGACACCCGTGCGGGTGACGACCAGACGCCGGCTCGGAGGGAGCTGGACCGGATCTGTCTGGATGACCGGGGACAGGGAGGGAACTCCGGTCGTGGTGTACGGCTGGTAGCGGGCCAGGGCGAGGTGGACGAAGGGGAAGTAGGAGGAGGAAACCACCGGGGACAGGTCGATGTCGGCGTACCGGCGGTCGCCCTGATCGTCGAACCGGACCGGATGCGCGGCCACGCCCACGGTGCGACCCAGTTCGGGGAGCTGCGCCTCTGTACTCACTGGGGCTAGGACGTGGTTCTTGCTGAGGACACCGGGAGGTGCCCCGGTCTCGCGGATCGGGTCGCGCCCGGCGAGGCTGAGCTGGCGCAGGCCGGAAGGCGGGAGTTGGCCGGTGGGCCAGGTCAGCACGGCGAGTGCCTCCTCGTCCCCGGTGTCGAACCAGGGAGGATCGAGGAAGACACGCAGGCCACCGCCCTGCCGCCAGCGGACGACGGATGGCCCGTCGACGCTCTCCGTCCAGCTGAAGGCCGGGACGGTGTAGAGCAGCTTCGGTACCGGAGGCCGCACTGTGCTGGGCACGTCGGTGGGCTGCTGGAGGACGCCGGAGGCCAAGCACTCCTCGGGGCGCGGGAAGCAGTCCTGGAAGCGGGAGACAGCTGTCACGGAGTAGGTGACACGGTGGTGCCGGGTGTCCCCGAACTCCTGCCGGACCGGGGGAATCGACTCTGAAGGGATGGTGTGCTCGACGGGGTAGGACCCCACGTGTGCGGTGTGCCGGCTCGCGGGGTGGTCCGGTGGCACATCGCCCCGGTCGGACCACTCGGCGCGTACGTCGATACGGCCGGTGCTCGGAATGTGGAGCTTCAGGTCGCCGGTCCTGAGCAGGGCGGTGGTGCTGCCCGGCTGCCGCTGTGCCGTCAGCCGCCCGTTGGGGTCGGACAGGGGCCGTTGCACGGCATGGACGAGTGTGAGGGTCCGCGGCGGCGTGATCAGTCTGTTCTTGCCCTTGAGGATCTGCTGGAATCCGGGGTCCTCCTTGTCCTCCGGATCGATGCCCATCCAGCGTGCGATGCCGAACAGCCGGACGTCGCGGTCCACCGGGCACGAGGGGACGTCGATCGTCACCTGCTGGGCTGGCCCCAGCGCCACCGTGAAGGTGCGTTCATCATCCGTCTTGCTGACGGTGCAGCCCGCCGCAGCGGCAACCAGGCGCAGGCTGATCGGCCGGAGTGCGGGCCAGGGATCCTGCCACTCCGCGAAGACGGGAAGGTCCTCGCCGTCCACGGTTCCGGGGTTGCCAGTGTCCGGGTCAACGGGGCGGGGCCGTGTGTCGAGGACGATGTGGTCCGCCGCCGGGTCCGCCGCCCACGGCAGTACGGGTACGGCCTCGGGGAGCACGACATAGGGGGGCTCGGCTCCGCCCTCGGCGCCCACGACCTGCGCGTCGGGGATGGTCAGGAGATCACGGTCGGTCCGCTTGGCGATCTCGAACAGCCGGTCGACCTCGGACTCGGGGGCGTCGGGTCCCATGGCGGGGTCGAACAGGTCGTCATGCCGGATGGCCAGTTCGAGGGAGCACTTCGGGGCCAGGAGGTGGCGAAGGTCGAAGGCACGGTAGCCGTGGGCGGCCGCATAGTCCGCCACCGATGTACCCCGGTCGCTGCGGATGACCAGGCGGTCCTGGCCCTCGCCGTGGGCGAAGGCGCGCGTGGGCAGGATCTCGGGTGGGGGCAGCGGTTCGTACCGGTAGTAGGTGACGCGCTCGGTGCGCTGCTCGCCGGGTCCTGCCTCGTCAGTACGCAGACCTCCGCCCGCGAGGTCGGCGATCCTCACCCGCAGCCGGTAGGCATGCCCGAAGCGCAGCCAGGGCAACGAGCCCGGATCGCAATCGACGACCGCCTTGAACGGTGGCGGGGCCGGCGCGATCAGGGCGGCGTCACCGGTGTCGACGGTTCTGTCGGGGCGTTCCGCCACCAGGCTCCAGCCGTCCCACAGTGCGACTGTCTGGTGCAGGTACAGCGCGTCCGTGGCGCCGGCGCCCGTCGCGACCGGGCCGGGGCGGAGCCATCCCTCCTCCAGCAGTCCGTGCGCTCCGTCTCCGGAGGTTCCGTGCCCGACGGGCACTCCGCCGATCGTGTAGCTGACCCGGCGTCGGCAGAGCGAGAACCACTGTCCCGCAGTCTCGTCCCAGACCTCCACCCTGTATCCGCCAAGGAGGGAGTCGGCCGACAGCGGAGCCGAGAGGAGGCCCTCGGGAGTCGCGCGCTGAGCAGCCCGCTGAAGTTGCTTCTCGTGTTCCTGCTTACGGTCGCGCTCGACGAGGGCGATTCCGGCCGTGCGGAGCGCGGGCAGGGCGCCGGCCGTCGCCGCGTCGCCGAAGTCGCCACCGCTGTCCGCCCCGGCTGCGGCGACCAGTCGCAGCGCGGCTCCGTCGACGTCGAAGGGCATCAGCTCGAACCGCGGGTTGCCGGACGGCGCCACGCTCGTGCCGGCCAGCGGGAGCAGCCCCTGGGCGTGCGGGGTCGATACCTGGCCGGTGCGCGACGCAGGGAGGAAGCGCGTGCCGGTGATGGTGTAGGCCGTTCTGGGCGCAAGGTCCCGGTGCTCGGCGTCACGCCAGTGGGCGGGCGGGCTGGGATCGTTCGCGGGCCACTGCGGTACGACGCTCAGTTCGGCGGCGGTAGCCGTGCCGGCCAGCGCGGACGCGGGCACGGCCATGTCGATCAGCAGGCCGAGGGCCCGGAGCAGGAACGGGTGGTCGGCGAGCCGTGCCACGGTGTCGTGGAACTCGGGCTCCACGGTCGCGGCGGACTCCCGGGTCAGGGGGGTGAACGCGGAGCTGTCGCGGCGATAGAAGGCGTACGCGCGTTCGAGTGCGGTCTGTTCGGTGTCCGCGCGATCGGCCGGTGCCCGCAGTCCGGTCTGCCATCGTTGGGTGATCTGTTGCAGGGCCCGCCGCAGCTCGTGGTCGGCCTCCGGTGATGCCTCGTCGTACCTGAGGCGGGCTTGGGCTGTCGCCGTGTAGACGGTGCGGATTTCGCTGCCCGCCTCGGAGGCTGGGAACTCCACGCAGGAGCGGTCCTGGTAGGACTGGGGCTGGTAGGGCTTCACCAGGGTGCCGGTCGGGAACAGTCCCTGCCAGGCGCGCTGCTGGTCGGCGGGCGTGAACTGGGTCTGCTGTCCGTCGAGAGTGGTGTGGGGCACACGGAGTGGTGCGGCGGGCAGCGGCTGCGTGGCGCGGAGCGCCTTGAAGCCCAGGATCGCCAGGCGTTCGGGCCAGCTCTGCAGGCCGAAGTCCCCCACGGTGAGCCGCTGTCCTGGCGGTCCCAGCAATCGCGGGGTCAGCAGCACCGCGAACGTCGCCATTGGTGCCGACTGGCCGGGGACCGGGCCGATGCGCCCGGCTGGAAGCACGGTCCAGGTGAACTGTCGTCGAAGGGTCGCCGCCATGACTCACGCTCCTGTGAAGGCCCGGCAGAAATCCCGCCAGGGGTAGTGCGACCCCTGCCGTCCGAGCGCCGTCTCCACCGACGACGCCGGGGTCGGCACGGCCCGAAGCCCGTCCGCGGACCTGGAAAAGCCGCTGTCCGCCCCGGCCAGGAGCTGGTCCGCCTTGAAGCTCTTGTGGCACGACAGGGTCACCGATGTGGACCAGAAGGTGAGGTCCACGGTGATGACCAGCCGTGCCGATCCGCTCAGTTCATTGGTGTGGGGGGTATAGGTGAGGGCCATCGTGAGTTCGATCGAGATGCCTATGAGCCCGAGCACTCGCACGCTGCCGCCGACCCGCAGATAGCCGGTGATTTCGGTCCCACCGTCTCGCAGGGCGCAGACGACGCCGCCGAAGGCATGCACCTCCCCTGACGCGACGCCGAAGTCTATGGCCACGGCGGCGCCGAACTCGATGCCGCCGACGAATCGCCGCAGACCGGCGCCGCTCCCTCCGGCGCTCACCCCGAGCTCCAGGTAGCCGCCGCCGCCGAAGGCGGCGACCGTGACGAGGAACGGACGTTCCCGGGTGCCGAAGGCGAAGTCGATGGTGACCGGCTTGTCGGTCAGCGACAGGGTGACGCCGGACTCAAGCAGGAGGTTCTGGGCCGTGAAGACGAGCAGCGGGATCTTGGGGACGCAGACGGAGTACGTTGACTTGATGTGGGTGCTGGACGCCTCGATTCTGGGGCCGCCGCCCAGGGACTTGAGGATGTCCTTCGCGATAGTCTGCAGGAATCTCAGGTCTCCGGCGAGTTCGGCCGCGGCGAGATCGCACGTCAGGCGAGGTCGTTGACCGGAGTCGGCTTGGAACTGCACCTTTCGGAAGGTCAGCTTCACCAGCGCCGACTGTCTTGAGGGAATCTCGAGGGAGAAGTCGCTGATTTCCCCCGTGGTGTGCGATACAGGACGGCCGGAAACCAGCTGGGACTCCACCGTCAGCCGGATCTCGGAGTTCGGGCCGTGGTAGAACGGCGCGGCGTCCTGGCGCAGTTTCTCAGTCCAGGTCAGGGTCGCGGATGCCGTGCCGCCCGACCGGCTCCACACGATCTTCGGTTTGCCCGTGACCTGGGCGATAACCGCGCGCAGGGGGACAATTCCAAACAGCGTGGCGTCCTGATCGAAGAGAGCCCGCGGGTCGGTGATCGGGCCGCCGACAACCGGGCCCAGAGCCCGGGATACCTGATTGACCGTCATCTTCGGTGCCGCCAGGAGTCCCGCGCGTTCGCCCGCCGAGCCGAAGTCCAGTCTCTTGGCTTCCAACAGGTCGAGCATGGCGTCGGGCGGTGTCGCGCCGGGCGGTGCGTCGAGGAACGGGCCGGAGAACTTCGCCGGAACCGGTGGCATGGGACCGATCAACTGCCGCACCGCCGGCAGTCCGACCTCCAGCTGTGTCACCTTCGGGTGGAAGCCCACCCTGTCCGGGCCGGACGGCACGCCAACGCCTCCGAAGGCCATGGACTGCACTTCCTGCACCGCGCCCGGCAACGCTTCGGTCGCCGACCGCATGGCGAGGGGTATGCGCCTGCCGACCTCTGCTGTCGGTCGTCCCATGGCGCGCCGTCCGGTCACCCGCGGGCCTGCCGCGTACTCGGCGTCCAGCGTCGCGGCGCTGGGCCCCCCGCTCTCGGAGGCCCCGACGAACAACAGCGGCAGCCGCAGCGAGACGGTCTCCTCCCCCGCGTCGGCCATGGCCGTGAACCGCACCTCGTTGCCCTCTTGGGTCGGCCAGAAGCCCCACCCTCCGATCCAGGCCGGTGTGTCCAGCTCGGTGATCCGCGTCGGATGGAGCGTGACGTGCTGGAACGGAAACGCCCGCTCATGGCGGTCGACAGCCCCGATGCCGTACGGCCGGCCTGGCTCGGTGACCACCAGGAGTTCCCGCTTGCGCAGGGGAGCGACAGGCTTCTGGCCCTGCTCGAAGCGCCGTTCCACCAGCCGCACGTATGCGGCGCGGTGCCCGAAGGGAAACAGGTTGCCTGGCTTGACCACCTCGACGTGGTAGTCCCGGCCCATCGCCGCGCCGTGACTCCACGACAGCTCCGGCCAGCGTCCGGACGCGGCGAACCAGGCGCCGTACGCGCTCAGCATCAGCTGGTCGACCGCGACCGGCCGGCCGGGATGAGCGGCCCCGGCGGCCGCGATCTGCTCCACCCATCCGTGCAGCGGGGTGTCCGGGGCGCCCCCTGGTGGCTCGGGGACTGCCGCGCGGGGCCGAAGGCCCAGGCGTCCGGTGCCGTCTCCTGCGGTGAGTCTGCTGTGCCACAGTTCGGTGGTGCCACCGGCACCCGTGGCCGGCTTCGTCCGGTGCACGCACTTGGTGCCTTGCTGGAGTGCCGAGAGCAGCCGCCACGGCAGCTCGATCCTGCTCACCTCCTGGCCGGTGGAGGTCGCGTCGGTGACCAGCGGCAGCTGCGTCATCGCGTTGAGCAGTCCCTCGGCGGAGAGGACCACGGTTCCCTGGCTGAGGGCGAAGCAGAGGCGCGAGGGGCCGGCCAGGAAGGCCTCGCTCGACGTCCCGGCGTCGAGGGCGGACTCGGCGATGTGCTGCGGCGGGAAGTCCACGATCAGCAGTCCCCCGGTGCCGCCGGCCACCAGCTCGACCTCACCGTCCGGCCGTGCCCGCTTGCTCAGGCCGGTGCTACGCACCGTCAGGGTCACGAGGTCCTGCGGACGCAGCACCCGGTGTCCGCCCGTGCCCGCGTCCCAGACGTCCACGAGCTGCCACCCCGAAGGGCCAGTGCCGACGGAACGGTGCAGCACCGCCGTACCCGCCCAGAGGGCGAACACGTCGGTATCGCCGCCCCGGGACACCGCGGCGACCTGGGGGTAGGCACCGGCGCCCGCCGTGAGGTCGCCGCCCAGGTTCTCCCACACCGGCGGGTCCTCCGGCACCCGGTGCCACAGACCCTTCTGGCCCGCGGCGAAGAAGTCCCGGCCAGCCACCGCGAAACCGGGCGAGACGGGTCCGCCCTCGGGCGGCCGGCCGAGATCCGCCCACTCTGTGGGCCGACCGCCGGAAAAGCGCTGCCGCACGAACCGCTGACCGGGGACATCCACCAGGTAAAGGTCGAACTCGCCGGGCGCCACGGCAACGGCCCGCAACCCCCGCGCGCTCCCCAAAGTCGAATGCCACGCGGTTTCCTCGCCAGACACCAGGAGACTGGCCGCCTCCCCACCGCGCTCGCTCCGGCCGAAGACGAGGCGCAGTTCCTCCGGTTCGGCCGCCAGCACCGTGAAACCATCGGCCGGAGTGTCTCCGGCAAGCGGCCCGAGATAGGACCACTCGTCCTGCCAGGAGCCGTCCGCCAGGCGCTGGCGCCACACGTGACGTCCGCCGTCGAGGCCGAACAACTCGATCCGGCCGTCGGCCGGGGACACGGCGGACAGCCAGTCGCTGCGGGACGACCCTGAGCCCAGCCAGGGACGACCGAGCGGCTGCCGGCTTCTCCACGAGCCGTCGAACACCTTGTGCCAGACGCTGCCGTCCTGGATGCCGAGGAAGAGATCGAGCCGGCCTGGTTCGGACGAACAGGCTGCCAGAGAAGTCATTGGGAAGGTATTCATCGTTGCACCTCGTGGGTCGGTGCGTCGGGCGGCTTTCCACCCGCGTTCTGACCGGTGCTTGGAGCTGCTGTGGAGCCGGCCTGTAGAGGAACTGCGGGCCGTAGGTCCTGCCGCTGCCGTCGGGCAGGGGTTCAGCAGGTTCTGGGCTGGGGCGGGCGTATCTGCCAGCCGGGCTGCGATGGCAAGACCTTTCAGCAACAACACCCACCCGGTCGGCCGATGAACGCAGGAGCCCCAGTCGACGACTTCGAGTTATCGGCCCGGTGACCGACTCGGGAAGTGCCATGAGCTTCTCCGCCGCTGACCGGGTGAACCGTGGCGACCCCCTGGTGGACTGCGCACACGAACCCCGCAGAGGCGTGGCTTCCGGAACTCGTCGCCGGCCGCAAGGAGGGGTGCTACCGCCGCTTCGCCACCGAACTTCGCCCGGTCGCCTCAAGTGTCAGTGGTCCACTGTTGAAGTACGCAGCGGAAGAATCCGATCGGGGTGGTCGTCGAGGCAGAACCACCACGCCTTAGGTGAGATTGAAGCTGCAGACAACCGCAGTCCTGGAAGACGAGCAGCGTCATTCCCGCCGTCAGCGGCTGGCCCCGAGTCGGCCGCATCACCTACCCATCAGATTCTCACGAAGGAGCCCAGCGTGCATCCGGCAGCGGCGTTGACGCCGGAGGGGGGTCGATGTCGGTGATGATGTCAGTGCAGGGGCGGTTTGGCCGTGGCGGGGATAGGGAGCCGCATGTGATGAGGGTGGCGCGTCAGGCGAGTTGGGCCCCCGCACGTATGGGCTCGGGTGCCGAACCCGTGACGGTCGGCGGTACCGTGTTCAGGTGGAAACTCGGCTGCCACGACGTGCCGCAGGAAGTCCTCCAGCGCGCGGTCGCAGAGGTCCGTGGCGACTGGGTCAGATCAGAGTCGCTCCAAGTATGCGTCTTCTTGCACTTCCCTGGAAAACACCGGTGCGACTTCCGTGACGGGGTGCGAGCGCACCAGGTCGAGGGGCTCCTGGCTCAACCTCTCGGCATGCGTCCCCGACGCTGGCGTGCGGCTCACGGCCAGTCGCGAGACGTCGTGAGGTCGCGGTGCCCTTTGAACGGGAACTCGTTCCGGCGCCCTCTCGGGGCGAAGGACGGGGCCCTCACGGGCACGGCCGGCCGCATTGTGGCGGCAGAAATTCTGATCCGCTGGACGACGCCAAATCGACGCCTGTGTCGAATTCAACCTACTACGGCCAATTTCCCCGAACATCAGAGCGACACGGAGAGTGGGTCATGCACCCGAGCCCTCCTGGTGGTCTGCTGAGATGCCCGGTATCGGGCCGCGCAGTATATTGGGTGAACAGTCACTGCGCGCCCAGCAGGCCGGGGAATGCGGCAGGCACAGGGCGCAGGTAACGGGCGCCGCACGAGGCGCAGGCCGATACGCCGAACAGGACGTGCCCCAATGGCTGTTCACACTGCTCTCCCCGCTTTGTCCGACTTCGTCAATTCGTTGCACGCCGCCGAATTCGAGGCATACCAATCCCGTCCTGACACCGTGGTGCGTGACGCCGAGGCATTCGACGAAATGCGCCAATATCTGATCGCGCGGTACGCTGAAAGAGACGCGGTGCACTCCTTCGCAGAATCCGAAGGCGATATCGTCGACTGCGTACCGACCGAGCAGCAGCCGGGTTTGGTGAGGACCGGGGGCAAGCCGCTGCCGACGCCGGATCCGCCACCCGAGCCCGAGGGGTACGCGGACCCCCCGGACTTCGTCACCGAACCGCCGCAGTCGCCGCCACCGCAGTTGAGGCCCGACCGCCGGGACCGCTACGGCAACCAGATGCTGTGCCCGGAGGGCACCGTCCCCATACTGCGGCTCACTCTGGAACAACTCGTCAGATTCGCCACACTGGAGGAATTTCTTCGCGGTGGTCTGCAAGTACGGCGCGACGAGGAGGGCGTGGTACATCCGTTCGGAAAGATCTGGGGCAACGCGTACGACAGACGCGACAACCACGGCGGTTCCAGTGGGGTCAATGTGTGGGCGCCATTGGTGTTCGGCGTCGAGTCCTCTGCTTCGCAGCAGTGGTACACGTCGGGCGCCCACTCAAATCCCTTCCAATCCGTGGAGTGCGGCTACCGGTTGGGACCGCCCTTCGACAACAAACCGCGGCTGTTCGTGTTCTACACGCCGGACGGCTACACCTCCATCTGCTACAACGACTGGCACGTCGGAACGTGGGTGTACCGGACGGGCGCCCAGCACGTCCTCGGTACGGCGCTCATGGCTTCCCAGCCGGGTGCGCCCGTGCAGTACCGCATGGGCCTCTTCCTGATCGGCGGCGCATGGTGGTTCAGCATCGGCGGCGACTGGATCGGCTACTACCCGGCCACTTTGTTCGGCTCCGGCATGCTGGCCACCAAAGCAGCCAGCGCCGGTTTCGGCGGCGAGGTGGGCGGGGCGGGGACGGCGTTCCCCTCGATGGGCTCGGGGAAGAAGCCGCCCGCGGGCTACGGCCACGCCGCCTACCAACACGACGTGATCACCGCCCTACCCACGGGAGCGGAGTCGGCCGACCTGACGCCCGAGCCCACCTCCGTGAACTGCTACGGCCTCGAGGTTACGAACCACTCCGGTTCGTCGTGGGGCAGTTACCTCTTCTTCGGTGGCCCGGGCGGACTCAACTGCTGAGCCGTCCTCTCCGCGTCGCCGGGAGGACCGGTTGCGCTGCACGGGCGTTGATCGTCGTCACCCTCCCAGTCTCGGGAACCCCCCTGCAGGACGGCACATGGACCCCTCTTCCTCCCTCCCTCCTCGGCACCCCCACCTGCGGCTGCTCGGTCAGTTCCGCCTGGAGTTCCACGGCGAGCACGTCGAGGTCTGTGGAAACGCACAACGGCTCTTGGCTTTCGTCGGCCTCCGGCGACGGGCCGACCGCTCGGTAGTCGCGGGAACTCTCTGGCCGGAGGCGACCGAGGCGCACGCGCGCGGGAGCCTGCGCACGGCTCTGTGGAAACTGCCGCGGAACGATCACGCGCTTATCCAGTGTGCCCCGGAGACGATCGCCATCGCCGACGAGGTGAGCGTGGACGCCCACGCCCTCGCGGAATCCGCGCTGGAGGTTCTGCACGCTCGCGGGCCCCTCGAGGACGACCAGTCACTGATCGGACTCTTGAACCACGGGGATCTTCTTCCCGACTGGAACGACGACTGGGTCGTGCTCGAACGGGAATGGCTGCGCCAACTGCGTCTGCACGCCCTCGACACGCTTTCGGAGCGGCTGACCCGGCAGGGTATGCCCGCCCTCGCCCTGGAGGCGGCGCTCGCGAGCATCCGCATCGAACCGCTCCGCGAGAGCGCCCACCGGGCGGTGGTCTCCGCCCACCTCGCCGAGGGCAATCTGAACGAGGCTCTCCGGCACTACCACGCCTTTCAGCACCTGCTGCGCGCAGAGCTCGGTGTCGAACCGTCCGTGCGTTTCACACAGATGATTCCCAGACATAGAGATGACGGTGGGGTGACGGAACGCGCTGATCCTTGAAAAGGGGCGGAGCTCGTCCGGAAGGAGACTGGTGGTGAACGCGCTTCTGTATGCCCGGAGCAACCGCATCGTCGAACTGATGGAGCAGCCCGCGGAGCGCCGTGACGCCGCCTGGATGCGGGACGCGGCGCAGCAGGCGGTCCTGCTGGAACTTGCCACGCTCCCACCCTATCTGTGCGGCCTGTGGTCGATCGACACCTCAACCGGGGACGGCTCCGTCTTCGACACCCTGCACGAGATCGTCTTCGACGAGATGTCGCACCTCGGTCTGGCGTGCAACCTGCTCACCACGATCGGCGGGACTCCCGTGCTCGCCGACGAGACGGTGGTGCCGAAGTACCCCGGCCCACTACCGGGAGGGGTCCGGCCCGAACTCTGCGTCTTCCTCAGCGGACTGACCAAGGATGCGGTGGAGATGTACTCCCACGTCGAGGAACCGGACCACCCGCTCGTGCGGGCCGTAGCGGAGCACACGTCGATCGGAGCCTTCTACACCGCGCTCCTGGAAGCGTTCCGCGCGCACCCGGAGCGGATCACCGGCGCCCGACAGCTGACCATGCTCATGCCCCATCACGGTGTGGGGAATGACGTCGTGCCCCTCACCACGCTCGCCTCCGTCGAGTCGGCCATCGACGTGATCAAGGAACAGGGTGAGGGCACGTCGGCCTCGCCGGAGAACCCCCACCCGGGGGCAGCGGGAGAGCGCGCCCACTACTACGCCTTCCGAGAGATCTTCCACGGGCGCAAGTTGAAGAAGAACCCCGATACCGGGAAGTTCGAATTCAAGGGAGCGGAGATCGCGATGCCCGAGGCCCTGCCCATGGGCATCGTGCCCAAGGGGGGCTGGCCCCGGACGGGACCTTCCGCACCAGACGCTGAGACTATCCAGGTCCTTGACGAGTTCAACCAGGTCTACAGCGCACTGCTGCGCTCGCTGGAACTGCCGTGGCAGGAGACCGACGCGACCCAGGCGGAACAGCTACTGTTCAACGCGGTAGGGCAGATGTCCTTCTTGCAGGACCCCGCACAACGGCTGATGGAACGCCCGATCCCCGGCGGTAGCGGCAAGAACTACGGGCCGGAATTCCGCTACGTGACTCCCTGACGCGACGCGCCCACCGGAGCTGGCGCCCCCGTCGCTGCGGGGCCCGGACAACCAGCCCATTCAGTCGTTGCCAGCCGGTCTTCCGGCCCCGCAGGAGCCTCCAACTCGCAGATGAAACGGAGTCTGAAGGTGTCGCCATCTGCGGTGATGGACCGGACGCGGCCTTTCGCAGAGCGGCGGTGAGCTGGCCAAGGACCGGCTCACCGTTAGTGCACCGGTGCCCAGAGCCTGTCGATCTCATTTCGGCCATCACAGGGGGCTGGGCAGGGGTGCGGACGTGGGCGGAGGCTGAGGGATAGGTTGTGTATCGACAGGCGCGGGGACTGCTGCCGCGCTGTTGGCCCTGTCCAGCCGGAAGGCAACCGGGGAGGCCGGTTTGAGGTACATCACGGTCTGCGGCGGGAGCGCTGGCAGCAGGGCCGCGTTGGACATCCGGGTAGTCGTGACGCCGGCAGGCACGTAGCCCGGCGAGGTGAAGACTGCCGTCTCTTCACAAGGCCGCCCTCGCCCTCCCCGTCCACCACCCGGCCGGGGGCCGTACGGCTGCGGGAGCGGCTGCGCGGGCACGTCCGCACCTCGCGGTATCCGCCGAACAGTACGCGGCGGACCTGCCGCCGGAGAGCCGGGAGAAGGACCTCTCAATGAGTTCGGAGTTTCTGCCGCCCGAGATAGGTCACGAACTCACCGGCTGGCCGAGCCGTCGGTGCGAAGACGTCAGCGACGCTGAAGCCCTGTTCAGCCCGCCCAATGCCGGTAAGCACCGATCCATTCGGCACCGTCCGGGGCGGGAGTGGGCAGGGGGAGGTCGAGGATGGCAATCGCCTGGCGGTGCGTGCCGCGAGTGCACCAGGCGATGATCTGACTTCCAGCCACGAGGTCGACAGAATCGACTGTGACACGCATTCCGAGTACGGTCGTCTCGAATGGCATCGCCAGATGATCGACGAGCATGGTGTAGAAGCCGGTGAGCTGCTCGTCCTCACCGTAGGCGTCCATGGTGGCTTCCTCGACCAGAGCTTTTAGCTGCCGGTCGCTGAGCTTATCCATCGATCTCCTCAACGCTGGGTCCGAAGGAGTTCGGCAAGGCGGTTTCCTACGACGGAGTAGCTGGGTGCCGTCTCCTTGTGGAGGAAGGTCTTTTTGCGGGTGCGCAGCAGCTCTTCGCCGTCTCGCTGCCAGGAGAAGCCGGGCTTGCGCAGGAGGACGCGGAAGACGGGGTCGGCGCCGTCGGGGTGGCGTTGGACCAGCCGGCGCAGGGGCAGCGGCGAGACCGTGTCGTCGCTCAGGTATTCGCGGAGCTGGGTGATGTAGGTGCGGTCACGGGCGAGGTCGGGATTGGCGAACAGGGTGTCCAGGCGGCCGAAGTCGAGGTAGTAGTTGAGGCCTTCGCTCTCGTCGTAGATCAGCCCGACGGTGTCGGCCGACATGTACTCCTTGGGCAGTCGGCCCATCTCCTCGGTGGTAGGAGTGCTGTCCGCAGCGGGGGCGATGGGCTTGCCGTTGGCTTCGGCTGATGCCGTCGCCTCCTCCAGACGGCGCCGGCGGTGCTCAGTCAGCCGTTCCTGGGCTGTGGCCGGCGGCAGGATCACCAGGTCGGAGCCGAACAGGTCGATGAAAGCGGCGCGGTCTTCGGCCTGCAGCCGCCAGGCCCGCTGGTACAGATCCGGGTTACGGCGCAACAGGCCCGGGTCGGCCGTCGCCATCTGCAGGGCGGCCTGTGCGACTTCCGGTCCGCTGAACTGGGGGTAGGGCAAGAAGTGGCCGCTGATCAGCCAATGATCGGTTGCGGGGTGGACGGGAACGATGCGGCAGTATGTGAACATCCCCTCTTCAAGGACGGCGAGCACTTCGGAGCCCATGTTGGACTGAACGGCGTAGCTCAGGTCGTCGATAAGGTTGTGGAGCACGACGGTGCCGCCAGCGTCGTCGGCCCGGTGGACCTCGAACAATCCCTCTACAACATCGCGCCATCCCAGCAGCATCGCGCGCTCGTCCTCGGTCAGGGGCGGGCGTCGGTATTCGACGAACCGCTCCACGACCGTGGTGCCGTCGTGGAGCCGGTACTGCAAGGCGAAATGATCGAGGGTGCGCACCGCGGCCCCCTCATCCAGCATTCCGCTGTCACCCGCCGCGTGCAGACGGGCTGTCAGCTGCCTGGCAAAACGGGTCTGCTGGGCAAAGCCCACCAACTCGCCCTTCAGCGTCCCGCTGCGAGCCACCAGGTGCTCGACTGGCACGGCATACCGTTCTGCGGCCGCACGGCCGCTGTCTGGCGTGTCATCGTCACGGGGCACCTGCGACATGGCCACCTGGATCCTCTTCGCGGGACATAAGCGCTGCCACTCTACCGGCGCAGCCTGTGCCGCATCGCGCCATCGGGCAGGGAAGAGGGGGTCGTTGGGGACCACGCATTGTCACGTGCTACAGAACGCTCTCGTGACCGGCATCCCCACCCAGGTGCACATGATCGCCGCACTCTGGTTAGCAGTTGCGGACTTCTCAGGTGCGCCCGGCATTCGGCATCAGTTGGCCGGCTCTTGCGGCTTCCTCCTCCTGCTTCAGCTCGGTGACGGTGATGGCGAAGGCTTCGAAGCCCGCCTTCCGGGCTGCCACGGCGTCCTGCCCGCCGGGAGGGCGGAAGCGTGTGCTTCGTCTGCGGAGCCCCAGGCGCTGGACGCGGATGCGTATGCCATCTGCGACGAGATCGCTGCGTCGGCCGTGGAGGTCTCGGCGTCCGCTGCGGCCCGATGAGCACACTCTTCGGCACCGGTGCCTTGCGGGCGGATTCGGCGGCGTTTCGCGGCGGAGGCTTCGGCGTCCTTGGCGGACTTCTCGGCCGGCGCGGCGTAGTTGGCGGCCTCGGCGGCATCCTTCTGCGGGAGCACACGTGGTCCACCGAGGCCGGCCGTGGAGTTCTGCCGCTGGAGGACCGGGTGTTGCTGGTCACGGCCTACTGGCGCACCAATCTGACGTTGCGGCAGCTCGCTCCGCTGTTCGGCATCTCAAAGTCCACGGCCGGCCGAGTCATCAACCACCTCGGACCCTGCTCGCTCTCCAGCCCCGCAAGCGATTCGCCAAAGACACCGTCCTCATCGCAGACGGCACCCTGGTCCCCACCCGGGACCACACCGTCGCCGAGCGGTCAAAAGGCTACCGGTACTCCACCCACCACCAGGTCGTCATCGACGCCGCACCCGGCTGATCGTCGTGGTCGGCCGGCCACTCGCCGGGAACCGCAACGACTGCACGGCATGGGAGGAGTCCGGCGCGAAGGCCGCCGTGGGCAACACCGTCACGATCGCCGACGGCAGCTACCCGGGCGCCGGACTCGTCATCCCGGACCGCCGACAGCGCGACCAGACAGCACGTCTTCGCCCGTATGAAGACATAAAAGATCCTTCGCGACAGCCGCCTCAAAGGCGACGGCGTCCACCACGCCACGCTCGGCATCGCCCGAATGCACAACCTCGCTCTCGCCGGATAGGCAAGTGGGCCGCACGGCGGCCCACTTGCCATGCCCAAGCGACATCAAGATCTCTACGGGACAGACCTTAGCCAACCCCATCGGCCTCTGCAGACCGGGTCGCAGCAAAGACGCACACCGAGGCAGGACTGTCACTGTCTATATCACCGTCGAGAGCATTCGGTGGCATCAGCAGCGCGGTCCCGTCGTCCAGGACCGGCATCATCTGAATCGCCGCGCCGGCAGCAACGCACGCGGCAACGACACCGCGACCGCCACCTGCTGCTGATCACCCGGAACGGGTCCGTCGGACGCGACGGCCCCCGACTTCGTACGTGAGCCGGCCGTGAAGGGATCCTGCCTGGGATTTCGTGGCAGACCGTGGGCTGGACCGCGTCCGTCCGAGGGAACCGACCTCGAACAGGGCACGCCGTGGTGATCGTGGGCCCGCCGACGGGCCATCGTGGTGCGGCAAACCGATGGCGCTACGGATGGGGAACGCGGATGTCCGAATCGACCCGGGCCATGAGCCGGCGCAGTCTGCTCATCGCCAGCGGGGCGTTGGCGACCACCGTCGCTGCCACGGCCGAGTCCAGCGCATTGGCCAGGGGGAAAGCGATGCCGCCGGGCTTGGGGAGCGGCGATGCCGCCGGCCGGGCAAGGATCGATGTCCACCACCATTTCACCGCTCCGGCATGGGTTGACTGGGCGGAGCGTGAGGGCCTGGTGCAGCGGCAGGAACTCCTGTGGTGGGCGCGTTGGGATCTGGACTCCACCCTGGCGCTGATGGACCGGGTAGGAATCGCGACCGCGGTCCTCAACCCGACCATGCAGGACCGGTACCGCACCGCGGCGCAGGCCAGGGAAGGTCTCACCGTCGTCTTCGAGGCGATGGCCGACCTGGTGGCCCTGCACCCGGGCCGTTTCGCCGTCCTCGCTCCTGCTGTCCTGGACCATCCCGAAGTCACCACGTGGGCTCTCCGCCGCGCCTTCGACGAGCTCGGTGCCGTCGGAGCCAGCGTGAAAGCCAACTACAACGGTGTCTACCTCGGTGATCCCTCGTACGACCGCCTCCTTGCCGAACTCGACGAGCGCGCCGCGGTCCTCTTCACGCATCCGCTCGACCTCCCAGGCGGAACACCCGGCGTGCCCACCGTCCCCGGAATTCCGAACTTCATGTGCGATTTCCTGCTGGACACCACGCGTGCTGCTGTGAACCTGATCCGTACCAGGACACTCGACCGCTACCCGCACCTGTCAGTCATCCTGCCGCACGCCGGAGGATTCCTCTCTCAGATCGCCACCCGCATGGAGGCCTTCGGCGGCTTGTGCACTCCACCCCTCGATGCTGCCCGTGTACGGGACTACCTCCACCGCTTCTACTACGACACGGCGGGCCCGTCGGCCCCCTCGGGCACTCTGGTGGCCACCGCCGGCGCCGACCGGATCCTCTTCGGCACCGACTGGCCGGCCGCCTCCGCAGACATCATCACCGACTTCACGGTGCCGGCCATCGAGACCGACCCGGTCTTCAGCGACCGCCAACGACGCGGCATCAACCGCGACAACGTGCTCCGCCTGTTGCCTGCACTGAGGCGCGCCTAACAACTCCTTACGAAATGATCGTCGGGCTGGCTGGATGCCCCTGGGACTGTCGAGCTGCGGGTGCGGGGTGGCTCGGCGTAAGCCGTGGGAAGTGGACGATGAGCTCTGGGCGGTGATTGAGCCGCTGCTGCCGACGGTCGAGCGTCGGGTTCGTCATCCTGGCC
Organism: Streptomyces sp. STAM6; assembly: GCF_054963715.1. Taxonomy (NCBI): domain Bacteria; kingdom Bacillati; phylum Actinomycetota; class Actinomycetes; order Kitasatosporales; family Streptomycetaceae; genus Streptomyces; species Streptomyces sp. STAM6. Next base: position 7,523 of record NZ_JBUEFZ010000052.1, on the reverse strand, counting down.
GGAAGCGGCATCCGGAGCGGCTGGTGTTCCGGGGCATCCTGTTCGTGCTGCATACCGGGATCGCGTGGGAACACCTCCCGCAGGAACTGGGCTTCGGATCGGGCATGACCTGCTGGCGGCGCCTGGCTGAGTGGACCGAAGCCAGCGTGTGGCCGCGACTGCACGAACCCTCCTGGCCCGGCTCCGCGGAGCCGGCGCCCTCGACTTCTCGCGGGCCGTGGTCGACGGCTGCCACGTACGCGCGTGAAAGGGGGCTCCAAAACAGGGCGAAGCCCCGTTGACCGGGGCAGGAACGGCAGCAAACATCGCCTGATCAGCGATGCCACCGGCATTCCGCCTGCAGCCACCCTGACCGGCGGCAACCGCAACGACGTCACCCCCTTCATCCCGCTACTCCAAGCCGTCCCACCGGTCCGCAGCAAGCGCGGCCGGCCCCGCCGACGGCCCAACACGGTGCTCGGGGACCGCGGCTACGACCACGACAACTACCGGCGTCTGGCCTGGGCCCTGGGGGTGAGACCCGTCATTGCCCGACGCGGCGTCTCACATGGCTCCGGCCTCGCTGGCGACCGCTGGGTTGTCGAGCGGACCTTTTGTCCCGGCGTTGGGCACCGATGGCTGTCACGCCGCCGGAGTTGTACGGCCGGGCCGCGGCCACACCCCGCACAACCGACACAGGCAGTTCAGCCACGCGCCAGTCCTTGTCACGGGTATGAAGAGTCTTCGCCAGGATTCCGCATAGTGGTTCACTTGGTCCTTCTCTGGCGTGACCAGGTCGCAGCGGCTGTCTCTTCATCAGTACCCGTCATTGCTGGCTTCACGCGACTGACCTGGACCGCTGTCGTTCCGGATGGCCCGGCGAGCCGACATGCGCTCAGCCGGTGACCGCTATTGACAGTAACGGGTGTTGTCGCCGCTGCCGGCCCACAGCAAGGAGGCATCATGTCGCGCTGTCGTCGCAAAATCGCCGCTGGGGTGGTGACCGGGCTGGTGGCGCTCACAGCCGTCGCCGGTTCGGTGTATGCAATCGATGGCGGTCAGAAGGCAACCGATGGGAACACACCGACCGGAATCGTCCATCTATACTCCGGTGGCAGTCTGTGCGGGGGAACGCTCATCCATGCCAAATGGGTACTCACTGCCGCGCATTGTGTAGAAGGCGACGCCACAAAGAGTATGAAGGTTCATACGGGAAGTCGGGAACGGGGCAAGGGTGTCGCCCTGGGGGTCACGGCCGCGCACATCCGGCCAGGGGCCGATATCGCGCTCCTGGAGCTGAGTGGCGACGCGGGGGCCGCCCCGGTCACCCTCGCCGACACAAACCCGCAGGTGACCTCGATCGGTGACATATTCGGCTGGGGGCTCGGTACGGCGAACCCGAACGGCGCTTCGGCCACGTTGCAGACCGCTCAGGTCAAAGTGACCAGCGTCGGCGGGACGTGCAAAGACTATCGTCACGGGGTCGGCGTGTGCAGCACCAAGTTCACCGGTCAGTTCAGGCCTGGGGACTCCGGTGGGCCCCTGCTCGTCAATGGCAAGCAGGTTGGTGTGATATCCAGCGGGTGGGGGGACAACACCAACTTCGCCAGCGTGGTCGACAGCCTGCCGTGGATCAGGAAAACCACGGCACTGGATCTGGACAACACAGGATCCTCGGCGGGGGCAGCGGGCGGGAGCGACATACCGTCGGGCAGCGGCAGCGGATCTCGCGGTGCTCTCACTGGGGGCAGCGATGGCTCGGGTCCGGCTCCATCCGGGAGCGGAGCTGGCGAGGCCGACGGGCACCATGGACGCACCGCGCCGCCGTGGGACCGGGATGCGGTCTATACGGAAGGGGACGTGGTGTCCCGTGACGGCCGTAGGTGGAAGGCCAAGTGGTGGACCCGGGGGAACGAGCCCGGAGGATCCACAGCGCACGGTGCCTGGGAGGACGCGGGCCCCTGCTGACGAATCGAATCCCCCTTATGTTTTTGGGGTCCTGCAATGTGGCCGCTGGCCTCCGGGTCCTGTATGACTGTGTCCCTAAGAATGTTGGGCGGTCCGGGAGGACCGGGTGTGGCTGATGACTGTGTGCCGTTGATGGCTCGAGGGGAATGGCCGCCCGGTCCTCCGGGACGCTCCGACCGCTGATTGAGAACTGCGGTTATCGCTGGTTAGGGACCTGTCGGCGGAGTGTTCTTCGGGCCATGGATGTGCTGGTCACGGCGGAACGCAGACCGCGGTGCCCGGCGAGAAGCGAGCCGCCAAGCTCGTCTGTGACCTTGCCCACCAGCTGCTGGCCCTGGACGAGAGGATCAAGGACAACGACCGGGAGATCCGTGAGACCTTCCGTGCGGACGAGCGGGCCGAGATCATCGAGTCCATGCCCGGCATGGGCCTCCTCGGGGCCGAGTTCGTCGCCATCGTCGGTGACCTGTCCGGCTACAAGGACGCCGGAGGCCTGGCATCCCACGTCGGCCTGGCACCGGTCGCCCGGGACTCCCGGCGCCGCACCGGAAACCACCACCGGCCCGGGCACTACAACCGTCGCCTGCGCTGGCTGTTCTACATGTCCGCCCAGGCCGCGATGATGCGGCCCGGCCTCTCCAGGGACTACTACCTCAAAAAACGGGCCGAAGGACTCCTACACACCCAGTCTCTGCTGTCCCTCGCCCGACGCCGGGTCGATGTCCTGTGGGCGATGCTGCGTGACGGAAGGCTGCTCATCTCCAACCCACCCGCCACGCAGACGGCTTGGCTTCATCATTGAGATTCTCCTCTGCCGATGGCATGGCCTGGGGGGGTGTCGCCGGGCCCGGGAGGTGCCGTCGGAGACGCTGATGAGAGACCCGGCCACCGTCCGACCTGGTGCAATGCCGTGGATACGCGAGCACGGTGCCACCGCCGAGGCCGGCACGATCAACGCCTGCGGCAGGGTGCGACGTTAGACAGCGAAGGCACAGGCGTCTTCTGCGGGTTGGACGCCGGCAAGACGGCCCACCACGGTCACGGGCTCACGCCGGCCGGGGAAGAAGGTCTTCGACAAGCCAATGCCCGACAGCGAGCCGAAGCTGCGGGCCGTCCTCACCAGGAGCGAAGCTGAGGCGCTGCCGACGCGGCTGAAGGCCGCCGGCTTCGATCCCCAGCCCGTCAGGGACGACGCCAACAACGAGGACATACGTACCCGGTGGGCCATTTCAAGACCACGGAAGATGTCGAAACCAAGCTCGCGGAGCTCAAGAAGGCCAGCTTCGAGGGCGTGGCGAATCATCCATTTCTGTGGTCACGCACCATGCTCGATCGCCTCGTCCCAGTTCGACCGCCCCCTTTCAGAGTTGATCCGCGTTTCCTACGCACCGCAGTGGTTCCGCCGTATGGAGATTGCCATGAGTACCTTTGACAACCGCCCACGCCGAGGGAACCCTGTCAGGGAGGGTGCTTCTTATGCATCCCGCGAGTTCATGTCACACACCCAGATTCGTGCCGCTTTCATTGCGGTACTCATCGGCGTCCGCACCCGCATAAAGAAGAGCCATGAATGTCAAGACTTATCGGCTCTGGCGCTGCCGCGCCGGTAACGCCGGCTGCGGCGCCGGTCACCGCTCTTGTCCCCTCGGGCCCGGCCCGTGCACGCCTCGCGCTGCACGGGCCGGGCCCGCGCGATGTGCGCACAGGAGCTACCCGGCCGTGTCCGGGGCGCCGGCGGTGCGCCGGAAGCTGCCGGCGCGGGCGGCCGCGACGGCTGCCTGCGCGGCCTGGCTCGGCAGGGCGGGGTCGGGTGCGCTGCGCAGTAGGAGGAGTTCGTGGTAGAGGGGGGCGGTCGCGGATACAAGGAGGGGGCGGGAGGCGGTGTCCGCGGGGACTTCGCCGCGGGCGACCGCATGCTCCACGACCGCTGCGCAGCGCTCGTAGCGGTTCTCCCAGAAACGGCTCAGCGCGTCGGCGGCCCCCACCGAACGGAAGGACGCCGCGATGAGGGCCGCGGTCAGGGTGTGGCCGGCGGCGAGCGCGTCGTACACCTCCCGGTTCAGGGCGGTGAGGTCGCCCTCCAGCGAGCCGGTGTCCGGTGGTTGCCAGGTGTCGTCGGCTGCGACGTCGAGGATGTCGGCCAACAGGCCCCCAACGTCGCGCCAGCGCCGGTAGACGGTCGTGCGGTGGACGCCGGCCCGTTCGGCGACGGCGTCCACCGTCAGGCCGTCGTACCCGGCTTCGAGCAGGAGCGCGCCGACGGCCTCGACGACCTGGGCGCGGACGCGGGCGCTGCGACCTCCGGTGCGGCGGCGGACAGTTGGCCCGGAAGAGGCGCTTGCGGGGTTGCTGGAATCCATGGCAACATCTTAGTGCAACATCCGTCGCGTTAAGGAGTTTTCCGTGCTGATCTTCCGCAGCCCGCGCCGTACCTCCCCGCACCCGCACGCCTCCGAGCCCCTGGAATCGCCCTATGACTGCACAGCTCACCGCCCTTGACGTCAGCAAGTCCTACGACGGCCGCCCCGTCCTCGACTCCGTCACCTGCTCCGTCCCCTCCGGTGCCCGGCTGGGCATCGTCGGCGAGAACGGATCCGGAAAGTCCACGCTGCTCCGCCTCCTCGCCGGCGCCGAACGCCCCGACCGGGGCGAGGTCATCGCCCGGGCCGACGGCGGCATCGGCTACCTCGCCCAGGAGGAGTACCTCCCCCCACACCTGACCGTCCAGCAGGTGATCGACCGGTCGCTGGGCGAACTGCGCTCCATGGAGCAGGAGATGCGCCGCCTGGAGGCGCGGATGGCCGACTGCGGCGACGACCCCGCCGTACTCGCCGCGTACGCCGACCTCCTCACGACCTTCGAACTCCGCGGGGGGTACGAGGCCGACGCCCGCCTGGAACGCGCCCTGCACGGCCTCGGCCTGGTCGGGCTGGAGCGCGACCGCACGGTCGCCGGGCTCTCCGGCGGCGAACAGGTCCGCCTGCGCCTCGCCTCCCTGCTGGCCGCCGCACCCGAGGTGCTGCTGCTCGACGAGCCGACGAACCATCTCGACGCCGCCGCTCTGGCCTGGTTGGAGGACCATCTCCGCGGCCGGCGCGGAACCACGGTCGTCGTCTCCCACGACCGCGTCTTCCTCGAACGGGTCACCACCGCCCTGCTGGAGGTCGACGGCGACCTCCACACCACCACCCGCTACGGCACCGGCTACGCGGGCTACCTCGCCGAGCGGTCCGCCGAGCGGCAACGCCGGGTCCAAGCGCACCAGGAGTGGCAGGCGGAAGTGGCGCGGCTGCGCGACACGGCCGCCACCACCGCCCGCCGCGTCGCACCGGGCCGGGCCATGAAGGACGGCAACAAGATGGCCTACGACCGGGCCGCCGGCCGGGTGCAGCAGTCCCTGGCGAGCCGGGTCCGCAACGCCGAGGAGCGGCTGGGACGCCTGCTCGCACGGCCCGTGCCCGCCCCCACGCAGCCGCTGCGCTTCACGCCCGCGCTGCACGCCGCCACACGTTCGGGCGTCCTCCTGCAGGCCGACGGCGTGCAGGTCGACGACCGCCTCCGGCCCGTCGACCTGAGCGTCTCGGCCGGCGACCGCCTGCTGGTCACGGGCCCGAACGGCGCCGGCAAGAGCACACTGCTCGGCATCCTCGCCGGCGCCGCGGTCCCCGACCGCGGGCAGGTCGTCCGGCGCGGACGCGTCGGCCTGCTCGCGCAGCAGGCGCAGTCCGGCCCGGCCGGCCGTACGCTGCTGGCCGCGTACGCCCACGGGCGCGCCGGCACCGCCGAGGAACACGCCGAACAGCTCCTGGCCCTGGGACTGTTCGACCACGAGCGGCTGCACGTACCGGTCGGTGCGCTGTCCGCGGGACAGCGGCAGCGGCTGGCCCTGGCCCGGCTCGTCACCGAACCCGCCGACGTGCTGCTGCTGGACGAGCCGACGAACCACCTCTCCCCCGCCCTCGCGGAGGAACTGGAAGCGGCGCTGGCCGGCTTCGCCGGCGCGGTGGTCGTCGTCAGCCACGACCGCCGGCTGCGCGCGCAGTGGCAGGGCGCCCGCCTGGAACTCGCGCCCGCCGCCTGCGCGGCCGTTGCCACCTGACACCGCGTGCCCCTCCCGACCCCCTCCACCGAACGAAGGGAACCCCTCCACCGCATGCCTTCCCCGCACATCCGCACCTTCCCCGTGTCCGACCCCGCCTCCGGCCCGTACGCACTCGCGTCCGGCCCCGACGGTGCACTGTGGTGCACCCTCGTGCACACCGGCCGTATAGCCCGCCTGACCCCCGACGGTCACCTCGAAGAATTCGCGCTGGACTCCACCGGCTGCGGGCCCGCGATCATCACCCCCGGGCCCGACGGGGCCCTCTGGTTCGCCCGCATGCGGGACGACCGCATCGGCCGGATCGACACCTCAGGGCGATCCCGCTCCTACGCCCTCCCCGCCACCGCCGCCGGGAACGGGGCCACCCCGTACGGCATCACGGCGGGGCCCGACGGCGCGCTGTGGTTCACCCGGGCCGGCGCCGACCGGATCGGCCGGATCGACACCGGCGGCGAGGTGAGCGAGTTCCCGCTGCCCTCCACCGGCGGGTTCCCGGCCTTCATCACCGCGGCGGCGGATGGCGCCCTCTGGTTCACCCTGAACCGGGCCGGCGCCCTCGGCCGGATCACCGTCGACGGCCGGATCACCCTGTGCCAGCTGCCCGATCCGGAGTGCGGGCCGGTGGGCCTGACGGCCGGCGCCGACGGGGCCCTGTGGTTCACCGAGATCAACGCGGGCCGGATCGGCCGGATCACCACCGACGGCGAGATCACGGAGTTCCCGCTGCCCGATCCGGCCTGCCGCCCGCACGCGATCACGGCAGGACCCGACGGGAGCTACTGGTTCACCCAGTGGGCCACTGGCCGGGTGGCCTCCCTCTCCCCCGACGGCCGGGTCACCGAAACTCCGCTACCGGACTCGGGCAGCGAGCCGCACGGCCTCGCCTTCGGCGCCGACGGCGCCCTGTACACGGCGCTGGAGCACGGTGTGATCGCCCGCATCGCCTCGTACTCCAGCCGTAGATCGTGATCTTGCCGGTGTGGGACGCCGCGAAGATGGCCGGCGTTGATCATCTGGACGAGATCGCCCACACCATCGGCGGCGTCCGTCCCTTGCCCGCTTACTGCAGTCCACCGAGGCGGAGGGCATCCTTCATCTCGCTGAGCTTCGCGGCCACCGTCGCGGTCCACTCCTTCGGCTGTTCAGCAACACGGAGGGCGTCCTCAATCTCGCTGAGCTTCACGGAGGACAGCACGCCTGCCCGCTCGACCAGGTCGTCACGGGACACGGTGGTCAGCCACGTGCAAGGGGTGAAGCCTGGACGCGGGAACGCGAACCGCAGCACGCCTTCGAAGGGCAGTCCTTCCGCGGCGCCCACGGCCACTTCGACGCCCAGATCGCTGATGTCGACGCCCGCCGGAGCGACGACCTGCATCGCCCTGAGCCCGGACGCCTCGTCTCCCGGCAGCAGCACGACCGGCCGTCGCTCATCGAAGTCGACCCACCAGACTTCGCCGCGTTGCATATGTCCTCC
>NZ_JBUEFZ010000051.1:0-35338 GCF_054963715.1 Streptomyces sp. STAM6 | reverse complement strand
TCGTGAGATCCCCACGCCTCGTGAGATCCCCACGCCTCGTGAGATCCCCACGCCTCGTGAGATCACCGCGGCTCGTGTCCTCGCGGCTCGTGAGATCCCGCGCCCCGTGAGATCCCTGCGCTTCGTGAGATCCGCGTCGGTCCCGTGCGGTGGTCTCCTTGTCCGCCCCCGTCCTCACTCCGTGTCGTTGTGGGCGAAGAGCTTCAGGACCGGGACGCCCACTTTGTGGCGGGCCCGGGAGGCCCAGTCGCGGTGGAAGAACTCCTCCACGTAGTGCGGCGCGGTCAGCACGATGACCTCGTCCGCCTCGGACTCCTCCACCACGGCCTTCAGCTTGTCCAGCGGGTGGTCCTCGACCACCTGGCCCACGGCTTCGCAGCCGGCCCGGCGCAGGGCCTGGAGGGAGTGCTCCAGGGCGGTCTCGGCCGGGACTCTCGCGGCCTTGCCCTCCGGTTCCTCGCCCTCACGGGTCGCTTCCTTCAGTTCGCCCAGGGCGACGTCGTCGATGGCGCGCAGCAGCACGACGGCCTGGTCGCCGCGGGGCTGCATCAGAACGATGAAGGACATCCTCTCGTCCCCGTGCAGGGTGGTGACGAACTCCACGTCCACGGCCGACAGGGGCTTCTCGATCATCAGAACGCTTGTGAACACCTCAGGAGCCCTTCTGCGGAAACCATCCTTCCCCGTGCGCGCACGGGGACTGCGAATCTAGTGTGCCCACCGGAAGCTAACCGGAGCGAGATATTCCGCTGATTGGTCAGGACCGGCGGTAACGGGTGAAAAGGAACCCGCCCTCCTCCAGCACGGAAGCCAGCGCGAACCTCTCCGGCACCGCCGTCGGCGGCCCACCCGCGATCCGCTGGGCGTCCCCCGCGGTGAGCAAGGGCGAGATCGTGAGGCACAGCTCGTCCAGCACGCCGGCCGCCACCAGCTGCCCCAGCAGCCGCGGCCCGCCCTCGGTCAGCTGGCGCGTCAGGCCGCGCTCGGCCAGTGCCGTGACCGCCCGCTCCGGCTCCACGCCGGGCCCGTCACCGGCCACGACCACCTCGCAGCCCGCCCGCTCGGCGTCCCGCACCCGGTCCGGGGGCGCCGCCGCGTCGGTGAGGATCAGCGTGGGCACCAGCGGCCGGGTGAACAGCGGAAGAGAGAAGTCCAGCCGCAGCGAGGCGCTGACCACGGCGATCGCGGGCGCCGGGCCCTGGCCCGCCGCCGCCCGCCGCTCGGCGAACGCCTCACGCGCACGGGCCGGGCGGTACCCCTCCAGGCGGACCGTTTCGGCCCCGACGATCACCACGTCGGCCAGCCCCCTCAGGGTGCCGAAGATCCGCATGTCGGTGTCCGAGGAGATCGGCTGCGAGCGGCCCTCGTGCTGGGCGGCCCCGTCGAGGGACGTCACCATGTTGGCGCGCAGCCACGGGCCGTCCGGATAGGCGTAGGCGTCGGCCAGCTCGTCGAGGGTCCACTCGTGGTCCCGGAGGTCCCGGAAGTCCTGGGCGTCCGCCGCGGCGGGTGTCTGGTCGGTCACAGGGAACAGGCGTCGCATGCGGTGCAGTGTGGCACGGCGATTAGAGTGAGGAACTGTGTCGACCAGTGCCATAACCGAAGCGGCCCCGCTGTCCCTGTGCGCCCGCGAGCCGCACGTCCCGGCCGACCGTCTGGTCGCCGAGATGGTGCCGCCGCCGCGCTTCGACGCGGTGCGCTTCGACACCTATCTCCCGGACCCGAACCAGCCGAGCCAGACCGAGGCCGTCAAGGTCCTCAGCGCCTTCGCGGCCGGTCTCGGCGGCGCGCACGCGACGGGCGCGGGCAGGCGCCGCTGGTTCGCCAGGAAGCCGGCCGCTCCCGCCGGCCCGCGCGGGGTGTACCTGGACGGCGGATACGGCGTCGGCAAGACGCACCTGCTGGCCTCGCTGTGGCACGCCACCCCCGCCGAACCCGCCCTGAAGGCCTTCGGCACCTTCGTGGAGCTGACCAACCTGGTCGGCGCGCTCGGCTTCCAGCAGACGGTCGCCACCCTCAGCGGGCACCGGCTGCTGTGCATCGACGAATTCGAGCTGGACGACCCGGGCGACACGGTGCTGGTGTCGACGCTGCTGGGCAAGCTGGTCGACGCGGGCGTGGCACTGGCGGCCACCTCGAACACCCTGCCGGGCAAGCTCGGCGAGGGCCGGTTCGCCGCCGCCGACTTCCTGCGGGAGATCCAGGGGCTCTCGGCGCACTTCCGGCCGCTGCGGATCGACGGCGAGGACTACCGCCACCGCGGCCTGCCCGAGGCCCCGCCGCCGTACGCCGACGAGCAGGTGGTGTCGGCGGCGCGGGCGACGCCGGGTGCGTCGCTCGACGCCTTCCCGGACCTGCTGGAGCACCTGGCCCGGGTGCACCCGAGCCGTTACGGCGCACTCACCGACGGTGTCGCCGCGGTCTGCCTCACCGACGTCAAGCCCGTTCCCGACCAGTCGACCGCCCTGCGGCTGGTCGTGCTGGCCGACCGGCTGTACGACCGCGAGGTGCCGGTCCTCGCCTCCGGCCTGCCCTTCGACCAGCTGTTCAGCGACGAGATGCTGAACGGCGGGTACCGGAAGAAGTACTTCCGGGCGATCTCCCGGCTCACCGCCCTGGCGCGGGACGCAAAGGGGTTGGTGGGGCAGTAGGTTGGGATGCGTCACCCCGATCGAAGGGAACCATCATGGCCGCTACCCGCACCGCCCACGCCGTCTGGGAGGGTGACCTCCTCAAGGGCTCGGGCGTCGTCACCCTCGATTCCTCCGGCATCGGCTCCTACCCGGTCTCGTGGCCGGCGCGGACCGAGGAGCCCGGCGGCAAGACCAGCCCCGAGGAGCTGATCGCGGCCGCCCACTCCAGCTGCTTCTCGATGGCGTTCTCCAACATCCTGGCCAAGGCCGGCAACCCGCCGACCCGCCTGGAGACCAAGGCCGACGTCACCTTCGTGCCCGGCCAGGGCATCACCGGGAGCCACATCACCGTGCGCGGCGAGGTCCCGGGCCTGGACAAGGAGGGCTTCCTGGCGCTGGCCGAGGACGCCAAGAAGAACTGCCCGGTGAGCCAGGCGCTCGCGGGTACGACGATCACGCTCACCGCCGAACTCGCCTGACTTTCCCGCCCGTTCCGGCACTCCCGCCTCATGAGGCAACCTGACCCGCATGGTTCACGTGTCACCACACTGCGTGGTACACACATGCGGGTCATGTCATATCTCCTGTTCCCCCGCGGCCCCGTGTCGTGGGGGTTCCGCCGACAGGGAGTTGCCCCATGCCCGAACGTCCGTCCGCAACACGACGTCAGGTTCTCGCCGGAGCAGGCGCGTCAGCCGCAGGGATCGCCTTCACGGGCGCCTTCTCCGAGCTCTTCACCGGCACCGCCGCGGCCCGCGGCCGCTCCGGCTACGGCCCCCTCGTCCCCGACCCGGCGGGCCTGCTCGATCTGCCGAAAGGTTTCTCCTATCGGGTCCTGTCCCGCGAGGGCGAGCCCCTGCGCTCCGGCGAGGGCAACGTGCCCAGCAACCACGACGGGATGGGCGCCTTCGCGGGCCGCCGCGGCCGGGTCCATCTGGTCCGCAACCACGAGAACCGGCACACCGGCCGAATAGGCGTGCCGACCGTGCGCGGCCTCACCTACGACCCGGCGGCCAAGGGCGGCTGCACGGCCATCGAGCTCGACGGCCGCAACAACGTCCTCGGTGAGCGCGTCGCGATCGCCGGTACCGCGGTCAACTGCGCGGGCGGACCCACCCCCTGGGGCACCTGGCTCACCTGCGAGGAGACCGAGGACAGGGCCGGCACCAACGGGTACACCAAGGACCACGGCTACATCTTCGAGGTGCACCCGGCGGACCCGCTGCGCACCGGCGCCGTACCCCTGACCGCCATGGGCCGCTTCCAGCACGAGGCCGTCGCCGTCGACCCGCACAGCGGGATCGTGTACGAGACGGAGGACGCCTTCCAGCGGCCGTTCGGCCTCTTCTACCGCTTCCTGCCGAACAAGCCGCTCGGCGGCACGGGCTCGCTCCGCGCGGGTGGCGCGCTGGAGGCGATGCGGGTCCCGGGGGTGCCGGACCTGTCGTCGATCCAGGAGACCGGCGCCTCGTTCGACGGTGTCGAGTGGGTCCCCGTACCGGATCCGCAGGCCCGCCAGACCCCGATCCGGCTGCAGGACTTCGGCCCCGGGGGCGTCACCCACGCCCAGAAGCTCGAAGGGTGTTACTGGAGCGGGCGGTCCGTGTACTTCGTCTCCAGCTTCGCGCGCGCCGCCGAGGGTTCGGCGGCCGACCACTACGGCCAGGTGTGGAAGTACGAACCGCACCGGCGCCGGCTCACGCTGGTCGTCGCGTTCGGGCCGAGCAGCGACGTCCAACTCCCCGGTGAGTCCCCGGACAACATCTGCCTGGCACCCGGCGGCGGCCTGATGGTCTGTGAGGACGGCAACGGCGCACAGCACGTGTACGGGCTGACGAAGCGCGGTGAGGTGTACGCGATGGCCCGCGGCGCCCAGAACATCGGCACCCCCGACGAGCCCGAGTGGGGCGAGTTCGCGGGCGTCACGTTCTCGCCCGACGGTCAGACCATGTACGTCAACTGCTATACGCCCGGTACCACGTTCGCGGTCACCGGACCCTGGTGCTGATCGTCCGGCGGTCGGCGGGCCGTGTCACCCGCGGGTGACACGGCCGTCTCACACCCGGCGGGGCCGTCCGCCGCGAGGGTGATCCGGGGCTCAGCCGCCGCGGGCGTGCCAGCGCGCGATGGTGCGCCCGCCGGCCGCGCCGGTGCGGGAGACGCGGACACGTGATCCCGCGGAGACGGGAAGGACCTCGCTGCTGCCGGAGCCCACGGTGAAGGCGGTCAGGTTCCCGGCGGCGTCCTCCACGGTCACGGTGACGGACGCGGCCGCGCCCGCCGCGCCCCCGCCCGCGGCCTCCGCCCTCGCCGCACCCCCGGCCGAGGCGGAAGCGGCGCGCACCTCGACGGTCAGCAGCCCGTCCGTGGTGGTCGTCTCCTCGTACGTCTCCGGCTCCGAGGAGTCGATCCAGGTCTTCGGGGCCGGCGGGAGGTCGGCCTGCCTGCCTGCGGTGAGATCGGACATGAGCCCTCCATCGAGTCCGTGCGCTCGTAGCTGCCATCTGACATTACGGCACATCTCTGGACGAAAAGGGCCATAAGGCCGTCCGAGGGTGGCTTCCCCGTGCGCTCGCGCCACACACGGGCATTCTTGGGATGATCGTATATTTTGCGCCAGTGACTCGTTCTGCACGAAGAATGTCGATGCCGGCCGTCCTGGCCGCCGTTCTGCTCGGCTGTGGCGGCTGCGGTGGGGGCGGCACGGACGCTGTCCGCGGTCGCGGTGAGGCCGGGGCGACGACCGCCGCCTCCGCTTCGGCCACCCCGTCGCCGCTCGCCGTGGGGCCGGCCAGGAAGCCGCCGACGATGGCGCCCGGGCCCGGCGGGCTCACGCCCGTGTTCGAGCGCGCCCCCGAGACGGCCGGCGGGCCGGGGGCGCACGGGAAGACCGTCGCCCTGACCTTTGACGCCGACATGACCGCCGATCAGGGCCCCCGGGCGGCCCGCGGCGAGCGGTTCGACGACCCGGCCCTCATCGACACGCTGCGGCGGCTGAAGGTCGACTCCACCGTGTTCATGACCGGCCGCTGGGCCGACGAGTACCCCGACCAGGCCAGGGCCATCGGCAACGACCCGCGCTTCGAGATCGCCAACCACTCCTACAGCCACTATGCCTTCACGTCCCCCTGCTACGGGCTGCCGACCCTGGAGCGCCGGGACATGGCCGCGGACGTGCGCCGGGCCTTCGACTCCTTCCGGAAGGCGGGCGCCCGCAATGTGGTGCCCTACTTCCGGTTCCCCGGCGGCTGCTACGACGACGAGGCACTGCGCGCGCTGGCACCGGCGGGCGTGACGGCGGTGCAGTGGGACGTGGTGAGCGGCGACGCCTTCGCGACCGACGCGGACGCGGTCGCGGCCCAGGTCGTCGCCGGTGTGAAGCCGGGTTCCCTGGTGGTGATGCACTGCACGCGCAGTGCCGCGCCGGTCACCGAGCAGGCGGTCCGGAAGATCGTCCCTGAGCTCCGCGAACGCGGCTACCGGTTCGTCAAGGTCAGCGAGCTGATGCGCCGCTGAGGGCGTGCCGGAGGCTCGGCTCCGGCGGGACCACGTCCCGATGACCGGGGCCTCCTGGCTCAACGGCTCCGGCGGCCCGCAGGCCTGGCGGGCAATGCGAGGGGCCGGCAGACGGATTCGTGGTGCCACGCCGAGCGACGACGGCTTCGCGCACAGGCGCTCGGCAGGAGCGGCGGGGCGGCGTGAGCACGGCGCAGGGGGCGTCGCGGGGCCGCTACCCGGCATCGAGGGGCCGGTCGCCGGGCATCGCCGGGCCGGTGCCGGGCACGCGGGGCCGGTGGGCGGCGCGCGAGCCCCCGGGGCGGCCGAGCCGGGCCGAACGCCCTGCCTCAGCCGGAGCAGGCGGTGCGCTCCGCCTCCCGCCACTCGCACACCGGGCACAGCGTGCTGCCCTTCGTCGACTCGGGGTATTCGGTCGGCTCCTGGCACAGGACGCAGGCGGCGAAGGGCGGGCCGTCCTTCTGCGGGTCCGTCCGCTCCGCGCCCGGCGCCGCTGCCGGCGTCTCGCAGTACGAATCGTCCATGGAACAGAGCCTACTCACTCGCGCCACGCGGTGAGCCGGCACGCCAGGGCGATGGCCGCGGCCGCGACGGCGGCGGCGCCCGCGAGCGGCAGCCACGGCACGTGGACCGTACCGGTGAGGGAGCCGGTGACCAGGCCCGTCACGGCATACTGCGCCGGCGATCCGGTCGTGACCAGGGCCAGCAGCGCGGTCAGGGCGACCGCCATGACCGACCAGCCGCGGCCGGGCACCAGCGGGCGGGTGCACAGCGCGCCGACGGCCGTGCCCAGCAGCACGCAGACCACGGCGGCGACCAGGCCCGCGAGCCCGGCGGGCAGCAGCGGCACCACGACTCCGCCACCGGCGCTGCGCGGGTCGCTGACCGCGGTCACCACGACGGTGGTCACGGTGGCGACCAGCACCATGCAGCCGAGGCCCGCGAGGATCGCGGCCAGGTGGGCGCGCTCGCGGCCGGCGGCGGCCGCGGTGACGCTGCGGGCGGCCGGGGGCTCCTGGTTCAGGCAGATCCGCACCAGCCAGGCGGTGGCCGGGAGCAGGCCTCCCGAGGCGAATCCGAGGGCGCCGAGCACCGGCTCGCCGGAGCGCACACCGATGCCGAGGAAACAGAGGTGGAGCAGGACCGGAGGCAGCCAGCGCTGCGAGCGCAACAGCAGGGCGGTCTGGTAGCGGAGCAGTGCGGTCATGGGGCGGGGATTCTCGCTTCGGCCGGGTTCACGGCATGGATGCGCCAGGGTGGTCGGGCCGTGAGCAACTCCCTCAGCAGCGCGTCGGAGTGGGTCGCCGCGACCGTGAAGCGCACACCACCGTCCGGCAGCGGTGTGGGGGTGGGGGATCCGGGCAGGTCGTCGCGGAGCCGCCCGCCGGAAGCGACGACCACGACCCGGGGCCCGGCCGGGACGACCGCACCCCCGGTGTCCGCCGCACCCCCGGTGTCCGCCGCGTCCGCGACGGCCGCGGTGCCCGCCGGGCCGGCGGGAGGCCGCCTGGTCCGCTCGAGCAGGCCGCCGCGTACCGCGTACGAGGCGTCGGGCGCGCCGGCCAGGCGCCGCGGGTCGTGGTCGACGAAGACCACCGTGCCACCCGCCCGGGTCCGCTCCCGCACGGCGAGGTCCAGCTCGGCGCGGGCGGCCGAGTCGAGCCCGGTCCACGCCTCGTCCAGGACCAGCAACTCCGGCTCGGCCAGCAGCGCCTGGGCCACGGCGACCTTCTGGCTGCTGCCCTTGGACAGCTCCCGCAGCGGGGTGCGGGCGTACGCCGACGCTCCGAAGCGCTCCAGCCAGCCGGCCGCCCGCGCCGCCGCGACCCGACCGGACAGTCCCTGCACCCGGCCGATGTGGGTCAGGTACCCGGTGGCCGTGAACGGCAGCGCGGCCGGAAAGCGTTCGGGGACGTACGCCGTGCGCCTGGGGCGTCCGGTGATCCGGCCCGCGGTCGGGGCGTCGATCCCCGCGATCATCCGCAACAGGGTCGATTTTCCGCTGCCATTGGTGCCTTCGATCCGGACCAGGGTGTGCGGGGGCAGCGCCAGGTCGACGCCGCGCAGCACCCAGGGCCCGCGGAGGCCGTAGCGGCGGCCCACTCCTCGGAGGTTCAGCTCTGGGTCGCTTTCTGCGGGGTGGCCTCGCTGGGCCGGACTATCACGAAGCCCTCGCCCTGCAGCATCAGCTGCACGGCTTCGCCGGAGCCGCCGCGGATCATCGAGCCGATGGACTGCGAGCGGTGCAGCGAGGTGTTGAGCTGGGCGCTCCAGCCGACGACGGCGTCGGTGTCGACGTACACCGGCTGGTTCGTGGTGACGGGGATCACGATGGGGTTGCCTTCGCAGATCACGGCGAGCCTGCCGTATCCGGTGAAGACGCTGTTGAAGAGGCCGCCACCGGTCATGCCGGCGCCCTTCACGGTCCGGATCTCGTACGACAGGGTGGCGTCGAAGCACAGCACGTTGCGGCCGTTGACGGTGAGCGCGTCCCCCTGCTCGACGTCCACGATGAAGCAGTTCTGCGCCTCATGGGCGAACCAGGCCTCGCCCTGGCCGCGGACGGCCATCAGCGGCAGGCCCTCGCCGGTGACGGCGCGCTTGAGCATGCCCCCCAGGCCCTGCCCCTTGCGCTCGAACTGCAGGTTGCCGCGGTAGGCGATCATCGACCCCTGCCGCGCGTGCATCTCGCCGTTGACCGCGTACTTGACCGACTTCGCGTTCTGGAGGGTCATGCCCGGCACCGTCGCCTGCTGGGCCATGTTCTCGGATGCGAAAAGATCGCTCTTCATACCGGCATCGTCACCCGGAATGATTCCCTCCGCCAAGAACGGCCTTCCGGCGTGCTGGCAGACTGGCCGGGTGAGCAGCCAGAACGACATCCCCGCCGCCCCCGACACCCGTGACGAGGCGCCCCAGTTCGTCCTCCCCCTGGTCGCCCGGATCGAGAAGGACGGGCCCCCGTCCCGCACCGACGCGCTGGAGACCGCCGCCCGGGCGGTGGTCGTGATGCTCTCCGACGAGCGGTCGCTCGGCGACGGCGAGTGGGCGCAGGCCGTCCGGGACTGGCAGGACGCCCGGATCCGCAAGGTCGTGCGCCGGGCGCGCGGCGCGGAGTGGCGCCGGGCCTCGCGGCTGCCCGGTATCACGGTCACCGGCGGCAGCGCGGAGGTACGGGTCTTCCCTCCGGTCCCCCTCGACGGCTGGCCGAAGGAACTCGCCAAGCTCCAGGTGTCGGGCACGGAACTGGACGACACCGGCGAACTGCCCGATACCCGCCCGGAGCAGGCGCTGCTGTGGCTCAACCCGGAGCTTCACATGTCCACCGGCAAGGAGATGGCCCAGGTCGGCCATGGCGCACAGCTACTGTGGTGGGCGATGACGGACGAGGACCGCACGGTGTGGCGCGAGGCCGGTTTCCCGCTCGCGGTCCGCACCGCGCACCCCGATCGCTGGGCCGAACTCACCGGTACCGGGCTGCCGTTGGTACGGGACGCCGGCTTCACCGAGATCGCTCCGGGGTCGTGCACGGTCGTCTCGGACTTTCCGGTGCGTTCGAACTGAACGCATCGCCTCCGGTATACGTACCTCCCACCACATTGGCTCGGGAGGCACTTTGTTGCGGCGCATCAATGGCACGGCACTCATCATCGCGGCGCTGGTCGCCACGGTCGGGGCACTGGCATTCCCGGTCTGGTCGTACGCCGACCGGTCCGGCACGGGGCAGGCCAACCTGAACGCCTCGACCGTCGCCACCCAATGGGGCCCCCTGTCGGCGACCGACCGCGACTTCCTGGTGAAGGTACGGCTCGCCGGTCTCTGGGAGCTGCCGGCGGGTCAGCAGGCGATCGAACGGGCGCCCAGCCAGGCCATCAAGGACTGCGGTGACCACCTCGTCGTCGGCCACACCGACCTGGACCAGCGGGCCCGGGACGTGGCGGCGAAGCTGGGCGTGGAACTGCCGAACCAGCCGAACGAGCAGCAGCAGGGCTGGCTGCAGGAGCTGTCCGCGGCGAGCGGCGAGGAGTACGAGCGCAAGTTCGCCAATCTGCTGCGCAACGCGCACGGCAAGGTCTTCTCCCTGGTGGCCCAGGTGCGGCACACCACCCGCAACACGCTGATACGCCAGCTCGCGACGGACGCCAACCAGACGGTGCTGGACCACATCACGATGCTGGAGGCGACCGGGCGGGTCGACTTCGACGCGATCGCCAACGAGGCGGCCGGCGCGGCCACCGCGAGCCCGTCCGGGCCGCCCGCGCCGAACGGCAACCTGCCGCCCGCGCCGTCGCCCGCGGTGCCGTCGGGGGACCAGTCCTTCACGTCCCGGCCTTCCACCCAGCCCGGACCGCCGACCTCGATCAACACCAACCGTCCGCCGGTGAACGCGGGCTCCGGCAACCAGTAACCTCAAATCAACCTCTGAACATCCCCTCCCGTGGATTGATCGTGATCGGCCGGGGCCATCACCCCTCCGACCGACGCGGCCGGCGAGTGAGCCGAAGGGGCGCGGGCGTCGCGGGGAGAGCGCGGAGGTCCCGGATCGAGGGACCGAGCGCGGTCGACCGTCGACGCCCGCCGAAGCGCCTCGGAGGCGAACGGAGCCGCAGAAAGGGGGGGACATGAGGGAACTGGGTATCGGCATCGGCTGGCGTCCGGAGATCGCGGACGCGGTGGAGGGGCTGCCCGGAGTCGACTGGGTGGAGGTGGTCGCCGAGAACATCTGCGCCGGCCACCTCCCCGACTCGCTGCGGCGACTGCGGGAGCGGGGCGTCACCGTCGTCCCGCACGGGGTCTCCCTGGGCCTGGGCGGCGCGGACCGGCCCGACGCGGCACGGCTGGACGAGCTGGCGGCGAAGGCGACCGCACTGGGCGCGCCGCTGGTCACCGAGCACATCGCGTTCGTGCGGGCCGGAGGGCCGCTCACCGCCTCGCCGGCCCTGGAGGCCGGGCACCTGCTGCCGGTCCCGCGCACCCGGGACGCGCTGGACGTGCTGTGCGAGAACGTCCGCATCGCCCAGGACGCGCTGCCCGTGCCGCTGGCGCTGGAGAACATCGCGGCGCTGATCTCCTGGCCGGGCGAGGAGATGAGCGAGGGACAGTTCCTCGCCGAACTGGTGGAGCGCACCGGGGTGCGGCTGCTGATCGACGTGGCCAATCTGCACACCAACCACGTCAACCGCGGCGAGGACCCGGCGAAGGCGCTGACCGAGTTGCCGGTGGAGGCGATCGCGTACGTGCATGTGGCGGGCGGCGTCGAGCGTGACGGGGTCTGGCACGACACGCACGCCCATCCGGTCCCGCCGCCGGTCCTGGACGTCCTCGCGGACCTGGCCTCCCGGGTGTGTCCGCCCGGTGTCCTGCTGGAGCGGGACGACGACTTCCCGCCGGCCGCCGAGCTGGCCTCGGAACTGACCGCGATCCGCGACACGATCACCCTGGCCCGCTCCGGCACCGCGACCGGGGCGGCGGTGCCGCCGTTCGCGCCGCCGGCGCGCGAGGTCCCGCCCGCCGGGCGGGAGGCGCGCGAACGGGTGGGCATAGCCCAGGCGGCGCTGCTGTCCGCGCTGGTCGCCGGCACGCCCGCGCCCGAGGGATTCGACCACGGGCGGCTGCGGGTGCAGAGCCTGGCGCTGGCCCGCAAGCGCGCCGGGGTCGTCGCCAAGATCGCGCCCGAGCTGCCGGAGATCCTCGGCGGTGCCTTCCGCGCGACGTTCGTGGCGTACGCCAAGTCGCGCCCGATGCGGGGCGGATACCGCCGCGACGCGCTCGACTTCGCCGAGCACCTGCTCATCGCGGGCCGGCCCGACGACCCGGAGGCGCGGCGGCGGCTGACCTCGTGGTGGGAGGAGCGGGCCGGGGCCCGGCCGCCCGGGCGGGCGAGCCGCTTCGTCCGCAGGGCCCGTGCCGCGCTGGCGGGGCGGTGACCGGCATGAACGTCGTCGCACTGCTCCTCTCCGCCGCCGTCGTCGTCTCCTCCGTCCTGCTCATCAGTGGAGTGGCCGCCTCCAGGCGCGGCCCCGGGGGTTCGATCCACTACCGCGTGGAGGCCGCGTTCCTGAACGGCGGGCCGGCCCGCACCGTCGACTCCGCCCTCGCCTCGCTGCAGGGGGACGGCCGTGTGGCCGTGGGCGGGCCCGGCATCGTCCACGTCGTGCGCCCGGTGGGCAACGACCCCGTCGAGCGTGCCGTGCTTCAGGAGCTCGCCGCCGCGCCCAGCGGCGCGCTGCACGTCGTACGGCTCGCCGCCATGCGCAACCCCGCCGTGCAGGAGGTCGGTGACCGGCTCGCCGCCCGCGGACTGATCGTGCCGCGCCGCGCGGGACGCCGCTTCCGCCGGTGGAGCATTGCTCAGGCGATCTGCTGCGGCCTGCTCATCCCGGTCTCGGTGGCGGCGACCGTCGCCGAGTACGCCTGGTCCACGTCGGCGGAGACCCCGTTCCCGTTCGTCCTCAAAGTGGTGCCCGCCCTGGTCGCGGGTCTGGTCGCCGCCCTCGTCTGCGGCTCCGTCGCCGGCGCCCGGCTCACCGGGGCGGGCCGCCGGGCCCTCGTCGCGTACCGCCGGGCCCATGCCCACCTGACCCAGCCGGGGGACCTGGTGGCACTGCACGGGCTGCGCGCGCTTCCCGACCCGGTGCTGCGGGAACAGCTGATCGCGGCGGCTCGGACGCACGGCCGCCGGGGCCGCGCGGCGGGCTCGGGGCAGAGCGACGACGCGTACGCGGCCACGACGATCATCGTGTGGTGCGCGGGCGACGACCCCGGCGGCTCCGGGTGCGGCGGTGGCTGTGGAGGCGGCGGGGGCACGGGGTCCGCGTGCAGCGGCGGCTCCGGCTGCGGAGGCGGCGGAGGCGGTGGCTCCAGCTGCGGAGGCGGCGGAGGAGGCGGTGGAGGTTCCAGCTGCGGAGGGGGCGGCGGAGGCGGCGACTGAGCAAGCCCCAACCGTCCAACTTACCAATGCCGTCCGGGAGTTGACGCGGACTCCGCCGAATCCACCCTCGCTTCCGTCCCGTCGACTAGCGTGCGTCGCATCATGCGTTCGTTCACCGGCACCGGCCTGGTCGTCGTCGCACTGACGGCGACCGTCGCCGCACTCGTCTTCCCGATCTGGTCCTACGCCGACCGTTCCGGCACCGGCATCGCCCGGCTCGAAGCCGGCTCCCGACCGACCCGCTGGGGCCCGCTCTCCGCCGCCGACCGCGAGTTCGTCGCCGGGGTCAGACTCGCCCGGCTCTGGGCGCTGCCGGCCGGCCAGCAGGCGGTCGGGCGCGCCCCGAGCCGCGCCGTCGCCACCGCCGGCCGGCACCTCACGGCCGGGTACACCTACCTCGATGTCCGCGTCCGCGACGTCGCCGCCCGGCTCGGCATGGAGCTGCCGAGCCGGCCCACCGCCCGGCAGCGGGGCTGGCTCGACGAGCTGATGGCGGCGAGCGGACCGGCGTACGAGACGAAGTTCGCCAACATCCTGCGCCGCGCGCACGGCCATTCCCTCGCCCACGCCGCCGGGGTGCGGGCCACCACCCGCAACACGCTCGTGAGGGCGCTGGCCGACGACGCCGGCAGAGCCTTCCTCGACCAGGTACGTGCCCTGGAGGCCACCGGGCTGGTGGACTACGACGCCGTGGCGGCGGAAGCTGCGGAACAGACCGCTCCGCCGTCCACATAGTGGAAACCCCGTGGCGCCCCGCCCCGCGGGTCGCGTACAACTCCGCCATGCTGTGGGTGCCCTTCCTCCTGGTGGCGTGGGCCGTGGCCGCGGTCAGCTGCGCGCGGCTCTGTCTGGCTGCCGTCGAAGCCGCCCGGCCGGTGCCGGGGAAGGCCCGGCAGGACCGTGAACTGAATCTGTACGAGGCGGCGTTCCTGGCCGGCGGACCGCTGCGGGTCACCGATCTCACCCTGGTCTCCATGCACCGCCGCAGGCGGCTGCTGCTCGCCCACACCGGGTGGGCGACCGTCGTCGACCCGGAGGGCGGGGACGAACTGGAGCGCTCCGTCATCGGGGCGATCGGCCCCGACGGTCAGTCCCCGATAGCCACGGTCCGCACCGCCGCGTCCACCGGCGACGCCGTCCACGCGCTCGCCGACCGTCTCGTCGCCGCGGGCCTGGCCGTGCCCGACACCGCGCGCGCCGCCATCACCGCCGCCCTGCGGGCCGTGCGCGGCTCCACCGTCCTCACGCTCGGGCTCGCCGCCGCGGTGGTCTTCGTCCTGCCCGCCGAGCACGTCCCCGAGTCGCCCGGCATGGCGTGGTTCGGGCTCCCCCTGGTGCTCACCGTGGGCTGCCTGGTGATCGCGCGGATCGAGGTCCACCCGTACACCCGGTGGGCCTCCCCCGCCGGCCAGCACCTGCTGCGGAGGATCAGCGCGCGCGACCCGCTGTCCGCGGTCGCCATCGGCGGTGTCAGCACGCTCGACGACCCGGCCCTGCGGGCGGCTCTCACCCATGCGGGTCACTGACGGAAGGACGCCGGTGCGGCGCGCGTCACGCGCGCCGCACCCGGAGCCGGACCCGGTGTCGCTGGAGCGACGGCCGGACGCCGAACCGGGCTTTTGGCCCGGGCGTCCGCCCGCCGTCTGATCTTCCGGGTCGAAGGGTGGCGGCCCTGTGCCGGGCCCCCACCAGGTCGTAAGGCCTAGGCCGGTCCCGCCACCAGGTCGGCGACCGACGTGCGGCGACCGGTGCCGCGTTTCCCGGGGGACGCCCCCCGGACCCCCGGCAGCATCAGGCCAGTCCCGCCACCAGGTCCGCGACCGACTTGCGGCGACCGGTGAAGAACGGGACCTCTTCGCGGACGTGCATACGGGCCTCGGAGGCACGGAGGTGACGCATCAGGT
This sequence comes from Streptomyces sp. STAM6, assembly GCF_054963715.1. Lineage (NCBI taxonomy): Bacteria > Bacillati > Actinomycetota > Actinomycetes > Kitasatosporales > Streptomycetaceae > Streptomyces > Streptomyces sp. STAM6. Next base: position 20,354 of record NZ_JBUEFZ010000051.1, on the reverse strand, counting down.
CGACGATGCGGTACAGCTCGTCCGCCTCGAAGGCCAGCAGCCACTCGTAGTCGCCCAGCGAGAACGAGGCGACCGTGTTGGCACGCACATCGGGGTAGCCGCGGGCCATCTTGCCGTGGTCCGCGAGCATGCGGCGGCGGTCCTCGTCGGGCAGCAGGTACCAGTCGTAGGAGCGCACGAAGGGGTAGACGCTGACGTAGTTGCGCGGCGTCTCGTCGGCCAGGAAGGCCGGGATGTGCGACTTGTTGAACTCGGCGGGGCGGTGCAGCGCCATGTTCGACCAGACCGGCTCCAGGGAACGGCCCAGCTTGGTGCGGCGGAAGAGGTTGTACGCCTCCTGGAGCTCGTCCGAGGTCTCGGCGTGCCACCAGATCATGAGGTCGGCGTCGGCGCGCAGCCCGGAGACGTCGTACGTGCCGCGGACGGTGATGTCCTTGGCCGCGAGCTGGTCGAACAGCTCCTGGACCTCGTCGGCGTAGCCGGTCCGGTCCTCGGGCAGCACGTCGCGCAGCTTGAACACGGACCACAGGGTGTAGCGGATGACCTCGTTGAGGTCCTTCGCCTTCTTACCGGCGTTCGGGATCTTTTCGGGCGCACTCATAGGGCTATTCTCGCTCGTCCGCCGGAGTGCCCTGCGCCAGGGTGGGCGTGGCGAGGATCTCGTCCGCCGCGCGGTGGGCACTGGCGATGCAGGCGGGGATGCCGACGCCGTCGTACGCGGCACCGCAGACCCGCAGTCCGGGCAGTTTCGCGACGGCGTCACGGATGCGTCCGACCCTGGCGAGGTGTCCCACGGGGTACTGCGGCAGGCCGCCGATCCAGCGGGTGACCTCGGTGGCGACGGGCCGGGCGGTGAGGCCGGTGGCCGCGGCGAGGTCCGTGAGCGACACGGCGACCAGCTCGGCGTCCTCGCGGTGCAGGTGCTCCTCCTCGCCGTACCGGCCGACGGAGGTCCGCAGCACGAACAGGTCGTCGGAGCCCTCGTCGACCCACGTCCACTTCTGCGAGGAGAAGGTGGACGCCTTGATGGTGCGGCCGTCGACGGGCGGCACGAGGAAGCCGGACCCGGCGGGCAGTGCCGCGGCGTCGCCGCGGCGGAAGGCGAGGGTGATCAGGGTCATCGAGGCGTACTCGACCTCGGCGAGCTCGGCCGCGGCGGCCGGCGACTCGGCGGCCAGCAGCGCGGAGGCGGACCAGGCCGGCGTCGCGAGGACCACCGCGTCGGCGCGGAGCGTCTCGCGGTCGGTACGGATGTGCCAGCTGCCCGCGCCGCGTGTGAGGGCGTGGACGGGGGTCTCGGTGCGGATCTCGCCGCCCCGGGCGGTGATGGCGTCCGCGACGGCGCCGGGGAGCCGGCCCACACCGCCCTCGATGCCCATGAAGGCGGGGCCGGGCTGCTGCCCCGCGGCGGCCCGCTGGACGTCGCGGACGGCCTCGGTCAGCGTGCCGTGGGCCCGGGCGGCGTCGAAGAGCCGGGGGACGGCGGCGCGCATCGAGATCCGGTAGGAGTCGCCCGCGTACACACCGCCGAGGAGGGGTTCCACCAGGCGGTCGACGACCTCGCGGCCCATGCGGTCGGCGACGTACCGGCCGATCGCGACATCGTCGCCGAGCTCGGCGGGCGGCAGGTCGCGGTCCCGGGCGACCCGCCGCAGCCCCTCGTCGGACAGGAGACCGGCGAGCGCGGCGGCGTCGCCCGGAACGCCCATGACGTGACCCGTGGGCATGGGGCGCAGGGCATCCCGGGTCCAGACGGCGGCGGTGGCGGTGGCGGGCGGCTGGAGCCGGTCCCCAAGGCCCACGGCGCGGGCCAGGTCGACGGCCTCGGGGCGGCGGGCGAGCATCGACTCGGCGCCCAGGTCGACGGGTACGCCCTCGATCTCGCCCGCCTGGAGCTTGCCGCCGAGCCGGTCGGTGGCCTCCAGCAGAGTGACGCGCCGTCCGGCGGAGCTCAGCCGGTGCGCGGCGGCGAGGCCGGCGATACCGCCGCCGATGACGACGACATGGCCGCCCTGAGGTGTGTCCGCGTTCATGACTCCACTCTCTCAAATGCCGTAACGAGTCCCGACCGTGACCGGTTCGGAACCGCCGGGCGGCAACCCGTGAACCCGGCTCGTGCGTCGAACCTGCATCATTCATCACGGATTCGTGGGGGGATCATGCGCGTACGACATGCGTTCGCGGCGGTACTGCTCACCGCCTCGCTGGCACTCGCGGGCTGCGGGGCGGCGGACGAGCGGGGCGCTTCGGACAAGCGGGGCGTCGCGAGCGGGGCGAAGGCTCCGGAGGCGGGCGGCCCGGGTCACGCGGCGGAGGAACCGGCCGCCGGTCCGGGTGCCCGGGACGGCGCGAACGGCGCGAAGGCGCCCGGGGCCGCGAAGCCCGCGCCGCGGCAGCACATCATCCGCACCGCCGAGCTGTCCGTGGAGGTCCCGGACGCCACGAAGGCGCTGTCCCGGGCGCGGGCCGCCGCCCTGGACGCGGGCGGGCACGTCGCGAACGAGGACACCGAACGGGTCGACGACACGCACGTGAGCTCGCAGATCGTGCTCCGCGTGCCGCAGGCCTCGTACGAGGAGGTGCTGGGCGAGCTGGCGGGCACGGGCAAGCTGCTCTCCCGCCGGGCGGACGCCAAGGACGTCACCGACCAGGTCGTCGACGTGGAGAGCCGGATCGCGACCCAGCGGGCGAGCGTCGAGCGGGTGCGCAAGCTGATGGATCGGGCGACCCGGCTGGACGACGTGGTCACGCTGGAGGGTCAGTTGACCACCCGTCAGGCCGAGCTTGAATCGCTCCTGGCGCAGCAGGCGGCGCTCAAGGACCGAACGGCGCTGGCGACGATCACCCTGCACCTGAGCGAGCCGGAGGCGCCGGAGGTGGTGCGGGACGACGATCCCGGCTTCCTGGACGCGCTGAGCGGCGGCTGGAACTCCCTGGTGACCGCGGCGAAGTGGGTCGGGATCGTGCTGGCGGCGGTGGCGCCGTGGGCGGCCGTGCTGCTGACCGCGTTCGCCCTGTGGCGGTGGCTGGTGCGGCCGCGGCTGCGGCGGCGGCCGAGGGCCAGGGTGCCGGCCCAGGCGCACGCCCAGGCACCGGCGCAGGCCCAGGCACCGGCCGCGGTCCCGGCCGGGCCGGTTCCGCCTACGCCGGGGACTGATCAGCCGTAGCGTGTTGCGCATGGGACAGCAACGACTGGTCGTCATCGGCGGCGACGCGGCGGGGATGGCCGCCGCGTCGCAGGCCCGCAGGCTGAAGGGCCCGGAGGAACTGGAGATCGTCGCGTTCGAGCGCGGTCACTTCTCCTCGTACTCGGCGTGCGGCATTCCCTACTGGGTGGGCGGCGATGTCGACGGCCCCGACCGCCTCATCGCGCGCACCCCGCAGGAGCACCGGGCGCGGGGGATCGATCTGCGGATGCGGACCGAGGTGACCGAACTCGACCTGGACGGCCGGCGGGTGCGGGCCCGCGACGTGGACACGGGTGCGGAGTCCTGGACCGGCTTCGACAAGCTGGTCCTCGCCACCGGGGCCCGGCCGGTGCGACCGCCGCTGCCCGGCATCGACGCGCCGGGGGTGCACGGCGTGCAGAGCCTCGACGACGGCCGCGCCCTGCTGGACACGCTCGCCACCTCAGGAGGCCGGCGCGCGGTCGTGGTCGGCGCCGGTTACATCGGCGTGGAGATGGCGGAGGCACTGCTCAACCGCGGCTATCAGGTGACCGTCCTGAACCGGGGCGAGGAGCCCATGTCGACACTCGATCCGGACATGGGCCGCCTTGTGCACGAGGCGATGGACGGGCTGGGGATCACCACGGTCGGCGGCGCGGACGTCACCAAGATCCTCACCGGCGGCGACGGCCGGGTCCGCGCGGTCGCCACGGACGACGCGGAGTACCCCGCGGACGTCGTCGTGCTCGGCATGGGCGTGGCCCCGGAGACGACGCTGGCCCGCGCGGCGGGCCTGCCGGTGGGCGAGCACGGCGGTCTGCTGACCGATCTGTCGATGCGGGTGCGCGGCCGGCAGGACATCTGGGCGGGTGGTGACTGCGTCGAGGTCCTGGACCTGGTCTCGGGCCGGGAACGCCACATCCCGCTGGGCACGCACGCCAACAAGCACGGCCAGGTCATCGGCGCCAATGTGGCCGGCGGGTACGGCACCTTCCCGGGCGTCGTCGGCACGGCGGTGAGCAAGGTCTGCTCCCTGGAGATCGCCCGCACGGGTCTGCGTGAGAAGGACGCCGAGGCGGTCGGCCTGCGGTTCGTCACGGTGACGATCGAGTCGACGAGCCGTGCCGGCTACTACCCCGGCGCGGCCCCGATGACGGTCAAGATGCTCGCCGAACGCCGCACGGGCCGGCTGCTCGGCGTCCAGATCGTCGGCCGCGAGGGCGCGGCGAAACGCGTCGACATCGCGGCGGTCGCCCTCACGGCGGGCATGACGGTGGAACAGATCACCGCCCTGGACCTCGGCTACGCGCCCCCGTTCTCCCCGGTCTGGGACCCGGTCCAGGTCGCCTCCCGCAAAGCGGTGACCGCGGTGCGGAACGCCGGCTGACCCGGGGAACGGCCCCGCCGGGCAGAGCCGACCGGGCGGCTTCAGCGCGCGGCGCCGGTGACGCCCTGGATCAGCGCCCGGGACAGCCGCCGCCGCAGCGGACGGGCCACCGGCCGCTCGATCAGCCGGTGCACCAGCCAGGAGGCCAGCAGCATGCCGCCGGTCACCAGCGTCAGCAGGGTGTACGGCGGGAGTACGTTCTCCAGGGCGCCGATGATCTCCCAGCCGATGTTCTGGTGGAGCAGGTAGAGCGGGTAGGTGAGCGCGCCGGCGTAGGGAAGCCAGCGCCACCGCATCCAGGACAGTCGCCCCGTGGCGACCAGGGCCATGACGCCGAAACAGACGGCGAGGACGGCGACGACCGGCCAGAAGGGGATGTCGCGCTCGAAGTAGCCGAGGGTCTGGCGCCAGGTGTGGTGCGCGGAGGGCAGGGCCGCCCCGAAGCAGACCAGCACGATGCCGGTGAGCAGGAGGTTGGGGCGGAAGCGGTACATCAGGAAGAAGGCCATGCCGGCGATGAAGTACCAGCAGTAGTTCGGCATGATCAGCAGCCGCAGGGCCGGGTCACCGGCCTTGGCGAAGAGCATCCCGGTCGCGGCCCAGACACAGCAGAAGGCGAGCACGCGCCGGTAGGTCAGTCCCCACCACGCCATGACGGCGAAGAGGAGGTAGAAGCGGAGTTCGGCGAAGAGGGTCCAGTAGACCCCGTCGGCCTTGGGGACGCCGAGCGGTTCCTCCAGCATCGTGAGGTTCGTGAGGACGTCCGCCCACGGCAGCGGCTTCTGGCCGGCGGGTATCAGCAGGAGTACCGCGGTGGTGGCCAGGACGGCGAACCAGTACGCGGGATACAGCCGGGTCACCCGGGAGACGAAGAATTCCCCCACCGTTCTGTGCCAGCAGCTCATGCATATGACGAAGCCACTGATCAGGAAGAACAGCTCCACGCCCAGCCAGCCGTACGCGGCGAAGGGGAAAGCGGTGGGGAAGAGGGCTTCGACGGACGTCGTCCAGCCCCCGCCGCGCGCCAGGTAGTGGTACGCCACCACCATCAGCGCGGCGAGCAGCCGCAAGCCGTCCAGGGCGGATATGCGCGGGAGGGCGCGGCCGCGCGCGGGCTCGGCCGCGCCCGCAGGCGCCGGCCGCACGCGCGGCAGCGCCAGCGTGTTCGCGTCGTGCATGAAGTGCAGTCCTTGCCTGACGTACCTGTCCTGGCCGGCGTTCCTGCCCTGGCTCAGCGTGCGGTCTCGGTGTGGACGTACTCCACCAGACGGGTCAGGGCGTCCGGGTCGGTCGTCGGCAGGACGCCGTGGCCCAGGTTGAAGACGTGGCCCTCCAGACCGGCGGCGGCGTCGAGGACGTCGCGGGTCTTCGCCTCGACCGCTTCCGGGGTGGAGAAGAGAACGGCCGGGTCGAGGTTGCCCTGGAGCGCCTTGCCGGGACCGACGCGGCGGGCGGCCTCGTCCAGCGGGACACGCCAGTCGACGCCGACGACGTCGGCGCCGGCCTCGCCCATCAGGCCGAGGAGTTCACCGGTGCCGACACCGAAGTGGATGCGGGGCACGCCGTATCCGGCGACGGCGTCGAAGACCTTCGTGGAGGCCGGCATGACCGAGCGGCGGTAGTCGGCGGGGGCCAGGGCGCCCACCCAGGAGTCGAACAGCTGGACCGCTGAGGCACCCGCCTCGATCTGGACCTTCAGGAACGCGGCGGTGATGTCCGCGAGGCGGTCCAGCAGGTCGGCCCACAGCTCGGGGTCCCCGTACATGAGGGCCTTGGTGTGCTCGTGGTTGCGGGACGGGCCGCCCTCGACGAGGTAGCTCGCCAGGGTGAAGGGCGCGCCCGCGAAGCCGATCAGCGGGGTGGTGCCGAGCTCCCCGGTCAGCATGCCGATGGCCTCGGTGACGTAGTGGACGTCCTCGGGGGTGAGGTCGCGCAGCCGCTCCAGGTCCGCGCGGCGGCGGATCGGTTCGGCGACGACCGGGCCGACACCGGGCTTGATGTCGAGGTCGATGCCGATGGCCTTGAGCGGCACCACGATGTCGCTGAAGTAGATCGCGGCGTCGACCTTGTGCCGCCGGACCGGCTGCAGGGTGATCTCGGTGACCAGCTCCGGCCGCATGCACGACTCGAGCATGGGGATGCCTTCGCGGACCTTCAGGTACTCCGGCAGCGAGCGCCCCGCCTGCCGCATGAACCAGACGGGCGTGTGCGGCACGGGCTCGCGTCGGCACGCCCTCAGGAAGGCGGATTCGTAGGTCTGCGTCTGCTGGCCCTTGGGGCGGTCGTTGGCACTCACGTCCCGAATCTTCGCATGTGCGGGTAAGGAGCTTGTGAGGTGAGGGTGTCCCTCCCTGCGCGCGGCCCGTCTTCCGCCTACTCTTCCCCGCATGGCTGCGGCTCAGGGACAGTTTTCCGATCATTCCGACGGCACCGGAGGCACGGACGGCAGGGAGGCGTCTCCCGTCCCACCCGGCTTCCGGCTCGCGGTGGACGCGCTGCGCACGGCACGGCTGCGACCGGAGATCGAACTCGAACCGACCCGCCCGCCGCAGCGGCTCGCCCCGCACGCCTACGCGGTGGAGGCGGCGGTCGTCGAAGGGGACGAGGACCTGGCGGACGGCCGTCTCGTGCTGCTGCACGACCCGGCCGGGCACGAGGCCTGGCAGGGCACGTTTCGGCTGGTGACCCTGGTGCGGGCCGAGCTGGAGCCCGAGATGGCGGCCGACCCGCTGCTGCCGGAGGTGTGCTGGTCCTGGCTGACCGGCGCGCTGGAGGCGCGTGGCCTGTCGTACGGGGAGGCGGCGGGCACCGTCACCCGTGCGGGCTCTCACTACTTCGGTGGACTCGCCGAGCGCAGGCCCGCGACGCAGATCGAGATCCGCGCGTCCTGGACACCGCGCGAGGGCCGGGGCGGCGTGCCGGACACGGCGGCGCACCTGGCGGCCTGGTGCGACCTGCTGTGCCAGATCGCAGGCCTCCCCCCGTCGGGCCCGGGCCCCCTGGACACGCCGTCGGGGGTGGTCTCGCTCCCCCAGCGCCGCGGCCCCCAGCAGCCCTAGGACGCTTCCTACGAGGGCACCTCCCGTACCCGAAGGGCCATGGGGGCATGGGCGACCGGCGACGACCCGGCAGCCGCGCGTTCCGAGGTCGGTCGCGAGCCCGGAACGATCCGTAAAGAGGCGCCCTCGCCGTACGCGGCCACCACGCGGTTTCGAGGGGCGCCCGCCGACCCGGCGTCCTGCCGTGACGGGTCGGGTCCGCGGGCCCTGTCGGCACTCCCCCGGTTCCTTTCTGGACCACGCAGGCACGCGGCCGACTCGTCTGCAGCCTCCGCGGCACCGGCCGGCGCCGTCGCCACTACCCGCCGTCCCAGCGACCGGCCACGCATGCACCGCGCGCACCCCCTGCCTTACGGGCCCCACCAGCCACGGCGACCACCACCCGCCGCCGGCCCCGCACCACCGCAGCAGCCCGGTCCACGGGGCACGCAACCCACCGCGAGGGACCCGCCGACAGGGCCGGCGGGTGAGCCGACGCCGTCCGCCCCGCTCCCACCCCTGCCTGGGCCCACCGCCCCCGGCGGCCTGTCCGCGGCCCCCGACCGGCGCCGTCGACACCACCCGCCGCCCCGGCGACCGGCCACGCGTGCCCCGAGCACCTCGCGCCAACGCAGGGCCCGCCGGCCACGCCGACCCGCGCCTCCCCCGGACCGCCACCCCTTGCTCTCCGACCGGCTGCCCGGCGACCCGGTGCCGCACACGACAGCCTCAGAGCCCGGAACAGCCCGGTCCCCGGGGGGCACCGAGCGCATTTCGCACCGCAGGCCGCCCCAGCCACGTCGGCCGGGCGCGGGTCCAGGGGCCGTCGCCGCGGGGCGGCGCGCGGCCGGGCCGGCCGCCCGCGCCCGGCGCCGGACGCGCGGGATACCGTGCGCCCCCCGCGATGCGCCTGTGCCCCGGACCCTGCCGCCGGGGCCGGGCGTTGGGCAGTGCGACGGGCCCGCCGACGCGGCCCGTCCCGGGCGCTCGGCCCCGGGACGTGGCCCCCGTCCGTCGTGCCCGGACACTCCGGGGCGCTCGTAGGATGATCGATCACGCATCCGAATTGCCCCAATTGTTACTCACCAAATAGTGATCTTCCTCTAAAGGCGGGCGGGCAGGCTGCCGAAGAGGTCTGTGACCCTTCAAACACGGTTCGCCCGGCTTCTTCCCCGAGCCGGCTGTGTCCCGCACCTTCCCAGGAGGCCTGGTGTCCGTTCTCCTCGAGCAGCCCGCAAGCCTGGTCGCCTACCGCCCGAACAAGCCGACGGCCATGGTCGTCGTGGCCGACCCGCGCGTCCGCTCCACCGTCACCCGCCACCTGTGGGCCCTCGGAGTGCGTGACGTCATCGAGGCGTCGTCCATCGCGGAGGCTCGTCCCCGCGTCGGCAACCCGCGCGACATCTGCGTTGCCGACGTCCACCTGCCCGACGGTTCCGGGCTGACCCTGCTTTCCGAGACCCGCGCGGCGGGCTGGCCCAACGGCCTCGCCCTGTCCGCGGCCGACGACATCGGTGCCGTGCGCAACGCCCTGGCGGGCGGCGTCAAGGGCTACGTCGTCACCGGCACCCGTACGAACATCGGGCACCCCACCCGACCCGGCGCCGCCCCCATCGGCGCCGCCGCCGCCCGGCTGCACCGCCGTCCCCCCGGCGCCCCGAGCCACCCGGGCGGCTACCGCGAGCTCTCCGGCCGTGAGGTCGAGGTCCTCCGGCTCGTGGCCGAGGGCCAGTCCAACAAGGCCATCGGCGTCTCCATGGGCCTGTCCGCGCTCACCGTCAAGAGCCACCTGGCGCGAATCGCGCGCAAACTCGGCACCGGCGACCGGGCGGGCATGGTGGCCGTCGCACTCCGTACGGGAATCATCCACTGACCGGTTTACACAACATCCGCGCTCGTCGACGGAACGTTCCGTCGACGAGCGCCTTCCGTTCACGGATACCCTTGACAGGTGACCGACGCCCAAGAGACCGCAGCAGAGACAGCACTGCGAACCGCCGGGGGCGGCCCCCCGGACGACGGCGTCGCAGTTGACGGGGTCCCGATCCCCTTGCTCGAGCCCCGCGAGGGCATTCCGCCCGTGGTGGCCGACGAGCATGCCCTCGCCGAGGTGATCGCCGCGTTCGCGGCGGGCTCCGGCCCCGTCGCCGTCGACGCAGAGCGCGCGTCCGGATACCGCTACGGGCAGCGGGCCTACCTCGTACAGATGCGCCGCCAGGGCGCGGGCACCGCGCTGATCGACCCGGTCGGCTGCCCGGACCTGTCGGGGCTGGGCGAGGCCCTGGCCGGCACCGAGTGGATCCTGCACGCCGCGACCCAGGACCTCCCGTGCCTGCGGGAAATAGGCATGCTGCCGTCCCGGCTGTTCGACACGGAGCTGGCCGGGCGCCTCGCGGGCTTCCCGCGGGTCGGCCTGGGCGCGATGGTCGAGTCGGTGCTGGGCTACGCCCTGGAGAAGGGGCACTCGGCCGTGGACTGGTCCACCCGCCCGCTGCCCGAGCCCTGGCTCCGGTACGCCGCGCTGGACGTCGAGCTGCTCGTCGACCTGCGTGACGCACTGGAGAAGGAGCTCGACCGGCAGGGGAAGCTGGAGTGGGCCCACCAGGAGTTCGACGCCATCGCCTCCGCCCCGCCGCCGCCCCCGCGCAAGGACCCATGGCGCCGTACGTCGGGGATGCACAAGGTCCGCCGGCGCCGGCAGATGGCCGTCGTGCGCGAGCTGTGGACCGCGCGGGACCGGATCGCCCAGCGGCGCGACGTGTCCCCCGGCAAGGTCCTCGGCGACGCCGCGATCGTGGAGGCGGCCCTGGCCCTGCCGCCCAATGTGCACGCGCTGACCGCACTGCCCGGCTTCGGCCACCGGATGGGCCGGCGTCAGCTGGAGCACTGGCAGGCCGCGGTCGACCGGGCCAGGACGCTGCCGGACGCGCAGCTGCCGCAGCCCGGTCAGCCGGTGGCGGGCCCTCCGCCGCCGCGGGCGTGGGCGGACAAGGACCCGGCCGCCGCCGCCCGGCTGTCGGCGGCCCGTGCGGCGGTCTCGGCGCTCGCCGAGTCGCTGAACCTGCCGCCGGAGAACCTGATCACTCCGGACACGGTCCGCCGCGTGTGCTGGGAGCCGCCGCAGGAGACCACGGCCGAGGCGGTCATGGGCGCGCTCGCCGGGTACGGCGCACGCCCCTGGCAGATCGAGCAGGTCACGCCGGTGCTGGTGGCGGCGCTGACGTCGGCGAAGGGCTGAGCCAGTACACCCGGAGCCCCCGGCCGTTCGCGGCCGGGGGCTCGATCGTGTCCCGGGCAGGTTTCGAAAGTGGCGTCGTCCGCCCGGAGGGCGGGCCCCGGCCGGACGGGACTTCCGAAGCAAGCCCTAGGGGGCCGGGCTGAGGACGCCGTTCTCGTCCATGTCGAAGACGCCCTGGGTCTTGCCGTCGACCGTGAGGTGCTTGAGCCAGTGCTTGGAGAGGTTGTGGACGTTCTTGTGCTGCATCTCCCACACCACCGAGTGCCCGGCGCAGGCCAGCTTGACCATGAGCTTGTGCTGCCCCGCGACGGCGTTGTAGAGGGCGGGTACGGAGAAGTTGAGCTCAGGGTCGGGGCTCGGGGGCGAGGTGTTCACCTGCCGGTCGTACTCGCCGTACACCATGAGGACCGGCACCCTGCCGCCGAGGACGCCGCCCTGGGCCGCGGTGGTCTCGTTCCAGCCCCACCGGACGAAGTTCCTGATCCGGTTCAGGCCCTCCGGCGGGCCCCAGGTGCTGCCGACGGAGTCGTTGGCCATGATCGCGTCCCACACCACCTCCTTCATCTCTTCTTCACGCTGGCCCTCGCAGTGCACCTCGTTGCCCCAGCCGTTCCAGGTTCCGTCCCTCGTGCTGAGGAAGGTCGGGAAGCCGGGGCGCGGCAGCGGACTCGGTGGGGTCGACGTGCCCTTGGGCGGGAAGATCGGCGCCAGCAGGAACAGGCTCTCCACCCTGTCCGGGTTCTTCACCGCGTACGGCCCCATCGTGAACGCGGCGGCGGACCAGCCGATGAAGGCGAGCTTGTCCACCTCGCACCGCGCGCGGACGAACTCCACGACGGTGTTCAGCTCGTCGCGGTCGCTGAACGAGTTGTTCAGCTGGAACGGATAGTTCGGCGGACCCGGCGTGAATCCGGGCGGTCGCGGTGTCAGCAGGTGCTGGTGGGCCGGGTTGACGTTGCGCGGATCGTCCATCTTGGGACGCGGCGACCGGCCGGAGCCCTGGAGATCCATCATGAACACGTCGTAACCGGCCTTGGCCAGGTGCTCCGCCCAGCTGTACGACTTGTGCCGGAGGTCGCAGCCGGCGAGTACCGGGACGCTCCGGCCGTGCAGCACGAGGACGGGTTTGCGCGGCCCGCCGCCGCCCGCCGTGTCCCGCACCTCCCGCACGAAGAGCTTGACCATCTCGTCCTTGTTGGCGGGGACGGTGGACTTGTGGGGAACCTCGTGGTCTGTGGTGTCGATCGCCATGGAAGTCCGTTCTGTGGTCCGGCCGGGACACCATGTCCCGGCCGGACCAGCCTGGGCCCGCAGCGCACCCGCCGCCACGGGACAGGCGTCGCCCCAGGCCCAATCGGGCGAGGCGACGGGCGCCCCCGTACCGCGGCTACATGCCCCAGACGCACAGGTGGTACGTGGACTGCGCGTTGAAGGTGATCGTCTCGTTCACGTCCAGCCTGGTGACGAACTCGGTCTCCCGGTCGATGAAACCGCTCTGGTTCTTGTCGAAGTAGACGTTGATGGCGCGGTTGGTGCGGTTCCGCGCCTGCTGGAAGCCCCAGTAGGCACGCTCGATGCCGGAACTGCACCGGACGATCTCGTTGTCGACGTCGACGTTCTGGATGTCGCCGCCGGGCAGGTAGAGGCAGAGGCGGCCGCTGTTGCAGGTATATGTGCGAGTACGCGGATTTTCGGACACGCGAGGCCGAGCCGGATCACGGCGGGTTTCCGCCGTCCGTCCGGTGGTCGCGGAGTGTGACCTTCGCCGCTCCGGGCGGGGGGACTGTGCAGTCTGGTTACCCGTAAGTAGCATGGGGGCAGCAAGCGCACGCTTAGCCGTGTGCCCGCAGCAGTGCCACCCCGCACCCTGGAGGAGAGCCATCGTGCCTCGTACCGTCAGGGACGTCGTCTTCGTCGACGGCGTCCGCACCCCGTTCGGCAAGGCGGGCCCGAAGGGCATCTACCACGAGACCCGCGCCGACGATCTCGTCGTGAAGGCGATCCGGGAGCTGCTGCGCCGCAACCCGGACCTCGACCCCAAGAAGATCGACGAGGTCGCCATCGCCGCGACCACCCAGATCGGTGACCAGGGTCTGACCATCGGCCGGACCGCGGGCATCCTCGCCGGTCTGCCGCAGTCCGTCCCGGGCTACTCGATCGACCGCATGTGCGCGGGTGCGCTGACCGCCGTGACCTCGGTCGCCGGCAGCGTCGCCTTCGGCGCGTACGACATCGCCGTCGCCGGCGGTGTCGAGCACATGGGCCGCCACCCGATGGGTGAGGGCGTCGACCCCAACCCGCGTTTCGTCTCCGAGAAGCTGGTCGACGAGTCCGCCCTGTTCATGGGCATGACGGCGGAGAACCTGCACGACCGGTACCCGACGATCACCAAGCAGCGCGCCGACGAGTACGCCGTGCGCTCGCAGGAGAAGGCCGCCAAGGCCTACGCCAACGGCAAGATCCAGCAGGACCTGGTTCCGATCTCGGTGCGGCGCACCAACCCGGAGGCCGGCGAGACCGGCTGGGGCCTGGTCACCGCCGACGAGCCGATGCGCCCGGGCACCACCCTGGAGAGCCTGGCCGGCCTGAAGACGCCGTTCCGTACGCACGGCCGCGTCACCGCCGGTAACGCCGCCGGTCTGAACGACGGTGCCACCGCCTCGCTGATCGCCTCCGAGGACTTCGCCCGCGAGAACGGCCTCCCGGTCAAGATGCGCCTGGTCTCGTACGCCTTCGCCGGCGTCGAGCCGGAGGTCATGGGTTACGGTCCGATCCCGGCGACCGAGAAGGCGCTGGCCCAGGCCGGCCTGTCGATCTCCGACATCGGTCTCTTCGAGATCAACGAGGCCTTCGCCGTCCAGGTCCTGGCCTTCCTGGAGCACTACGGCATCGCCGACGACGACGCGCGCGTCAACCAGTACGGCGGCGCCATCGCCTTCGGGCACCCGCTCGCCTCCTCCGGCGTCCGTCTGATGACGCAGCTGGCCCGCCAGTTCGAGGAGCAGCCGGAGGTCCGCTACGGCCTCACCACCATGTGCGTCGGCTTCGGCATGGGCGCCACGGTCATCTGGGAGAACCCGCACCACAAGGACGCCGGAGGCACCAAGTGAGCACCACCGCTGAGCTGTTGAAGGGTGCGGCCGAGCTCTTCCCGGACGAGGTCGTCACGAGCGCGCACGTACGCCACTTCGACCTGCCGTTCGGCGCGGGCCGGTTCGCGCTGATCACGCTGGACAACGGCTTCGACCACACCAAGCCGACCACCTTCGGGCCGCAGTCGCTCGCCAACCTCAACGTGGCGATCGACCAGGTCGAGAAGGAGGCCTCCGAGGGCACCATCGTCGGTGTCGGCATCACGGGCAAGCCGTTCATCTTCGCGGTCGGCGCCGACCTCAAGGGCGTCGAGCTGCTGAAGCGCCACGAGGACGCGCTGGCCATCGGCAAGGGCGGCCACGACGTCTTCAAGCGGCTCTCCGCGCTGGCCGTGCCCACCTTCGCGTACTACAACGGCGCGGCCATGGGCGGCGGTGTCGAGGTCGGTCTGCACTGCACGTACCGCACCGTGTCGGCGGCCCTGCCGGCGTTCTCTCTGCCCGAGGTCTTCCTCGGTCTGGTCCCGGGCTGGGGCGGCTGCACCGTCCTGCCGAACCTGATCGGTGCCGAGCGCGCGGTCTCGGTCATCATCGAGAACTCGCTCAACCAGAACAAGCAGCTCAATGGCAAGCAGGTCTTCGAGCTCGGCATCGCCGACGCGATCTTCGAGGGCGCGGACTTCCTGGAGCAGTCGCTGCTGTGGACGGCGTCCGTCCTCAAGGGCGACATCGTGGTCGAGCGTGCCGACGTCGACCGCGGCGAGGCCTGGGACCAGGCCGTCGCCAAGGGCCGGTTCATCGCCGACTCCAAGGTGCACGGTGCGGCCCCGGCCGCCTACCGCGCCCTGGACATCATCGAGGCGGCCAAGGACGGCGACCTGCAGAAGGGCTTCGACGCCGAGGACACGGCGCTCGCCGACCTCATCATGGGCGGCGAGCTGCGCTCCGGCATCTACGCCTTCAACCTGGTCCAGAAGCGCGCCAAGCGCCCGGCCGGTGCCCCGGACAAGTCCCTGGCCCGCCCGGTCACCAAGGTCGGTGTCGTCGGCGCCGGTCTGATGGCCTCCCAGCTGGCGCTGCTGTTCCTGCGCCGCCTGGAGGTCCCGGTCGTCCTCACGGACATCGACCAGGAGCGTGTCGACAAGGGCGTGGGCTACGTCCACGCCGAGATCGACAAGCTGCTCGGCAAGGGCCGCATCAACCAGGACAAGGCCAACCGCCTGAAGGCCCTGGTCACCGGTGTCCTGGACAAGGCCGAGGGCTTCGCGGACGCGGACTTCATCATCGAGGCCGTGTTCGAGGAGATGTCGGTCAAGCAGAAGGTGTTCGCGGAGGTCGAGGCGGTCGCCCCGGCGCACGCCATCCTCGCCACCAACACCTCCTCGCTCTCCGTCAGCGAGATGGCGTCGAAGCTCCAGCACCCGGAGCGCGTGGTCGGCTTCCACTTCTTCAACCCGGTCGCGATCCTCCCGCTGCTGGAGATCGTCCGCGGTGAGAAGACCGACGACGCGTCCCTCGCCACCGCCTTCGGTGTCGCGAAGAAGCTGAAGAAGACCGCGGTCCTGACGAAGGACGCTCCGGCGTTCGTCGTGAACCGCATCCTCACCCGCTTCATGGGCGAGATCCAGAACATCATCGACGAGGGCACCCCGGTGGCCACGGCGGAGAAGGCGGTCGAGCCGCTGGGTCTGCCGATGTCCCCGCTGGTCCTCCTGGAGCTCGTCGGCCCGGCCATCGGTCTGCACGTCTCCGAGACCCTGAACCGCGCCTTCCCGGAGCGCTTCACGGTCTCCCCCAACCTGAAGGCCGTCGTCGAGGCCGGCAAGCGCGGCTTCTACGTCTACGACTCCGGCAAGCCGGAGCTGGACCCGGAGGTCGCCGCGCTCCTCAAGCAGGGCGACGTCGTCCTGACCGAGGAGCAGGCCCGCGACCGCGTCCTGGACGCCGTCGCGCAGGAGATCGGCCTGATGCTGGAGGAGGGTGTCGTCGCCGAGGCGCAGGACATCGACCTGTGCCTGATCACGGGCGCCGGCTGGCCCTTCCACCTGGGCGGCATCACGCCGTACCTGGACCGTGAGGGTGTCTCGCAGCGGGTGAACGGCAAGCCGTTCCTGGCTCCGGGCGTCGCGAGCGTCCCGGCGTAACCGCCGGCGGAACGAACGGACGGGCCGTACGGGAGCAGATCCCGTACGGCCCGTCCGTCATGTCCGGCGGCCGTCGCCGTCGCCCCGGACCGCTGTCGGGGACGGCTCGCCCCGGACACGGTCCCGGACGGGCGGTGGGCGCGTCAGCTCTCGGCGAGCGCGTCGAGAACCTGCTGCCCGTACTTGGCCAGCTTGTTCTCGCCGACGCCGCTGACCGAGCCGAGTTCGGCGAGCGTCGCCGGAGGCGCGGCGGCGATCTCGCGCAGCGTCGCGTCGTGGAAGATGACGTAGGCGGGCACGCCCTGCTCCTTGGCGGTGGCGGCGCGCCAGGCCCGCAGCCGCTCGAAGACCGGCACGGCCTCCTCGGGCAGGTCGGCGGCCGCCGTCCGGCCCGCCTTGGCCGTCTTGGGGGTGCGCGAGGCGCGGGCGGGCCGCTCGGGTTCGCTGCGCATCAGCACCTCGCGCCGGCCGCCGAGCACGTCGGCGGAGGCGTCGGTGAGGGCGAGGGTGTTGTACTCGCCCTGGACGGCGAGGAGCCGCTGGGCGAGCAGCTGGCGGACGACGCCGCGCCACTGGGCTTCGGTGAGGTCGGTGCCGATCCCGAACACGCTGAGGGCGTCGTGGTCGAACTTGATGACCTTGGCGGTCTTGCGGCCGAGGAGGATGTCGAGGATCTGGCCGACGCCGAAGGACTGGTTGCGCTCGCGCTTGAGGCGCACGACGGTCGACAGCACCTTCTGCGCGGCGATGGTGCCGTCCCAGGTCTTGGGCGGGGTCAGGCAGGTGTCGCAGTTGCCGCACGGGGAGCTCTCCTCGCCGAAGTAGGCGAGGAGCTGGACGCGGCGGCACTCGGCGGTCTCGCACAGTGCCAGCATGGCGTCGAGGTGGGCGGCGAGCCGGCGGCGGTGGTCGTCGTCGCCCTCGCCGGTTTCGATCATCCGGCGCTGCTGGACCACGTCCTGGAGGCCGTAGGCCAGCCAGGCGGTGGAGGGCAGGCCGTCACGGCCGGCCCGGCCGGTCTCCTGGTAATAGCCCTCGACGGACTTGGGCAGGTCCAGGTGGGCGACGAACCGCACATCGGGCTTGTCGATGCCCATGCCGAAGGCGATCGTCGCGACGACGACCAGACCGTCCTCGCGCAGGAACCGGGCCTGGTTCTCGGCGCGGGTCCGGGCGTCCAGCCCGGCGTGGTACGGCACGGCGTCGATGCCGTGCTCCACGAGGTAGGCGGCCGTCTTGTCGACCGACGCCCGTGACAGGCAGTAGACGATGCCCGCGTCGCCGGCGTGCTCACCGCGCAGCAGTTCCAGCAGCTGCCGCTTGGGCTCGTTCTTCGGGGCGATGCGGTACTGGATGTTGGGCCGGTCGAAGCTGGCCACGAAGTGCCGGGCCCCGGTGAGGTTCAGCCGGTTCGCGATCTCCGCGTGGGTGGCCCTGGTGGCGGTCGCGGTCAGGGCGATCCGGGGTACGTCGGGCCACCGCTCGTGCAGGGAGGACAGCTGGAGGTAGTCGGGCCGGAAGTCGTGGCCCCACTGGGCGACACAGTGCGCCTCGTCGATCGCGAACAGCGAGATGGTGCCGCGCTGAAGCAGCGCGAGCGTGGACTCCACGCGCAGCCGCTCCGGCGCGAGGTAGAGCAGGTCCAGTTCCCCGGCGGCGAACTCGGCCTCCACCAGCCGCCGCTCGTCGAGGTCCTGGGTGGAGTTGAGGAACCCGGCCCGCACGCCGAGCGCCCGCAGCGCGTCGACCTGGTCCTGCATGAGGGCGATCAGCGGGGAGACGACGACTCCGACGCCCCGGCGGACCAGGGCGGGGATCTGGTAGCAGAGCGATTTGCCGCCACCGGTCGGCATGAGGACGAGGGCGTCACCCCCGCCCACGACGTGGTCGATGATCTCCCGCTGCGGCCCGCGGAACGCGTCGTAACCGAAGACCCGTTCCAGTACGCGCAGTGCCTCGTCGGCCGTCCGGTGGTCGGCGTGGGGGTGATCGCCCTCGGGGGAAGTCATCCGCCGATTCTACGGACCCGCTAGGTGGCCCGGGTGCCCATCGGGTACTTGTGGCCGCCCAGCCGGCTGTGCGAGCGGCCGTAGAGGAAGTAGACGACGATGCCGATGGCCATCCACACGGCGAAGCGGAACCAGGTCTCGCCGGGCAGGTTGAGCATCAGCCACACCGAGGCGGCGATCGACAGGATGGGGATGACCGGAACCCAGGGGGTGCGGAAGGCACGGTGCAGGTCCGGGCGGGTGCGGCGGAGGATCATCACACCGATGGCGACGACGACGAACGCGAAGAGCGTGCCGATGTTCACCAGGGTGGCGAGCTCGTCGATGCTGGTGAAGCCCGCGACGATGGCGATGATCACGCCGAGCAGGATGGTCGGGCGGTAGGGGGTGCGGAAGCGGGGGTGGGTGACGGAGAAGAAGCGCGGGAGGAGCCCGTCGCGGCTCATCGCGAAGAACACCCGGGTCTGGCCGAGGAGCAGGATCAGGCAGACGGTGGTGAGGCCGACGGCGGCGCCGAAGCTGATCACGCCGGCGTAGAAGGGGTGGCCGACGGACTTGAAGGCGTCCGCCAGCGGGGCGCTGGTGGACAGCTCGCTGTAGTGCTGCATGCCGGTCACCACGAGGGCGACGGCGACGTAGAGCACGGTGCAGATGAGGAGCGAGCCGAGGATGCCGCGCGGCATGTCGCGCTGCGGCAGTTTGGTCTCCTCGGCGGCCGTGGCCACCACGTCGAAGCCGATGAAGGCGAAGAAGACGACGGACGCGGCGGTGAAGATGCCCATGACGCCGAAGTTGGTGGCTTCGTAGCCGAAGATCGTCTGGACCAGGGGTGCGTCCCAGCCGGACGAGGAGGGCGGGGTCACGGCGTCGGGGATGAACGGCGAGTAGTTGTCGCCGACGACGAAGAACAGTCCCGCGATGATCACGATCATGACGACGGTGACCTTGATGGCCACGACGATGGCGGTGATGCGGGCGGACAGCTTCATGCCGACGACGAGGACCGCGGTCAGCACCAGGACCAGCAGGAAGGCCAGGAGGTCGAAGGTGCCGTCGGCGGCGTCCGGCCCTTGCAGGGCCGCTGGTAGCGTCCACTCGGCGTTCTCCATCAGTGAGCGCACATAGCCGGACCAGCCGACGGCGACCACGGCCGTTCCGAGGGCGAACTCGAGGACGAGGTCCCAGCCGATGATCCAGGCCGGCAGTTCGCCCAGGGACGCGTACGCGAAGGTGTACGCGGATCCGGCGACCGGCACCGTGGAGGCGAACTCGGCGTAGCAGAGGGCGGCCAGCGCGCAGGCGATACCGGCGGCGACGAAGGCCAGGGCGGTCGCGGGGCCCGCGTTCTCCTTGGCCACCTTGCCGGTGAGCACGAAGATGCCGGTGCCGATGATGACGCCGACGCCGAAGACCGTCAGGTCCCATGCGGAGAGGGACTTCTTGAGTGCGTGTTCCGGTTCCTCGGTGTCCCGGATCGACTGCTCGATGCTCTTCGTCCGGAACAGCCCGGAGTCGGGTGACTGCTGGCCTGTGCTCACCGGCGTACCTCCGTACCCATCGGCCCGTATAGCCATGATCGAGAAGGGTGCGGGGTGGCGCCCGCCCACAGAGTGCGTTTCACACGAAAGGGCCGGCCGGAAACCCCTGGGGTACTCCGACCGGCCCTATGCGGTGGGTGGTGGCGCCGTGCGTCAGTCGCGGGCGGGCTCGGCCTCCGGGGCCGCCACGGAGGTCTCGCCGCTGGTCCTGGCGTTGGGGAGGCCGTCGAGCTTGGCGACCAGACCGGTGACCTGGCGGGCGATGTCCGGGGCGGTCAGGCCGATCTCGGCCATGACCTCCTTGCGGGAGGCGTGGTCGAGGAAGCGCTGCGGGATGCCGAAGTCGCGCAGCGGCATGTCGACGCCGGCGTCGCGCAGGGCCTGCGCGATCGCGGAGCCGACGCCGCCGACCCGGCCGTTGTCCTCGACGGTGACGACGACGCGGTGCTGCTCGGCGAGCGGCGCCATGGCCTCGTCGACCGGCTTGACCCAGCGCGGGTCGACGACGGTGGTCGAGATGCCCTGCTTGTCGAGCAGGTCGGCGATCTCCAGGCACATGGGCGCGAGCGCGCCGACGGAGACCAGGAGGACGTCCGGACCGACGGTGCCGGCCTCGCGGAGCACGTCCATGCCGCCGATGCGGCCGACGGCCTCGACGGCCGGGCCGACGGCACCCTTGGAGTAGCGCACGACGGTCGGCGCGTCGTCGACCTCGACGGCCTCGCGGAGCTGGGCCCGGAC
>NZ_JBUEFZ010000050.1:0-35623 GCF_054963715.1 Streptomyces sp. STAM6 | reverse complement strand
CGCGTCACCGCGTCACGGCCTCACCGCGTCACCGCGTCACGGCCTCACCGCGTCATCGCGTCATGCCTCACCGCGTCATCGCGTCACGGCGCCTCGGCGGTCATGTACCGCTGGACGGTGGGAGCGAGCCAGGCCACCACCTCCTCGCGGGTCATCTCCACCGCGGGCGGGAGTCGCAGTACATACCGGGCCAGCGCCATGCCGAGGATCTGCGAGGCGACCAGGGCGGCCCGGCGGGGCGCGTCGGCGGGACTGGGGCAGACCTGGGCCACGAACGGGCCGATCTGGGCTTCGAACACGGCACGCATACGCTCGGCGCCGGCCGCGTTGGTGACGCCGACCCGGAGGAGAGCGGTCATCACCTCGTCCCCCTCCCAGCGGTCGAGGAAGTGGGAGACGAGGACGGCCCCGATGTGTGTGGCGGGAAGCGCGCCGATCGGCGGGAGGCGCACGTCGATCTCGGAAGCGGCGGCGAAGAGCCCCTCTTTGTTGCCGTAGTACCGCATCACCATCGAGGGGTCGATGCCCGCGTCGCGGGCGATGGCCCGGATGGTCGCACGCTCGTAGCCGTCCGCGGCGAACCTCTCCCGGGCGGCCTCCAGGATCGCGGCTCGGGTGGCGTCCGAACGGCGCGGCGCGCTCGCGGCCTCGGGAGTGGCTTCCGTCTTCATGCCAACAACTGTAGGCCAACAGGTGTTGACACGCCAGAGGCACCGCCCCTACATTTGCCAACAAGCGTTGACCAACGAGCGTTGGCACTTGGACGCGGGAGCCTGGAGGCAGCCATGAACGGCACGTCCGGCACGGAGATCGATGTCATCGTCGTGGGCGCGGGGCCCACGGGAATGCTGCTCGCCGGCGATCTGGCCGCCGCGGGCCTGAAGGTCACGGTCGTGGAGCGCCGCGCGCCCGGAGCCGGCAATCTGACCCGTGCCTTCGCGGTCCACGCCCGCACGCTGGAGCTGCTCGACGCCCGCGGACTGGCGGACGAGCTGGTGAAGACGGGCACGCCGATCACACGACTGCGGCTGTTCAGCCGCCTGTCCCTGGATCTGGCCCGGCTGCGCAGCCGCTTCCCGTTCCTCCTGATCACCCCGCAGTACGAGGTGGAGCACCTGCTGGAGCGGCGCGCCCTGGCCGCAGGAGCCGACTTCCGGCACGGCCTGGAGCTGCGGGGAGTGCGCCAGGACGCGGAGGGAGTGACGGTCGAACTCGCGGGCACCGCGGCCGGAGGCGCCGGGGACGGAGCGGGGGGCGGCACGCACGCCGGCCGGGAGCCGGTGACACTGCGGGCCCGCTATCTGGTCGGCGCGGACGGACACCGCAGCGCCGTCCGTGAGCACCTGGGGCTGCCGTTCCCGGGCAGCGCCGTGATCCGCTCGATCGTGCTGGCCGACGTCCGCCTGGCCGAGGAGCCGGAGCACCTCCTCACGGTCAACGGGACGGGGGACGCGTTCGCGTTCATCGCGCCCTTCGGCGACGGCTGGTACCGGGTCATGGGCTGGCACCGCGACCGGCAGGTCCCCGACAGCGAACCGGTCGACCTCGACGAGATCCGTGGGATCGCCCGGCTCGCCTTCGGCTCGGACTTCGGGATGCACGACCCCCGGTGGATCTCGCGGTTCCACAGCGACGAGCGCCAGGTCCCCACGTACCGGTCGGGTCGGGTCTTCCTCGCCGGGGACGCCGCCCATGTGCACTCCCCGGCCGGGGGTCAGGGCATGAACACGGGTCTGCAGGACGCGGCGAACCTGTCCTGGAAGCTCGCCACCGTGCTGCGTGGCGACGCCCCCGACGCCGAGGCCCTGCTCGACAGCTACCACTTCGAGCGGCATCCCGTCGGCACCACGGTGCTGCGCAGCAGCGGAGCGATCCTCCGGCTCGCCATGGCACACACCCCTCTGCAGCGGGCGACCCGGGCCGTGGCGACAGGGCTCCTGCGCACGGTCCGCCCCGCGTCCGCCAAGGCGCTGGCCATGGTCAGCGGTATCGGCATCGCATACGGCGCCGGGCGCGGTGCCCACCGCCTGACCGGCCGGCGCGCCCCCGACCTGGCCCTCGCGCAGGGCCGTCTCTACGAGCTGCTGCGCGCGGGAGAGTTCGTGCTCGTCTCCCCGCGGGGAAGCGGCTCGGACCTGCCGGGGGACCTTCCGGCCGACCTCCCCGCCCCGCCCACCCGGGTCATCCGGGCGACCTGGGCGAACGGCGACCGTCACGACACGCTGCTGATCCGTCCCGACGGGTACGTGGCCTGGGCGAGGGGTTGACGGGCTCTCAGTCGAGGATGTGCCGCAGATAGCTCCGAGGATCGGCGAGATAGCGGCGCCAGTGGTCGACCAGGGCCAGGTCGCGCCAGGCCACCCGGCGCATGCCGTGCTCGCCGACCTCGACGATGTCCGCCCCGGGCAGCGCGGTCAGCAGCGGTGAGTGGGTGGCGCAGACGACCTGGCCACCCTTCTTCACCAACTGGTCGAGATGGCCGAGCAGCTCCAGACAGGAGGCGAACGACAGCGCCGCCTCGGGCTCGTCCATCACATAGAGCCCGGCATGGAGGAACTTCCCGCGGAACGCCGCGAGAAAGCCCTCGCCATGACTGACCGTGTCGGGTGCGAACCTCTCCCGCTCGAGTGCGTCCAGCGCGGTCTCGGCCCGCAGGAAGAACCCCTTACGGGCGGACCAGTCGCCGAGCATGCGCCGGCCGCGCGGCGCCGCGTCGAAGCGGATGCGCTCCCCCAGGACGGACTTGGGGCGGTGGCTGGCATAGCGCCAGTCGTGCGAACCGCCCCAGGAGTCCAGGCCGAAGCCCTCCGCCAGGGCCTCCACCAGGGTGGACTTGCCGGAGCCGTTCTCACCGACGAGGAAGGTCACGGGCGCGGTGAAGTGCAGGCCGTCCTCGACGAGCCCGCGCACACAGGGCACCGACCAGGGCCACTGGCCCTCGTCATAGGAGGCCACATGGGCGTACGCACGTTCGACTATCACGCACCGAGTCTCTCAGAAGACGTACGGATCGCCGGTCGACAGAACGAGCACGTGATGGTTGTTGTCGGCCGGATTCCGGTCGGTGGCGCCGCCGTTCCACACCGTCGAGACGTCCACCGTCATCTCCTGGGGCGCCCCGGCCGGCCACAGCACCAGCCGCGTCTCGCGCCACGCCCCGTCGGCCGGCAGCGCGCCGGTCGAGCAGAGCAGCTCGCGGTCGGCGGCCCACACACAGTCCGCGGGCAGGTCGGGCCCGGCCAGGACCGGCTGCGAGAACTTCAGCCGCACGGTCGCGTCGTGCAGTCCGGACGGACCGCGGTTCTGGCTCAGCACCACCACGTCGAGCCGGCCCGCCCACAGGGAGAAATGCCCGTGGTGCGCCACATCGGCCTCGGGGCCGACCGCCCCGGCACCACCGCCCGTCCCCACGACCATCACCATCGTCGCCATGGCGACGGACACCACCAACGCGGCCTTGCGCATCGCAGACATGCCCAGAAGATACCGATTCATCCCCCCACCCTCCGGCACACCCGCACCGGCGCGCCCCCGCCGGTGTTCCGCGTGACACCCTGAGCCCCATGCTCGTCGCCCGCTCCGCCCTGCTCTTCCTGCTCGCCGCCCTCTGCGAGATCGGCGGCGCCTGGCTGGTCTGGCAGGGCGTGCGGGGCGGTGACCGAGGAGAAGGGCGCGGCTGGATCTGGATCGGCGCCGGGGTCCTCGCCCTCGGCGCGTACGGCTTCGTCGCGACCCTCCAGCCGGAGGGCGACTTCGGCCGCATCCTCGCGGCGTACGGCGGAGTGTTCGTGGCGGGCTCGATCGCCTGGGGCATGGTCGCCGACGGGTACCGGCCGGACCGCTTCGACGTCACGGGAGCACTGATCTGCCTGGCCGGCATGGCCGTGATCATGTATGCCCCGCGCGGCCGCTGACCGCGGCCCCCGCCTATCCTGACGGCGTATCGACCGTTCGATCACCCGCGCGAGGAGTACCGCCATGACCGTCGCCGTCGTCACCGGAGCGAGCAGCGGTATCGGCGCCGCCACGGCCCGGCAGCTCGCCGAGGCCGGCCACCACGTCGTCCTCACCGCGCGCCGCAAGGACCGCATCGAGGCCCTCGCCGCCGAGCTCACCGCGGCCGGCCACCGGGCCACCGCACACGCGCTGGACGTCACCGACCGGCCCGCCGTGGAGGCGTTCGCGGCGCAGCTCGACCGCTGCGACGTGCTCGTCAACAACGCGGGCGGCGCCCTCGGCGCGGACCCCGTCGCCACCGGCGACCCGGCCGACTGGCGGCAGATGTACGAGGTGAACGTCATCGGCACGCTCAACCTCACCCAGGCACTGCTGCCCGCCCTGACCGCGAGCGGCGCCGGCACGGTCGTCGTCGTCACCTCCACCGCCGGCCACGCCACCTACGAGGGCGGCGCGGGCTACGTCGCCGCCAAGAACGGCGCCCGCGTCCTCGCCGAGACGCTCCGCCTGGAGATCGTCGGCACCCCGGTCCGCGTCATCGAGATCGCCCCCGGCATGGTCATGACCGAGGAGTTCGCCACCACCCGCTTCCGCGGCGACACCGAGAAGGCCGCGAAGGTCTACGCGGGCGTGGCCGAACCGCTCACCGCCGACGACGTCGCCGAGACCATCACCTGGGCGGTGTCCCGCCCCGCGCACGTCAACATCGACCTCCTGGTGGTCCGCCCCCGGGCCCAGGCCTCCAACACCAAGGTGCACCGCGAGCTCTGACCGGCGCGGTCACGGCCCCCCGGAAAGGGCAGGGCCCCGGCGCCAACCCGCCGAGGCCCTGCCCTCTCCCCCGTGACCCGACACGGTCCGTGTCAGCCCTTCACGCACACCAGCTGCTTGAGCTTGGCCACCACCTCGACCAGGTCGCGCTGCTGGTCGATGACCTTCTCGATCGGCTTGTAGGCACCCGGGATCTCGTCCACGACGCCGGAGTCCTTACGGCACTCCACACCCCGCGTCTGCTCCTCCAGGTCCCGCGTCGAGAAACGCTTCTTCGCGGCGCTCCGGCTCATCTTCCGGCCCGCGCCGTGCGAGGCGGAGTTGAAGGACGCCTCGTTGCCGAGGCCCTTCACGATGTACGAGCCGGTGCCCATCGAGCCGGGGATGATCCCGAAGTCGCCGGAGCCCGCCCGGATCGCGCCCTTGCGCGTGACGAGCAGGTCCATGCCCTCGTACCGCTCCTCCGCCACATAGTTGTGGTGACAGGAGATGACCGGTTCGAAAGTGACCTTGGCCTTCTTGAACTCCTTGCGGACCACGTCCTTGAAGAGGGCCATCATGATCGCCCGGTTGTACTTCGCGTACTCCTGCGCCCAGAAGAGATCGTGCCGATAGGCCGCCATCTCCGGGGTCTCCGCAGTGAAGACGGCCAGGTCGCGATCTACCAGTCCCTGGTTGTGCGGCAGCTTCCTGGCCTCCCCGATGTGGTGCTCGGCGAGCTCCTTACCGATGTTCCGGGAACCGGAGTGCAGCATCAGCCAGACCGAGCCTGTCTCGTCCAGACAGAATTCGATGAAATGGTTGCCCGACCCGAGCGTTCCCATCTGCTTCGTCGCACGCTCCCGCCGGAACTTGACCGATTCCGCCACCCCGTCGAACCGTGCCCACAGGTCGTCCCAGCCGGTCGCCGAGAAGCCGTACAGCCCGGCCGGGTCGACCATCTCGCCGTGCATGCCGCGCCCCACCGGGATGGCCTGCTCGATCCGCGTGCGGAGGCGGGACAGGTCACCCGGCAGGTCGTTCGCCGTGAGGGACGTCTTGACCGCCGACATACCGCAGCCGATGTCGACCCCGACGGCCGCCGGGCAGACCGCCCCGTGCATCGCGATCACCGAGCCGACCGTCGCGCCCTTGCCGTAGTGGACGTCGGGCATCACGGCCAGGCCCTTGATCCACGGCAGGGTGGCGACGTTCCGCAGCTGCTGCATCGCGCCGTCCTCCACCGTGGCGGGGTCCGTCCACATCCGGATCGGGACCTTGGCGCCCGGCACCTCTACATACGACATATTTTCTCAATTCCCCCGAAAAGCCTGATAACGCAAAAACCGTCACTAGGGCCATGTAAGGGACAACGGACCGGCATCGACGGCAGCGCGTGCGATACACATTGTGTCCGTGGGCCGGTGACGAGCGGCAACCCGTTTTCGGGCGGGAACCGGCCCGGCGCACCCGGTGACCGGCTCACCGGTGCGAGCGGAGTGAACCTCAGGGAAAGGAGCCCGGGACCATGGGACGAAGGGCGTACGCACCCGGTCTTGCCACGCTCCTCGCGGCGCTCACCGCCGGTGTCGCCGGCCTCACCGGCTGCAGCGCCGGCTCCGGCTCCGGCGATTCCGCCACCGACGCCAAGGCCGGCGGCCCGGCCGACTCCGCGGCACCCCCCGGGAAGTACCGCACGCTCTACGAGCCCTGCGGCTCGGTCGAGCGCTCCACGCTCCGCGATCTGCTGCCCGGCGTCACTCTCCTCCCCGACGACCAGGCGCAGCCCGTGCTGCGCGGCACCGCGGCCGTCACCTATGACACCGACCGCCGCGCCGGCTGCAGCTGGAAGGCCGACGGCCCCGACGCCTCCCACCAGCTCACCCTCGACTTCGAGCGTGTCGTCTCCTACGACACCACCGTCAGCGACGACGACCGTGCCCAGCAGGTCTACGCGGGCAAGGAGGCCGCGGCGGGCCTGCCGACCGCCGGCCCGGCCGCGACCGCCGACGGCAAGGGCGCGCCGGCCGGTACGGCCGGCGCCACCACGCCGCCCGCCACGCCGCCCGGCTCACCCACCGCCGGTGCCACCGCCCCCGCCGAGGGCCTGGAACCGCGCGTGCTGTCGGGTCTCGGCGACGCGGCGTTCCTGGACGACGTCCTCACCCGCAACGGTTCGACCGCCCAGCACCGGACCGTGAGCGTGGTGTTCCGCACATCCAACGTGATCGTCACCGTCCGGTACGGCGAGCAGCCGGCCCGGATCACCGAGGTGCCCGACAGCAAGGAACTGCAGGAAAAGGCGCAGGGCCTGGCCCGGAAGCTGGCCGAGAAGTTCGACGAGTAGCCCCGCCCGCGGCCTGCCCCGGACCCCACCGGAGGGCGCCCCCGGGGAGAGGTGGCGGCCCTCGCCCGCGTACCGTGTCGGGCTACCGTGGCCGGGCCGGACCGTACGACAAGCGACTCACAGCGATACCAGCGACTCAAGCGACTGAAGGAACCATGCAGCGATCAGCCCCGCGACTCACCCGCATACTCGCCTGCGCAGCCGTACCGGTGATGCTCGTCGCCGCAGGCTGCTCGTCGGACTCCGACAGCGGCAACGGCAGCGGCGGTGACGGGAAGAAGGAGTCGTCCTCCTCGTCGGCCGCCGCCACGCCCGGCGCGGCCAAGGAGTCGGCGAAGACCGTCGAGCCCGCGAAGTACGCGAAGATCCCGCAGCCGTGCAAGGCGATCACCGCCAAGACGGTCGAGGAACTCGTGCCGGAGGTGAAGACGAAGGCCGGCACGCCGGGCAAGTCCAGCGACGCGGCCAACCGCGGCAGCTGCTCGTGGAACGGTCTGGAGGACAAGGGCGTCAAGGGCTCGCAGTACCGCTGGCTCGACGTCTCGATCCTGCGGTACGACTCCGACCCGACGCTCGGCAGCGGTGAGAAGCGCGCGCAGGACAACTACGCCAAGGAAGTCGCCAAGGTGAAGGCGACCCAGGGCGCGACCAGCGTCAACGACTCGGACGCGCCGGGCGTGGGCGACGAGGCGACCGCCATCAGCTACGCCCTGAAGAAGACCGACGAGGACTTCAAGTACGCCGCGCTCGTCACGCGCACGGAGAACGTGGTCATCACCGTCTCCTACAACGGCGCCGGTTACGCGGGAGCCAAGACCCCGACCCCGTCCGACCTGATGGAGGACGCGGTGAAGGCCACGAAGGAGGCGGTCGCAGCCGTCGCCGCCGCCAACAAGTAGGCCGGCAAGCAGGACTCGGCACACACGCTTTACGGAGCCTGTCCCTCCCCCGAGGGCCGGGCTCCGTACACGTGTGCCTAGGCTGTGCCCGCCAGAGCTCGACAACGGAGGGGGATCGCGGGTGGCCGCGATGCAGTTGACACGTACGCACCGCATACTCATCGGCGTCGTCGTCACGGGTGCCGTGATCATCGCCGGCATCGGTTTCGCCGGGTCGTACGCCGCGGTGCGCGAACTCGCCGAGAAGAAGGGCTTCGGCGAGTTCTCCCTGGTCTTCCCGATCGGCATCGACGCCGGTATCTGTGTGCTGCTGGCACTCGACCTGCTGCTGACCTGGCTGCGCATCCCCTTCCCGCTGCTGCGGCAGACGGCGTGGCTGCTGACCGCCGCGACCATCGCGTTCAACGGCGCGGCGTCCTGGCCCGACCCCCTCGGCGTCGGTATGCACGCCGTGATCCCGGTCCTCTTCGTGGTCGCGGTGGAGGCCGCCCGGCACGCCATCGGCCGGATCGCCGACATCACGGCCGACAAGCACATGGAGGGCGTCCGCCTGACCCGCTGGCTGCTCTCCCCCATCCCCACCTTCCGGCTCTGGCGCCGGATGAAGCTGTGGGAGCTGCGCAGTTATGAGCAGGTCATCAAGCTGGAGCAGGACCGGCTGATCTACCAGGCGCGGCTGCAGGCCCGGTTCGGCCGGGCGTGGCGGCGCAAGGCCCCGGTCGAGGCGCTGATGCCGCTGCGACTGGCGAAGTACGGCGTCCCCCTCGCCGAGACGGCCCCGGCGGGCCTGGCCGCGGCGGGTGTCGAGCCGGTACTGCTGCCGCCGAGCCCGGTGCAGCTGGAGAAGGCGGCGGCGGGGCTTGGCCAGGCCTCGGTGCAGGAGCGGCAGGCCCAGCAGGCCCTGCCTTCGCAGCCCCAGCAGGCGCAGCAGCTCCCGCAGGCCCAGCAGCTCCCGCAGCCTCAGCGGGAGGAGGCCCAGCCGCACCCCGAGCAGTCGCAGGCCGACGGGCAGCTCCCGGCCGGGCAGCCCCAGCCGGAGCAGCAGGGCCCGGGTTCGCCGCAGCGCCCGGCCAACCACGAGAGCCCCTGGTTCGCCGCGCCGCAGTTGCCCCAGGACGCCTATGAGGGCGCGTACGCCCCGACGTACGTCGAGGGCCTGGAGCCCACGCCGGTGCGGGTCCCGGCGGGCCCCGGCGCGGAGGACACCGCCCAGCAGGAGTTCGCCGACCCGGACGCCGCAGAGTTCAGCCGCCTGACGTACCCGGCGTTCAAGCAGTACGTCGACGAGAACAACGACTGGCCGAGCGTCGAGGTCCTCGACATACACCTCGCCGACGCCCACGGCATCCGGCACCCGCTCAGTGCCGTCCTGCTGCGCCGGCTGCTGCCCGATTTCAAGAACCGCTACCAGGCGGAGCTCGCGGCCGAGCACATCGCGTAACCCGGCCCGTCCCCTGCCGGACGTCCGGCCCCCACCGGAGCGCCCCGGCCCCGCCACCCGGCCCCTGCCCGAGACGGGCGCCACCTGCCCGAGCCGGGCGCCGGTCAGCCGGCCGCCCGCTTGCGCGCCTTCGCCGTCTCCCCGTACACGGCGACAGCGGCGCCGACGACCGCGATCACGGCGTATCCCGCGGTCGGGATCTCCCACCACTTCTGGAGCAGGCCCCAGGGCTTGTCCCCGAAGACCCTGCCCGCGACCCCGAGCGCGCCCTGGACGCCGACGACCCAACCGATGACTGCGACGATTTCCTTCATGGGTCCACGGTCCCGCGGGCGTCCAACCGGATCGTCCTGCGGCAGGCCGAACTCCGGGTCATCCGAACGATGCAGAAACGGGCGGAGGGCCCTCACCCGCAAGTGAGAGCCCTCCGACGGTGATCCGGCGATCAGGCGGCGAGCAGCTTGCGCACCCGGTCGGCGCCGACCGCCAGCAGCAGCGTGGGCAGCCGGGGGCCGGTGTCCCGGCCGACCAGCAGCTGGTAGAGCAGCGCGAAGAACGTGCGCTGCGCGACCTTCAGCTCGGGCGTCGGCTTTGCCTCCGGGTCGAGCCCGGCCATGATCTTCGGCACGCCGTAGACGAGGGTGGTGAGGCCGTCCAGCGACCAGTGGCTGTCCAGGCCCTCCAGCAGCAGGCGCAGCGACTCGCGCCCCTTGTCGTCCAGCGAGCCGAGCAGCTCGCCGTCGGGCTCGGAGCGGACGATGGTGCGCTGCTCGGCCGGGACCTGGGTGGAGATCCAGTTCTCGGCGCGGTCCAGCCGCGGCCGGACCTCGTCGAGCGAGGTCAGCGGGTCGGACGGGTCCAGCTCGCTGAGGATGCGCAGGGTCTGCTCGTCGTGTCCGGCGGTGATGTCGACGACCGAGGCGAGCGTCCGGTACGGCAGCGGGCGCGGCGTGCGCGGCAGCTCGCCGGCGGCCGTCCGCACGGCCCGGGAGTGGGCGGCGGCGTCGGCCGGCAGGACGCTGCCGTCGGCGACCTTGGACTCCAGCTTGTCCCACTCGTCGTAGAGCCGCTGGATCTCCTGGTCGAAGGCGATCTTGAAGGACTGGTTGGGCCTGCGGCGCGCGTACAGCCAGCGCAGCAGCGGCGCCTCCATGATCTTCAGCGCGTCGGCCGGGGTCGGGACGCCGCCCTTGGAGGACGACATCTTGGCCATGCCGGAGATGCCGACGAAGGCGTACATCGGGCCGATCGGCTGGACGCCGTCGAAGACCTCGCGCACGATCTGCCCGCCGACGACGAACGACGAGCCGGGCGAGGAGTGGTCGACACCGCTCGGCTCGAAGATCACGCCTTCGTACGCCCAGCGCATCGGCCAGTCGACCTTCCAGACCAGCTTGCCGCGGTTGAACTCGCTGAGCCTGACGGTCTCGGAGAAGCCGCAGACGCAGCTGTACGCCAGCTCGGTGGTGTCGTCGTCGTACGCCGTCACGGTGGTCAGGTCACGGTCGCACCGGCCGCAGTACGGCTTGTACGGGAAGTACCCCGCGGAGCCGCCGGAACCGTCGTCCTCGCCGGCCGCGCCGGAGCCTTCCGCGGCCTCCAGCTCCGCCTCGTCGACCGGCTTCTGCTGCTTCTTGGGCTTACCGGTCGCCTTGTCCTTGGTGCGGTACCGGTCGAGGATCGCGTCGATCGCGGCACGGTTCTTCATGGCGTGCAGGATCTGCTCGCGGTACGCGCCGGAGGTGTACTGCTCGGTCTGGCTGATGCCGTCGTACTCGACGCCCAGCTCGCCGAGCGACTCGGTCATCGCGGCCTTGAAGTGCTCCGCCCAGTTCGGGTGCGCCGAGCCGGCCGGGGCGGGGACGGAGGTCAGCGGCTTGCCGATGTGCTCGGCCCAGGACTCGTCCACGCCGGGGACCCCGGCCGGCACCTTGCGGTACCGGTCGTAGTCGTCCCAGGAGATCAGGTGGCGCACTTCGTGTCCCCGCCGGCGGATCTCGTCCGCGACCAGGTGGGGGGTCATGACCTCACGAAGATTGCCCAGGTGGATGGGGCCGGACGGCGACAGGCCGGAGGCGACCACGACCGGTTTCCCAGGCGCACGTCGCTCCGACTCGGCGATGACCTCGTCCGCGAAACGGGAGACCCAGTCGGTCTCGGTGCTGCTCTGAGCCACGGTCGGCACGTCCTTGATTCCTCGGGGTTCTCGAAGGGCTGGCGTAAGTCATTCTCCCAGACGAAAGAACTCCGTCCGAGGTTGTCCACAGGCCACGCCCCGTCGCGACAAAGAGCTTGCGTACCCATGGGACACTTGACAACCGGAATAAGCATCCACCGGCTCACCACCACGACAGGAACGGAAGCTCAATGGCCTCGGTCCCTACCCTCGCTTCGACCGTGCAGCAGCGCCTCGCGGACGCCCTCTCGGCAGCACTGCCGGAGGCCGGCTCCGCCGACCCCATGCTGCGACGAAGCGACCGGGCCGACTTCCAGGCCAACGGCATCCTGGCGCTCGCGAAGAAGCTGAAGGGCAACCCGCGCGAGCTGGCGACGCAGGTCGTCGAGCAGGCGCGGGGGGACATCTTCAAGGAGATCGAGGTCTCGGGCCCCGGCTTCCTCAACATCACCGTCGCCGACCGGGCCATCATCGAGACGCTGGCCGCCCGGGTCGCCGACGCCCGGCTCGGTGTGCCGCTGAAGGAGAAGCCGGGCGTCACGGTCATCGACTACGCCCAGCCGAACGTGGCGAAGGAGATGCACGTCGGTCATCTCCGCTCCGCGGTGATCGGCGACGCGCTGCGCGGCATGCTCGACTTCACCGGTGAGAAGACGATCGGCCGGCATCACATCGGCGACTGGGGCACCCAGTTCGGCATGCTCATCCAGCACCTGATCGAGAACCCCGGCGAGCTGGCCCCGGCGGCCGAGGTCGACGGCGAGCAGGCGATGAGCAACCTGAACCGGGTGTACAAGGCGTCGCGCGCGCGCTTCGACTCCGACGAGGAGTTCAAGGAGCGGGCGCGCAAGAGGGTCGTCGCCCTCCAGTCCGGCGACAAGGAGACCCTGGAGCTGTGGCAGCAGTTCGTGGACGAGTCGAAGGTGTACTTCTACTCCGTCTTCGAGAAGCTCGACATGGAGATCCGGGACGACGAGATCGTCGGCGAGTCGGCGTACAACGACATGATGCCGGAGACCGCGCGGCTCCTGGAGGAGTCCGGTGTCGCCGTGCGCTCCGAGGGCGCGCTCGTGGTCTTCTTCGACGAGATCCGCGGCAAGGACGACCAGCCGGTGCCGCTGATCGTGCAGAAGGCGGACGGCGGCTTCGGCTATGCGGCGTCCGACCTCTCGGCGATCCGCAACCGGGTCGTCGAGCTGGGTGCGACGTCGCTGCTGTACGTCGTGGACGTCCGCCAGTCGCTGCACTTCAAGATGGTCTTCGAGACGGCCCGCCGGGCGGGCTGGCTGAGCGACGGGGTCACCGCGCACAACATGGGCTACGGCACGGTGCTGGGCGCGGACGGCAAGCCGTTCAAGACGCGCGAGGGCGAGACCGTGCGGCTCGAGGACCTGCTCGACGAGGCGGTGCAGCGCGCCGCCGAGGTCGTGCGGGACAAGGCGAAGGACCTCACCGAGGACGAGATCCAGGAGCGGGCCGCCCAGGTCGGCATCGGTGCCGTGAAGTACGCGGACCTGTCGACGTCGCCGAACCGGGACTACAAGTTCGACCTGGACCAGATGGTGTCGCTGAACGGCGACACTTCGGTCTACCTGCAGTACGCGTACGCCCGTATCCAGTCGATCGTGCGCAAGGCCGGCGAGGCGAGGCCGGCCGCGCACCCGGAGCTGGCACTCGCGCCGACGGAGCGCGCGCTGGGCCTGCACCTGGACGCGTTCGGTGACACGGTCTTCGAGGCGGCGGCGGAGTACGCGCCGCACAAGGTGGCCGCGTACCTGTACCAGCTGGCGTCGCAGTTCACGGCGTTCTACGCGGAGTGCCCGGTGCTGAAGGCGGACACCCCGGAGCAGGTCGAGAACCGGCTCTTCCTGTGCGAGCTGACGGCCCGCACCCTCCACCAGGGCATGGCCCTGCTCGGCATCCGGACGCCCGAGCGTCTCTGAGGCGGCGGTCGACCCGGCGGGGGTGTTGTCCGTTCCCGGAACGGACGGCACCCCCGCCGTCGTCACAGCGGGAGCCAGGCTTTCTTCTCGTGCCAGTAGTCGTAGACGGGCCGGCCCTTGAGGGCGCTGGTGCGGAACGGTCTGCCGCCGTCGTCGACCCGTAGGCTCCCGCGCCGGTCCCCGCTGCTCCACTCGACCTCCAGGTACCAGTCGACGGCGTGCGCGTCGGTGCGGACGTCGAAGTTCAGGACCTGGGCGTCGCCGGACGCCACCTGGTAGGGGAAACCTTTCGCCGGCACCACCTTGCCGCCGTCCTCGCCGTCCACCGGGCGCACGACGGGCCGCGGCACATCGAGGTCGACGGCGAACGTCTGCGGGGTGACCCCGCCTCCGCATCCGCCGCCCATCGAGTACGCCTGCCAGGCGAGCGGCTGCGTCCGGGACACGACACGGACGTGCACCGCGCTGAGGACCACCGGGTCCTGGGTCTTGCCGATGGCGGTCAGCTGGAGCCGCAAGGCACCCGCGTCGACCCCGCCGAGGCCACGCGCCCAGGTCCGGTGGTCCTGAGGCGGGGGCGGCGACGGCACCGCCGTGGGCTTCCGGTCGACCAGGAAGTACTGGTCGCAGGGGAAGTCCCAGTTGTAGGAACTGACCCCGACGCTCAGCGGCACCCCCGTCGAGGCCGGCGGTCCGCCGGGCCCGGGCGACGCCTCCCCCGCCTCCCCCGTCTCTCCGGCGGGCGTCCGGGCGGGGCTCGGCCCCGCGGCCGACGCGCTCGGGGAGGGGCCCGCGGACTTCGGCGGAACGGGCGGGAGGGTCGCCGCCCGGGACGCCGGACGTCCGGCCGGTCCGCCGGACGTGTTCACCGGGTCCTCGGCGACGGGCCCGGAGCGGGCGGCGTCACTCGCGGCGAGGACGGCCGGAACGCCTATCGCGGTCACGACGGCGGCGGCGAGGCCGATGAGGAGCGCCTTGCGCCGGGCCGGGCGCACACGCGGGACGACGACCGCCGGGGGCGGGGCGCCGCCCGCGCCGTCGGGCGCCCCGACCGGCTCGGCGGCGCACCTGGACGCCGCGGCGCCGGCGGACCCCGCACGGTCGTGCGCGGCTCCTGAAGCGTCCTCCGCGGGCTGCCGGGCCTCGCCCGTGGCGCTTCCGGCGGCGGCGCTCCCGGAGCCCGCGGCCCCGCCCCGGGAGCCTGCGGAGGCCCGGGCCTCGCCCCGGGAGTCCCCGGAGTCTTCGGGGCCCCCGGCCCCGCCGGCCTTCGCGGCGCCCGCAGGGGGTGCGGGGTGCTCGCCTCCCGCACCCGCCCGTCCGCGTCGGCGCGCCTCGTCCGCGAGGATCCACTGCCGGTGCACCTTCACCAGTTCCTCGCCCGTGGCCCCGCACAGCCGTGCGAGCCGCTCGACGGGCGCGAACTCGGTCGGCACGGCGTCCCCGTTGCAGTAGCGGTGCAGGGTCGACGTGCTCACGTGCAGTCTGCCCGCGAGCACTCCGTAGCTGTGTCCCGAGCGCTTCTTCAGTTCCCTGAGCAGGGCCCCGAATTCCTCGGCCTCCGGCGTCACCGCCACCCGTCGCCCCCTCTTCCCGTTGGCCGTCCGTCCCGGAACGCCGTTCCAGGGAAAGACTTTTCGCCCAGGTGAGAGTACTCGCGGTCATTCCAGCTTCCCCAATGCGACGCGCTCCGTTGCGGCGGAAAACCGGCGCCCCGGAGGCTGTGACCACACCTCACCAACCCTGGGGATGCAGCCATGCGAGCCCGACCGCGCGGCATGTTCACCGATGCCGCGGCACTCGCCGTCCTGATCGCGTCGATCGCGGTCGTCACGGCACTGCTCCGAAGTCTCTGACCCACGAACGACCACGAACGGGGAGCCCGAAACACCATGCGCAACAACCGGATCCGCACCACCACGATCGCCGCCACCGCCCTTCTCGCCGCCCTGTCCCTGACCGCCTGCCAGAACGGCGCGGAACCGTCGCCGGCCGGCGGCTCCCCCGCCGCCGGGAACAAGCCGGCCGGGGGAACGCCCGGCACCGCCCCGGCACCCGCGACGGGCGGGCAGACGGGCGGCGGCGCCGGCGGCAAGGAGACCGGAAACAACTCCGGCGCCGCCTCCGCCGGATCAGCGTCCGGCGGATCCGCTTCCAGCGGCAAGGGAACGGCCGGCGGGTCCTCCGCCTCCGGGGACAACGCCCCCACCAGCACACCCTGCGGCACCAGCGTGAAGGTGACCTACGCGGCCGTGAACCGCCCCCTCAACCACGCGGTGCTCACGCTGACCAACACTGGCTCCCGGGCCTGCAACGCCTACCACGCGCCGCTGCTCCGCTTCGACGACGACCAGTCGGCCACCGCCGTCATCGACGCGAGCAAGCCGCAGGCCGTGGTGACGCTCTCCCCCGGCGAGTCCGCCTACGCCTCGATCATGCTCTCCGCCGCGGACGGCAGCGGCACGGACGGGCGTACCACCGAGCGGCTGGCGGTGTACTTCGCCCCGCGTGACGGAAAGGGCTCGACCGACGCCGCCCCGGCCAGGATCACGCTCCCCGCCGGCACCCACACCGACTCCTCCACCTCGGTCACCCACTGGCAGAGCTCCATGGAGGCCGCGCTCACCTGGTGACACGGCCCCCGGCGGCGCGTGCGGGTCACGCGCCGCCCCCCGTACGCACCATCCGGTAAGTACCTGACCAAAAAGTCGGTACTTGTGGGCGGTTGGGTGCGGGACGAGGATCGAGGCATCCCACCGAGGTCCTTGTCGAAGGAGCCCCTTCATGGCCACGCCCCTGCCCGCGTCCGGTTCCGCACCCAGTCCCGCGTCCGCCCCCGTCGCCGTTCTCGGCCTCGGCATGATGGGCACCGCCCTCGCCTCGGCCCTGCTGGGGGCCGGCCACCCGGTCACCGTCTGGAACCGCTCCGCCGCCAAGACCGGTCCCCTCGTCGCCCGGGGAGCGCTCCCGGCGACGACGCCCGCCGACGCGATCGCGGCGAGCCCTCTCGTCGTCCTCTGCCTGCTCACCAACGACAACGTCCACGAGGTCTTCGACACCCTCGGCGCCGGCGTCTCCGGCAAGACGCTGGTCAACCTGACCAACGGCACACCCGCCCAAGCCCGCGAGCTGGCCGCGTGGGCCGCCGGGCACGGCGCGCGGTACATCGACGGCGGCATCATGGCCGTCCCCCAGATGATCGCGGGCCCGCACGCCTACGTCTTCTACAGCGGCGACGAGGAGGCCTTCCGGATCCACCGGCCGGCCCTGGCCGCGTTCGGCGGCACCACATGGACCGGGACGGACGCCGGTCTCGCCGCGCTGTACGACCTCGGACTGCTGACCGGCATGTACGGCATGGTCATCGGGGTCATGCAGGCCTACGCCCTGGTCCGCACCGAAGGCATCTCCGCCAAGGAGTTCTCGGAGCCGCTCGTCGCCTGGATCCGGGCCATGCTCACCGGCGCGCCCGAATGGGCCGAGGCGGTGGACACCGGCGAGCATCTCACCGACGTCTCCAGCATCGCCGTCAACCAGTCGGCCTTTCCCAACTTCCTCGCCGCCTACCGCGACCAGGGCGTCAGCGGCGAGCTGTTCGAACCCTTCCAGGCCATCCTCGACCGTGCCATGGCCGAGGGCCACGCCGCCGACGGCCTCTCCAGCCTCGTGGAGCTGCTGCGGACGAAGTGAGCGGTTCAGGCCGCCTGTGACCTTCTGGCCACCTGTGACCCGCCTGCGACCATGCGCCCCCGTTTGCGCCCGCCACCCGGGGCGCGGGGCGGGCCAGGATGCCTGCGGACCTGGACCCGGCCGCAGGAGGAACCGATGCCGACACAGGGCAAGACCCGCTTCGAGGACATCTACGACCGTCCCGACCCGCGCGCCTACTTCACCCGCCTGGCCCCTCTGGCGTACGAGATACCCCAGCACGCCCAGGCCGTCTTCCGCCGCACCGTCGCCGAACGGGCGGACCCGTCCCTCACCGTCCTCGACGTGTGCTGCTCGTACGGCGTCAACGCCGCACTCCTCAACCACGACCTGACCCTGGCCGATCTGTACGCCCACTACACGAGCCCGGCGGCCGCCCGTATGACCACCGCCGAACTCATCGAGCGCGACAAGGAGTTCTACGCGGCGAGGCGCTGGCCGGACGCCGTCCGTGTCATCGGCCTCGACATCGCCCGGGGCGCCCTGGACTACGCCATGGCCGTCGGTCTGCTCGACGCCGGGTACGCGGAGAACCTCGAACAGCACGCGCCGAGCCCCGCACTGTGCGGTGCCATGGCCGACGTCGGGCTGCTCACCCTGACCGGCGGCGGCAGCTATGTCGGCCGCCGCACGTTCGCCGCGCTGCTGGAGTGCGCGCGGCGGCCGGTGTGGGTGAGCGCCTTCGTGCTGCGGACGGTCTCCTACGCGCCCGTCATGTCCTGTCTGGCCATCTTCGGCCTGACCACCCGGACCGATCCGCAGCGTAGTTATCCGCAGCGTGATTTCACCGGCGCCGCGGAACGGCGCGCGGCCGTCGCCGCCGTACGGCGCGAGGGCCTCGACCCCACGGGCCGGGAGTCCGCGGGCCGTTACCACGCGGTCCTCTACGAGTCGCGCCCCAGCCGCCGGGCGACCTCGGTGGCCCAATAGGTGAGGATCATCTGCGCGCCGGCCCGGCGGATACCGGTGAGGGTCTCCAGGATCGCCTTGTCGCGGTCGATCCAGCCCTTCTCGGCGGCGGCCTCGATCATCGCGTACTCGCCGCTGATCTGGTACGCGGCCACCGGCACGTCCACCGACTCGGCGACCTTCGCCAGAACGTCCAGGTACGGCCCGGCGGGCTTGACCATCACCATGTCGGCGCCCTCCTCCAGGTCGAGCGCCAGCTCCCGCATGGACTCCCGCACATTGGCCGGGTCCTGCTGGTACGTCTTGCGGTCGCCGCGCAGGGAGGAGCCGACGGCCTCGCGGAAGGGGCCGTAGAAGGCGGACGAGTACTTCGCCGTGTAGGCGAGGATCGCCACGTCCTCCTTGTTGATGGTGTCCAGCGCGTCGCGGACAACGCCGACCTGGCCGTCCATCATGCCGCTCGGGCCCACCACGTGGACGCCGGCGTCGGCCTGCACCTGGGCCATCTCCGCGTACCGCTCCAGCGTCGCGTCGTTGTCGACGCGCCCCTCGGCATCGAGCACACCGCAGTGCCCGTGGTCCGTGTACTCGTCCAGGCACAGGTCCGACATGATCACCAGGTCGTCGCCGACCTCGGCCCTCACGTCCCGGACGGCGACCTGCAGGATGCCGTCCGGATCGGTCCCCGCGCTGCCGGCCGCGTCCTTCTTCGACTCCTCGGGCACGCCGAAGAGCATGATCCCGGAGACCCCGGCCTCCACCGCCTCCACGGCCGCCTTCCGCAGCGTGTCGCGGGTGTGCTGCACGACGCCCGGCATCGCCGCGATCGGCACCGGCTCGGAGACCCCCTCCCGGACGAACGCGGGCAGGATCAGATCCGCCGGGTGCAGGCGCGTCTCCGCGACCATCCGCCGCATCGTGGGGTTCGTACGCAGCCGCCGCGGCCGCGCACCGGGAAAGGATCCGTACGAAGTCATACGCCCACGCTACGCCCGCCCCGCCCCTGCTCTTGCCGACAGCCCGTCGCCCACGGCCCGCGACGCGGTACGGCCGGGCGTGCCCCCGAAAGGGCCCACCCGGCCGTACCGTACCGATCCGCGACGCTACGTCGTACGCCTGCGCCGCGCGCCCGGACGCCGCTCGCTCGGCCGCGTCACCGGGTCGCCGGCCTCGATCGCCGCGTCCCGGCGCCGCGCGCCGAACTCGGCCAGGGCCTCGGCCAGCTTGTGCACGGACGGCTCCGGCGACAGCACGTCCACCCGCAGCCCGTGCTCCTCCGCGGTCTTCGCGGTGGCCGGACCGATACAGGCGATGACCGTCACGTTGTGCGGCTTGCCGGCGATGCCCACCAGGTTCCGCACCGTCGACGACGACGTGAACAGCACGGCGTCGAACCCGCCGCCCTTGATCGCCTCGCGGGTCTCGGCCGGCGGCGGCGAGGCGCGCACCGTCCGGTACGCCGTCACGTCGTCGACCTCCCAGCCGAGCTCGATCAGACCGGCGACGAGCGTCTCGGTCGCGATGTCGGCACGCGGCAGGAACACCCGGTCGATCGGGTCGAAGACCGGGTCGTACGGCGGCCAGTCCTCCAGCAGTCCGGCGGCCGACTGCTCGCCGCTCGGCACGAGGTCGGGCTTCACACCGAACTCGACCAGCGCGGCCGCGGTCTGCTCGCCCACCGCGGCGACCTTGATGCCGGCGAAGGCACGGGCGTCCAGCCCGTACTCCTCGAACTTCTCACGCACCGCCTTCACCGCGTTGACCGACGTGAAGGCGATCCACTCGTACCGGCCCGTCACCAGGCCCTTGACCGCCCGCTCCATCTGCTGCGGGGTGCGCGGCGGCTCGACCGCGATGGTCGGGACCTCGCTCGGCACGGCACCGTAGGACCGAAGCTGGTCGGAGAGCGACGCCGCCTGCTCCTTCGTACGCGGAACGAGGACCTTCCAGCCGAACAGCGGCTTGGACTCGAACCACGCGAGCTGGTCGCGCTGGGCGGCGGCGCTTCGCTCACCGACCACGGCTATGACGGGCTGGTGGCCGTCCGGCGACGGCAGCACCTTCGCCTGCTTCAGCACCTGCGCGATGGAGCCGAGCGTCGCGGTCCAGGTCCGCTGCCGGGTGGTCGTACCGGCGACGGTCACGGTCAGCGGGGTGTCGGGCTTACGGCCCGCCGACACCAGTTCGCCCGCGGCGGCGGCCACGGAGTCGAGGGAGGTCGACACCACCACCGTCCCGTCGCTCGCCCCGACCTCGGTCCAGCAGCGCTCGCTCGCGGTGCGGGCGTCGACGAAGCGGACGTCCGCCCCCTCGGCGTCGCGCAGCGGCACACCGGCGTACGCGGGCACGCCCACCGCCGCCGCGACACCCGGCACGACTTCGAAGGGAACCCCCTCGGCGGCGCAGGCGAGCATCTCGGCGCCCGCGTTGCCGTCGAGGCCCGGGTCGCCGCTCACCGCACGGACGACCCGCTTGCCGCCGCGCGCGGCCTCCATGACAAGATTGGTCGCGTCCCTCAACACGGGGACCCCGGCGGTCATTGACGCATCGTCAACAACCGCCAGCTCAGGCGTGCTCACGCCCGCCCGCGCATGGCCGCGTACGACGTCGAGCACATCCGGCTCGGCGATCAGTACGTCCGCCCCTTGGAGCGCCTCGACGGCGCGCAGTGTCAGCAGCCCCGGATCACCGGGTCCGGCGCCGAGGAAGGTGACGTGCCCGCACGCGGAAAACGCCGAGGAAGCCTTGGATGCAGTGGTGGGGCTCAAAGTGCTCGCTCCCCCATAAGACCGGCCGCACCCTTGGCGAGCATCTCGGACGCGAGTTCGCGACCGAGCGCGACGGCGTCGCCGTGCGACGTGGGTACGGGACCGGTGGTGGACAACTGCACCAGCGTGGAGCCGTCGGTCGTGCCGACGACGCCGCGCAGGCGCATCTCATGAACAACCTGCCCATCGGCCAGGAGGTCGGCAAGCGCACCCACAGGTGCGGAGCAGCCGGCCTCCAGGGCGGCGAGCAGGGACCGCTCGGCGGTCACGGCGGCCCGGGTGTGCGGGTCGTCGAGCTCGGCGAGCGTGGCGGCGAGGCCGGCGTCGGACGCCGTGCACTCGATCGCCAGGGCTCCCTGACCGGGAGCCGGCAGTACGTGGTCGACCGACAGGAAGTCGGTGACCTCGTCGATGCGCCCGATGCGGTTCAGCCCGGCGGCGGCGAGAACCACCGCGTCGAGCTCACCGCTGCGCACGTAGCCGATGCGGGTGTCGACGTTCCCGCGGATCGCCACGGTCTCCACACTCAGGCCGTGGCAGCGCGCATACGCGTTGAGCTGCGCCATTCGCCGGGGCGAGCCGGTGCCCACGCGCGCGCCGGACGGCAGCCGGTCCAAGGTGAGCCCGTCCCGGGCCACCAGCACGTCGCGCGGGTCCTCGCGGCGCGGGATCGCGGCGACCACCAGGTCGTCGGGCTGGGCGGTCGGCAGGTCCTTCAGCGAGTGCACGGCGAAGTCGACCTCGCCGGCGAGCAGCGCGTCGCGCAGCGCCGTCACGAAGACGCCCGTGCCGCCGATCTGCGCGAGGTGCTCACGGGAGGTGTCCCCGTACGTGGTGATCTCCACCAGCTCCACGGGGCGCCCGGTCAGCTGCCGGACCGCCTCCGCGACGTGCCCGGACTGGGCCATGGCGAGCTTGCTGCGCCTGGTCCCCAGCCTCAATGCCCTCTCGGTCATACTCGCCCTCGGTTCTTGACGTCGGCGTCATTCATGTCGGCCCGGCTGACGGAGGCGACCGTCTCCGGGTCGAGGTCGAAGAGTGTGCGCAGCGCGTCCGCGTACCCGGCACCGCCGGGTTCGCTGGCCAGCTGCTTGACCCGCACGGTGGGCGCGTGCAGGAGCTTGTCGACGACACGGCGCACGGTCTGGGTGATCTCGGCGCGCTGCTTGTCGTCCAGGCCGGGCAGACGCCCCTCCAGCCGGGCCATCTCCCCGGCGACGACGTCGGCGGCCATGGTGCGCAGGGCGACGACGGTCGGGGTGATGTGCGCGGCACGCTGAGCGGCGCCGAAGGCGGCCACCTCGTCGGCGACGATCGAGCGGACCCGGTCGACGTCGGCGGCCATGGGCGCG
The DNA here is from genome assembly GCF_054963715.1 of Streptomyces sp. STAM6. Lineage (NCBI taxonomy): Bacteria > Bacillati > Actinomycetota > Actinomycetes > Kitasatosporales > Streptomycetaceae > Streptomyces > Streptomyces sp. STAM6. The sequence continues at coordinate 13,376 of NZ_JBUEFZ010000050.1, read as the reverse complement.
TCGGCGGATGCCTCGGCCAGCGATTCGATGTCGACGAGCCGGACGTTCACCATGCGGTGGGCGACGGCGTCGATGTCCCGGGGCATGGCCAGGTCGAGCAGCGCGAGCGGCGTCTTCCGGTCGGCCGTCGCGGACTCGATCACCTCGCCGGTCAGGACGAGCCCGGTGGCGCCGGTGCAGGAGACGACCACGTCGGCACGTGTCAGTTCGTCACGCACGGAGGCCATCTCGGCGGCGCGGGCGGACACGCCCGTCCCTCCGGGCTCGGTGAGGATCTGCACGAGCCGTTCGGCGCGGTCCATGGTCCGGTTGGCGACGACGATCTCGTCGACACCGGCCCGGGCGAGGGTCGCGGCGGCCAGCGAGGACATCGACCCGGCACCGATGACCAGGGCCCGCCTGCCCTTGGCCCAGGTGTCCACGGGTGTCCGGCCGGCCAGCTGCTCGAGCCCGAAGGTGACGAGGGACTGCCCCGCCCGGTCGATGCCGGTCTCGCTGTGGGCGCGCTTGCCGACCCGCAGCGCCTGCTGGAACAGGTCGTTCAGCAGCCGGCCCGCGGTGTGCAGCTCCTGGCCGCGCGCGAGGGCGTCCTTGATCTGGCCGAGGATCTGGCCCTCGCCGACGACCATGGAGTCGAGCCCGCAGGCCACCGAGAACAGGTGGTGGACGGCGCGGTCCTCGTAGTGCACGTAGAGATAGGGAGTGAGCTCCTCCAGGCCGACGCCGCTGTGCTGGGCGAGCAGCGTGGACAGCTCGGCGACTCCCGCGTGGAACTTGTCCACGTCGGCGTAGAGCTCGATGCGGTTGCAGGTGGCCAGGACGGCGGCCTCGGCGGCCGGTTCGGCCGCGAGGGCGTCCTGGAGCAGCTTGGTCTGCGTGTCGGGGGCGAGCGAGGCCCGCTCCAGCACGCTGACGGGGGCGCTGCGGTGACTGAGGCCGACGACGAGGAGGCTCATGCCGGCATCACGGCGGGGACGTCCCCGTCCGGTCCCTTCCGGTCGCCCTCGGAGGCGCCGCCACCGCGCACGGCGGCGGGCGGCACGGCGGCCTCGGAGCCCGGCTCCTCACCGGCCTTGCGCTGCTCGTGGAAGGCGAGGATCTGCAGCTCGATGGAGAGGTCGACCTTGCGCACGTCCACGCCGTCCGGCACGGACAGCACGGTCGGCGCGAAGTTCAGGATGGAGGTGACGCCGGCCGCGACGAGCCGGTCGCAGACCTGCTGGGCGGCGCCGGCCGGGGTGGCGATGACGCCGATCGAGACGCCGTTCTCCTCGATGATCTTCTCGAGGTCGTCGATGAACTGGACGGGCATGCCCGCGACGGGCTTGCCGACCATGCCGGGGTCGGCGTCGATCAGCGCGGCGACACGGAAGCCGCGGGAGGCGAAGCCGCCGTAATTGGCGAGGGCCGCGCCGAGGTTACCGATACCGACCATGACGATCGGCCAGTCCTGGGTGAGACCGAGCTCCCGGGAGATCTGGTAGACGAGGTACTCGACGTCGTAACCGACGCCACGGGTCCCGTACGAGCCGAGGTACGAGAAGTCCTTGCGCAGCTTCGCGGAATTGACGCCCGCCGCCGCCGCGAGCTCCTCGGAGGAGACCGTCGGCACGGAGCGCTCCGACAGTGCGGTGAGCGCCCGCAGGTACAGCGGAAGCCGGGCGACGGTGGCCTCGGGGATTCCTCGGCTACGGGTCGCCGGTCGGTGAGTTCGGCCAGTTGCCACGGTGCTCCTGCGGGATGAGCGGGGCTGCAGGCGGCCATGTGTACCGAGGCCGCCCCGTCGGAAGCAGGCTATGTCTTTGTGAACGCGTGCACAAAGATGGTGTCCGTTTTGTCCGAGCAAAGTGACCGGGCTCACGCGACGGGATCGCGCCGTCGGGGAACCAAGGGGAACCTCAGTCCGTTGGGGAGCCGAAGGGGGCAAAGCCGTACACACTCCTCGCTGCCATGCCCCCGAAAGCCAACAAAACGCACACGATGGTAACCGCCTTTCCCGGTCACGCCCCCAGTTCGCGCCTCAGCCGCCCGGCGTCCACCTTCCAGAACGTGTGCTGCTCCCCGTCCACCAGCACGACCGGGATCTGCTCCCAGTACGCCCGGTGGAGCTGCTCGTCCTGGAGGATGTCCTTCTCCTCCCAGACCGCGCCCGTCTCGGCACACACCTCCTCGATGACCGCCCTCGCCTCGTCACAGAGGTGACAACCGGGCTTGCCGATGAGCGTGACCGTCCGCGGACCGGCCGTCTTCTTCGCACGTCCGAACATGCCCCCATTGTCCGCCCCGGGCGCGGCCCGCTTAACAGAGCGGACGGAGAGAGTTCACGCCACGGCCCGCCCGTGCGTCGGGAACGACCGAACAAAGTGGCTATGCTCACGTCATGGCCGCACTGGGATGGCTCACTCCGAACAGGCGTTCCGCCACCGCACGCAGCGTGCTGGCGGGCGAGGCGTCGGCCGAGGCGGCGCGCAAGACCTCACAGCAGCTCCAGCAGCTGGAAGAGGCCGCACCAGCCGCCCGGGAACCGCAGTTCCCCGTCCCCGGGGACGAACACGCCGCCGCCTTCTTCGACCTCGACAACACCGTGATGCAGGGCGCCGCGATCTTCCACTTCGGACGCGGCCTGTACAAACGGAAGTTCTTCCAGCGCCGCGAACTGGCCCGGTTCGCCTGGCAGCAGGCCTGGTTCCGGCTGGCCGGTGTCGAGGACCCCGAGCACATGCAGGACGCCCGCGACAGCGCGCTGTCCATCGTCAAGGGCCACCGCGTCTCCGAGCTGATGACCATCGGCGAGGAGATCTACGACGAATACATGGCCGACCGCATCTGGCCCGGCACCCGCGCCCTGGCCCAGGCCCACCTGGACGCCGGCCAGAAGGTCTGGCTGGTGACGGCCGCGCCCGTGGAGACGGCCACGATCATCGCCCGCCGCCTCGGCCTGACCGGCGCGCTCGGCACGGTCGCCGAGTCCGTCGACGGCGTGTACACCGGCAAGCTGGTAGGCGAGCCCCTGCACGGGCCCGCCAAGGCCGAGGCGGTCCGCGCCCTGGCCGCCGCGGAGGGCCTGGACCTCTCCCGCTGCGCGGCGTACAGCGACTCGCACAACGACATCCCCATGCTCTCGCTGGTGGGCCACCCGTACGCGATCAACCCCGACACCAAGCTGCGCAAACACGCCCGCGAACGCGAATGGCGCCTGCGCGACTACCGCACGGGCCGCAAGGCCGCGAAGGTCGGCATCCCGGCGGCGGCCGGCGTCGGCGCGATCGCGGGCGGCACCGCGGCAGCGGTGGCCCTCCACCGCCGCCGCCGCTGACCCTCCCCGCGCGGGGGCGCACCGCCCTGCCGAAGGGCGGCCCGACCCCACGCGAGTGCGGGTGCACCGCCTGCCGGCGGTCGGGGCCGCCTCTTCCAGGCGCGGGTCCGGCGCCTGCCCGTATACGGCCCGACCCCACGCGAGTGCGGGTGCGCTGCCTGCCGGCGGTCGGGGCCGCCTCTTCGGGGTGCGGCTTCGTCGCCTGCCGGTGGGTGGTGGGGTGTGGCCCCTCCGGGCTCGACTCCTCGGGGCCGGCGGCCCGAGGCACCTTGCAGGGAGCCGTTTCCACGCCGCCAACCCCTGCGGGGACGACCCTGCACGGCCCCACCCCTGCGCCGTGTGACGAGTGCACCTTGTTGTGGGCAGTCGTTCCGCGGGGCGGTGGGGTCTCCCCTGCTCGAGCGGAGCCGAGAGCTTGGCGGAGGGTGGGCACAACCCGGACCACGGCCCGCAGACGAACAGGGGTCCGGGGCGAAGCCCCGGTGGTGGGCCCGCACCTCGGGGGTGCGGTGACCCGGGGATCCGGGGCGGAGCCCCGGAGGAAGTCATTCCCGCGGTCTTACCCGCGTCCACGCCCCGCCAGTCACACGAACCTCTACTCGACCACAACTCATCGCGCAGTTATGCAGATCCCGAAGTAATCCGATCAATAATCGGTCACCAAGTGTGACTAGATACGTCGCGTAGAGGTAACAGAAGCGACTGAATCGATGATTTGAGCAACTCGGTGTAGCGCTCCCTGCACGAAGCGTTATTCTCCTCAGACGCATACGGAACCCATGCACGTCGCTACGACGAGTGAACGTTCCGCACTGCACGTGATGGAAGCTCTGCCTCTGGGAGTCCCGTGTACCCACACGTCGGGGTTGACGCCTCGGGCCTGGCTACGCTGCGCGCAACGGTCATTGACCATTTGCGCGGCTTCGTCCCCACCGCGTACGCCGTCCCCGCCTTCGCCGTACCGGCACCCGCCGGTCCTTGCTATGCCCTCGCCGACGGCAGTGCCGCGGTCGGCAGACGGGGTGGCCGGGGCGGTTCGGGCACCTCGACCACCGCCCGCCGCCCCACCGCGGACAGCGACAGCGCCCGCATGATGGATCTGGTCGAGCGGGCCCAGGCCGGGGAGGCCGACGCCTTCGGCCGGCTGTACGACCAGTACAGCGACACCGTGTACCGCTACATCTACTACCGCGTGGGCGGCAAGGCCACGGCCGAGGACCTCACCAGCGAGACGTTCCTGCGGGCCCTGCGCCGCATCTCGACCTTCACCTGGCAGGGGCGCGACTTCGGCGCCTGGCTGGTCACGATCGCGCGCAACCTGGTCGCCGACCACTTCAAGTCGAGCCGTTTCCGGCTGGAAGTGACCACCGGCGAAATGCTCGACGCCAACGAGGTCGAGCGGAGCCCGGAGGACTCCGTACTGGAGTCCCTCTCCAACGCCGCTCTCCTCGAGGCGGTCCGCAAGCTCAACCCGCAGCAGCAGGAGTGTGTGACGCTGCGCTTCCTGCAGGGCCTGTCCGTCGCCGAGACCGCGCGCGTGATGGGCAAGAACGAAGGTGCGATCAAGACCCTCCAGTACCGGGCGGTCCGCACCCTGGCACGGCTGCTCCCCGAAGATGCCCGCTGACCGTCCGTGGCTCCCAACTCACCATCGGTGACGCCTCGATGACGCGCTGGTCCGATCATCTTTCGTGCGTAACCCAAGTGCCGCGACGCTCGTTGTGCGGGATGCAGGCTCCCTGTGGTCACGCCATGACCGCAGCCACTCACTCGATGGGGTGGATGTGCTCAAGGCGTGCAACCTTCCGGACCCCCCGGGGAGTCGACCGTCATGACGAGAGGAGGTGCCGCCAGTGATCGCGAACGTTTCGGCGCACCGGCGGGCGAACGCCTTCGCCCAGGCCCTGGAAGATCAGGCGGCCGAGCAGCCCGCGGCCTCGGGCGAACCGAGCGAGCAGGGTCCCCTGTTGGCCCTGGCGAACGGTCTCGGCGAGCTGCCGAAGCCGGAGTTGGACCCCGAGGTGAAGGTGGTGCAACGAGCCCAGCTCGTCGCCGCCATGGAGGCGATGTTCGCCGAGGGCGCCGCATCCGTGGGCCCTACCGTGCCGGGGCAGCGGACGTCGACCGGGCACGGCAGCCACCGGGCCTCCGCCCTGCGGAGATTGCGCCCCCGCTCCCGCTGGGCGAAGGGGCTCGCCGCGGGCGGACTCACCGTAGGTGTGGCAGCGGGCGCGTTCAGCGGAGTGGCCGCTGCGAGTTCCGACGCCCTCCCCGGTGACACGCTGTACGGCCTGAAGCGCGGCATCGAGGACGTCAAGCTCGGTATGGCCGACGACGACGCCGACCGCGGCGGCATCTATCTGGACCAGGCCTCCACGCGCCTCAGCGAGGCCCGCCGCCTGGTGGAGAAGGACAAGCTCGGTGCGCTCGACCACGAGTCGCTGAACGCCATCAGGCGCGCGCTCAACGGCATGCAGCACGACGCCTCCGAGGGCCACCGGCTGCTGCGCCTCGCGTACGAGCGGGACGGCGCCATCGCCCCCATGGACAGGCTCAACTCCTTCGCGAGCAGCCACCGCGACGCCTGGAACGGCCTGCGCGACCGGCTGCCGGCCCAGCTCACCGATGTACGTGACCAGGTGAGCTCGGTCTTCGCCGCCATAGACGAAGAGGTCGGCCCGCTCCAGTCGAAGCTTCCGCAGCCCCCTGAGAAGGGCGGCCACGGCTCCGGACCCTCGGGCAGCACCCGGGAGTCCACCGGCTCGGGCCCGGCCCACCAGTCCCCGTCCGCCCCGGAGTCACGCCCGTCCGGCAGCTCCGGAAAGCCCGGCCCTTCCGGCTCAGGCCCGGCGACGGACGACGGCCTCCTCGGCGGCAACACGGGTGGCCTGCTGGAGCCCGGACCGTCCACATCTCCGCCGGTGTCGAGCCAGGAGAGTCCGGCGCCCGCGCCCGACGTCACGATCCCGCCGCTGTTCCCCGGCATCCTCCCGGGCCTGAGCATCGACGGAGAAGACGCGAGGTAGTACGGCGTGGGGCGCCCCGCCTGCGGCGGGCGCCCCACCGTCGGCTTCGTCGGCCTGTCAGAAGAAGACCGACCGCCGCTGAACGAGCAGCTTGTACAGCGTGTGCTGGATCTGCTCCCGCACCTGGTCCGTCAGATTGAACATCAGCATCGGATCGTCCGCGGCCTCCGGCGTGTAGCCGTCCGTCGGAATCGGCTCGCCGAACTGGATGGTCCACTTCGTCGGCAGGGGCACCGCTCCCAGCGGCCCGAGCCAGGGAAATGTCGGCGTGATCGGGAAGTACGGAAATCCGAGCAGCCGCGCCAGTGTCTTCGCGTTGCCGACCATGGGGTAGATCTCCTCGGCCCCGACGATCGAGCACGGCACGATCGGCACGCCGGCGCGCAGCGCCGTGGAGACGAAGCCGCCCCGCCCGAACCGCTGCAGCTTGTAGCGCTCGCTGAAGGGCTTCCCGATGCCCTTGAAGCCCTCCGGCATCACTCCGACGACCTCACCGCGCCGCAGCAGCCGCTCCGCGTCCTCCGCGCAGGCCAGGGTGTGCCCGGCCTTCCGGGCCAGTTCGTTGACGACCGGCAGCATGAAGACCAGGTCCGCGGCGAGCAGCCGCAGATGACGCCCGGCCGGATGGTTGTCGTGAACGGCGACCTGCATCATCAGCCCGTCGAGCGGCAGCGTCCCCGAGTGGTTCGCCACCACCAGGGCGCCGCCCTTGGACGGGATGTTCTCGATGCCCTTCACCTCGACGCGGAAGTACTTCTCGTAGAGCGGCCGGAGGAGCGACATCAGGACCTGATCGGTCAGTTCCTTGTCATAGCCGAACTCGTCGACCTCGTACTCGCCCGTGACGCGCCGCCGGAGGAACGCCAGACCGCCGGCGATCCGCCTCTCCCACGCGTTCTCCTCGGCCACGGCACCGCCCGGCCCGGACCCATGACCGGCCGCACCCTCACCCGTGTGCGCGTCCACCGGCACTTCCGCGTGCTGCCCGGGCAAGGGGCTGACCGCGGCGTCGGCGGCGCCCCCGGCCTCATCCTTCCACCGGGAACCGCGCCCCCCGGACCGTCGACGCCCCGTGCGCTGCGCACCCGCGCGCGACCGGTCGTCGTCGAACGGAATGACCTTGGCGTCCGCCATCGTTGCTCGGGCTCCTTATCCGGTTGTCCGGCGCTCGTCGCTGCTGTGGCCGCTCTCCGGCCTATCGGGCACTGTCCGGCGCGGTGAGTCTCTTCCTGCCGCCGCTCACCGGCCGCGACGCGGCGAGCCGGTCGACCGCTCCCGCCAGAGCCTCCGGCGGCAGCAGCCCGGGCCCGCGGCTCCGCGCGAAGTCCGCGAAGGTCTCCGCGGTCGTATAGACCGGCTCGTACCCGAGTGTCTCGCGCATCTCCGTGGTGCTCACCACCCGGCCGTGCGTCAGCAGCCGGATCTGCTCCGGCGAGAAGTCGCTCACACCGACCGTGCGCAGCGCCGTGCCGACCCACGTGACCGCCGGCAGCAGGACGGGCACGGTCGGCCGTCCCAGCCGGCGCGAACACTGCGACAGCGTGAGCACACCGTCGCCGGCGATGTTGAACGTCCCGCTGTTCAGCGTGGCGCGCCGAGGCTCGTGCGAGGCGATCCGCAGCACCTCGACGACGTCCTCCTCGTGGACGAACTGCAGCCGGGGGTCGTAGCCGAAGACGGTCGGCAGGACGGGCAGCGAGAAGTACTCGGCGAGCGGGGAGTCGGCGCCGGGCCCCAGGATGTTGGCGAAGCGCAGTACGCACACCGCCACATCGGGCCGCCGGCGGGCGAAGCCGCGGACGTAACCCTCGACCTCGACGGCGTCCTTCGCGAAGCCGCCGCTGGGCAGCGACTTCGGCGGGGTCGTCTCGGTGAAGACGGCGGGGTCGCGGGGTGCCGAGCCGTAGACGCTCGTACTGGACTTCACGACCAGCCGCCGGATCGTCGGCGACTTCTGGCAGGCCCCCAACAGCTGCATCGTGCCGATGACGTTGGTCTCCTTGACCGCGGTCCGGCCACCGGCGCCCAAAGGTGTGCCGGTGACGTCCATGTGGACGACCGTGTCGACGCCGTACTCGGCGAGCACCCGTCCGATGGCGGGCTGCCGGATGTCCACGCGGACGAACTCGGCGCTGCCGAGGTGATGGGTGGGTGGTACGGCGTCCACGCCGATCACCCGGTCCACCTCGGGATCCCGCTGGATGCGCCGTACGAAACGGCCGCCGAGCTGCCGGGCCACCCCGGTGACGAGCACGACCTTCCCCAAGATCAGCGCCTTCCGTTCGGTCCTCGGTCGTCGGTCCCCGCTGTACGCGCCACCGTAGCGGTTCGACGGTGCGCTGTGATGACCGCGCCACCCGTACTACTCCGAGTACGTCCCCCGGACAACACCGTGGCCCTCCCACCGGAACTGGTGGGAGGGCCACGAATGCCTCACGTACAGCCGTCGCTTACTTCTTGTTGCGACGCTGAACGCGGGTGCGCTTGAGCAGCTTGCGGTGCTTCTTCTTGGCCATCCGCTTACGCCGCTTCTTGATAACAGAGCCCACGACTACCCTCGCTCACTTCTCGGAACACCCCCGCACAAGCGGGGATCTCGGTGCGGGGCGTCTGGGCCCACACGACCTACGTCGGCCTAGCCTACCGGCCCGAGCGCCGAGCTTGTAATCCGAGGGGCACGCGGGACTCCCGAAGCTTCCGCGCGACTCCCGCTACGCGGTCTCCACCCCCACGAAAGACTCCCGCAGGTACTCGTGAACCGCTTGCTCCGGAACCCGGAAGGACCTGCCCACCCGGATGGCCGGCAGATGACCGCTGTGCACCAAGCGGTACACGGTCATCTTCGACACTCGCATCACCGAGGCGACTTCCGCCACGGTCAGGAACACGACCTCGTTAAGAGGCCTCTGGTCTGCAGCCATGACCCACCTGTACCTTCCGCCCACAACGCCCACCGGCTTCCCCTCCGGTGACTCTTCGTCGCGGTGCGCTCACTCACCAGACTAGGGGCGGGTGATACGAGTGGGGAAGAGGAGCAGCCATCGGCCGCCTACTGTGACAGACACGCTCGATTGAGTACATAGCGAGTAAGCGGTCGGTAGTAATGGGACCGCACAGCGTCATCGAGCGGCACAGTCACGGCCACGCGCCCCTCCGCCTCACCGACGAACAGGGCGGGGTCGTCGGTGTCGGCCAGCCCCATGGCCTCAATGCCCAGCTGACCTGCCCCGCAGACCCATCCGTGGTCTCCGACGACCAGCTCGGGCAGCGGCCATCCGCCGTCCGCGACGGCCTCCAGAGCGACCCTGACCGGCAGGGGAGAGTGGGTGTGTGCGCCGGGCTCACAACCGGCGCCTTCGGTCCCCGGCTCTCGCACCAGCGCGACTCCCCGTACGTAATCGAGGCGGTACGTGCGTACGCCGAACCGGGTCGTTATGTCGACACATCGCCCCTGCGCCGGTGTGAGGACAGTGCATCCTGCCGCCGACATCGCGTCTGCCAACCCTGCGTAGAACCCCAGCAGCCGATGCGGATGACCGGTTCCGAACAGCACCGGCGCCCGCCGTCCGGCCACCTCCCCGAGCCGCTCCGCGAACGCGTCGAGAGCTCTCAGCGTGCGCTCGGGGTCGATGACATCGGGCCCCGACCGGTGCGCCGGATCGTCGGAGACCCCGCACTTGTCCGCCATCAACCGCAGCAGATCCCCCTCGCCCCACCCCCACTGCGGATCCAGCCCGATGAGAACCCGCGGATCACGCGCCACGAAGAGGCGGTAGCTCCGCAGGCTCTCCTCCCGCGACGTGGCCACGGGCCCGGCCAGCCTGGCCGCCAACAGATGCGCGCGCAGCGCCCCGGTACTCAGCACGGAGCCGATGGTCCCTCAGACCCCGAGCACCAGCGCCAAAACCAGACACACTTCGCACAGTTGGCTCAACCAGGCCACGCCACCGGACCCGGCCGACCGCGGCGCACGCGCGGCTCCCGCCGCACCGGGACCCGCCGCACCAGGGGGGCCGACTACGGCAGCAGCCCGCGCAGCGGGAACGCCGCCCGCCGTGCCGCCAGCACCGCCTGGTCGAGCCGGTCCGCCGGGTCGTACCCCTCGTCCCAGCCCCGCCACGTCACCGGCCACCGCCCGTCCGTCATCCGTCCGGGCGCCGGCTGCCGCGTCCGCGCGTACACCTCGTCCCGCCACGACGACGGGATCACCGACTCCGGCTCCACCGGCGCGTCCGCCGCGATCCCGACGAGATGCGTCCACGAGCGCGGTACGACGTCCACGACCGCGTACCCGCCACCGCCGAGCGCCACCCACTTGCCCCCGTCGACATACTCGTGCGCGAGGCCGTGACACGCCATCTGCACCGCCCGCTGGGCGTCCAGGGACACCGCCAGATGCGCCAGCGGGTCCTCGAAGTGCGTGTCCGCGCCGTGCTGCGTCACGAGCACCTGGGGCCGGAAGTCCGCGAGCAGTTCGGGCACGACCGCGTGGAAGGCGCGCAGCCACCCCGCGTCGCCCGTCCCGGCCGGCAGCGCCACATTGACCGCACCGCCCTCACCCGCACCGGGCGCCCCGGTCTCCTCGGGCCAGCCCGTGCCCGGGAACAGGGTCCGCGGATGCTCGTGCAGCGAGATCGTCAGCACCCGCGGGTCGTCCCAGAACGTCGCCTGCACCCCGTCACCGTGGTGCACGTCCACGTCCACGTACGCGACCCGCTCCGCCCCGAGCTCCAGCAGCCGCGCGATCGCGAGCGACGCGTCGTTGTAGATGCAGAAGCCCGCCGCCGAACCCGGCATCGCGTGGTGCAGCCCGCCGGCGAAGTTCACCGCGTGCGCGGCCTCTCCCCGCCACACGGCCTCCGCGGCGCCCACGGACTGCCCGGCGATCAGCGCCGACGCCTCGTGCATCCCGGCGAACGCCGGGTCGTCCAGTGTCCCCAGACCGTACGCCTGGTCCGCCTTCTGCGGGTCCGCCGACGCCGCCCGCACCGCCGCCACGTAGTCCTCGCGGTGCACCAGCCGCAGGGTCGAGTCCCCGGCCGACTTCGCCGCCACGACGTCCACCGCCCGGTCCAGCCCGTAGGCGCGCACCAACCCCATCGTCAGCGCGAGCCGGACGGGATCCATCGGGTGGCTCGCCCCGAAGTCGTATCCCGTAACTGCGTCATCCCACATCAACAGTGCGCGGCCGCTCATGATTGCCACCGTATCGGTCCCGTTCTACGCCGAACGACTTGGCGTACCACAACGTCACCAGCACCAACACCATGGGCACGAGCATCGCCCCGCGATAGCTCCACATGTCCCCCAGCGCCCCGACCAACGGCGACCCGACGAGGAAACCCACATAGTTGAAGACGTTCAGCCGTGCCACGTCCGCGTCGCTCCCCGCCGCGGCGAACGTCTGCGGGACCAGCACACTCAGTCCCAGTCCCAGCACCGTGAACCCGGCCAGCCCCGCCCACGGCCCCGGCGCCCCGGCCACCGCCGCGAACCCGGCCGCCGCGAGCACCGCCCCCGCCCGTACGACCGCCACGCCCCCGAACCGCCGCACCCCGAGGTCCCCGACGGCCCGCCCCAACAGGGTGGTGAGCATGTAGGCGTTGTACGGAACGGTCGCCAGCTCCTCCGAACCCCCGAGCACATCCTGCAGATACTTGGCACTCCAGTTCGACACCGTCGAGTCCCCGATGTACGCGAAGGTCATCACCAGGCAGAGCGGCAGCAGCACCGCGAACGACGCCCCCGCCCGCTCCCTCTCAGGCGTCCCGGCCCGCTGCCCGTCGAGGTACCACCGGCTGCCCACGAGCGCCGCCGGTAGCAGCACCAGGACCACCGGCAGGTACGACGCGGCCAACGACAGGTTCCAGTGGGCCCCGGCCCAGGCGAGCGAGGCACCGGCGATCCCGCCCAGGCTGTACGCCGCGTGGAATCCGAGCATGATGCTTCGCCCGTACGCCGCCTGCAGGCTGACGCCGAGCATGTTCATGGACGCGTCGAGCGCCCCGACCGCCAGCCCGAACACACCGAGCGCGGCGGCCACCTCTCCCAGGCCGTCCCCCAGCCCGACGCCGAGCAGGGCCAGCAGGACGAGGGGCTGGGACCACCTCAGCACCGCGCCGGGCGCCAGGCGCGCCACCAGCTTCCCGGTGGCGACGCTCCCCACCCCTGCCAGGAGGGGTACGGCCGCGAGGAAGGCGGGCAGCAGCCCGTCGGAGATTCCGTACCGGTCCTGAATGGCCGGGATACGCGTCACCAGCAGGGCGAAGGCCACCCCCTGCACGAAGAAACAGACCGTCAGCGATCCCCGCCCACGCCGCAACCGCGCATCCGTCATGGCGGCACAGCGTAGGCTTCCGGCCTACCCCTGGGTAGGCCGATCACACGAGCAATCCCGGCAGCTGTCCCATGTCGTCGAAGTAGCCCTTGGCACCGGTGAGTTTCGCCGCCGGGGTCATGGCGGTGAACCCGTACACGTCCATGCCGGCCGATCGTGCCGCCTGGACGCCGAGGGGGCTGTCCTCGACGACGACACACCGCTCCGGCGTGACGCCCATCCGCTCGGCGGCGTACAGGAAGAGGTCCGGGGCCGGCTTGCCCCGCCCCACGTCCTGGGAGCTGAAGACGCTTCCCGCACCGAACCACCGGTCGAGCCCGGTCTTCCGGTGTCCCACCCGGATCCGCTCATGGCTGCCGGACGAAGCCACGCAGTACGGCACGCCGTCCGCCGCCAGCTTCTCCAGTACGTCGGTCACGCCGGCGACGGTCACCAACTCCCGCTCGAACGCGGCGAAGACCCGCGCGTGAAACGCCTCGTCGAAGTCTTCGGGCAGCCGCTGCCCGGTCCGCTCCAGGATCATGTCGTGCACGCGGTGCATGGCCGCGCCCATGTAGTCCCTCAGGGAATCCTCGTACGACGTGGGGTGGCCGAGCTCGGTCAGATATCCGGCCAGAATGGTGTTGGAGATCGGCTCGCTGTCGACAAGCACACCGTCATTGTCAAAGATGACCAGTTCATAGCGCATACCCAACCC
>NZ_JBUEFZ010000049.1:0-36262 GCF_054963715.1 Streptomyces sp. STAM6 | reverse complement strand
CTGGGCCCTGTCGTCGTCCCGTCGTACGTCTACTCGTGGGGGACGACGGCCACCGGGCACGGCGCGTGGTGCAGCGCGGCGTGTGCGACGGACCCGATACGCGTGCCCACGGGTGAGCGCCGGGCCCGCCGTCCGACGACGAGGAGGCGCGCCCCGGCGGCCGCCGTCAGCAGCACCTGGCCGCCGCTGCCGATCTCGACGTGCTCGACGACCGGAACATCGGGGAACCGGTCGCGCCAGGGCGCGAGCGCCTCCCGCAGAGCCTTCTCCTCGAACGGCACCGGACCGCCCGCCTCGTCCGCCTGCCGCAGCGAGCCGGGGCTGTAGGCGTAGACGGGGGGCAGGCTCCACGCCCGTACCGCGCGTACGGCGGCGCGCCGCGCCGCCGCCGCCCGGAAGGCGAAGCCCAGCACCTCGGCGCTGTCCTCCGGGGACCCCTGCTGTCCCACGACCACGTCACCGCCGTCCGGCACGACCCGGTCCGGCACGGCGCGGACGGAGACGACCGGTCGGGGAGACGCGGCGGTCACCTGCTGTCCGTAGGAGCCCAGCAGGAAGCCGACGAGCCGGCCGTGCCCGCGGGAGCCCAGCACCAGCATTTCGGCGCGCTCGGCCTCGCCCAGCAGGGCGGAGACGGCGGTGTCCGACACGATCTCCGACCTGAACGCCAGGTGCGGATGCCGTCCCGCGACGCGGGTCTCGGCCTCCCTCAGGACGGCTCGCGCGGATTTCGCCTGGGTCTCGCGGTCCTGTACGACGGGCACGTCGAGCGGCTGCCAGAGCCAGGCGTGGACCAGGCGGAGCGGCGTGCCACGGAGCACGGCCTCGTCGGCGGCCCAGTCCACCGCCGCCAGGCTTTCGGCGGAGCCGTCCACTCCTACGGTGATCGCGGGGGTCATCGCATGCCTTCCTCATAGGTCCGGTCGGGGCGCGGCCATGTGGGCCGGTGCACCGTCACATCAGCATCGGTCCGGCGGACGGGACGGGGGAGGGCCGGTCGGCCCTCCCGTGCGCGACCGTTCGGCCGCGATCGCGGCCCGCCGAACGGGGATCAGCGACCCGGGAACGGCCGCCGCACAGGGGCGGTCGGCCCTTCGGGCCGCCCGGGGCCGCCGCCGGCCGTCGAGCCGGGCGCGGTGGGAAGGAGAGGAGTGTGCGACGCGGGCGGGCAGCGCGTCCGGCCGGCATCGGGATCGGGGACGAGCGCCTCGGTGAAGTCCGTGAGCGGGACCGGCCGGCGGTCGGCGCCGGCGAAGCCGAAGGCCAGTCGCACGTCGTGCGTCCCGGCGGCCTGGACGCCGGGGTTGCACAAGCCGTCCAGCAGGTCCGGACACTCGGCGAAGATCGTCGCGCAAAGTGAGTCGTGATGGCGCCCGGCGTCGCCGGCGGCAGGACGAGTCGGATACGCCGCGAATGCTCCGACTTCGCGATGCAGGGCAGGGGTTGACCGGTCCGGCACCCGGGCGCGGGAAACCGCCGTTCCGCGGCGGCATCGGGGCCGGGGGTCCCGGGCACGACGACGCCCACCCTCGCGGCGCCCCGGGAAGGGGCCGTCCCGCGCCACCGGGGCGCCGGTTCCGGACATCCTCGCCGGGGCCCGCATGAGCACCTCACGGACCGGAACCCGGGACCACGGGGACCGGGCATGAGGCCGACCGGCCCCTGTCGCCTCCGCACACCGAACGAAACGCTGTGGTGACACCGCCGTGCGGCACGCCCGGCCACGACGACCCCTGCCCTTGTCCGGCCCACGAACGGAGAGGTTCATGAGCGACGGCGCGGCCGCCGGCACCACCCTGTCGGCGGAGGAACTCGAAGCCCTGGACGCCCACTGGCGCGCGGCGAACTACCTCGCCGTCGGCCAGATCTACCTGATGCGCAATCCACTGCTGCGGGAACCCCTGCGACCCGAACACATCAAGCCGCGGCTGCTGGGTCACTGGGGGACGTCCCCCGGCCTCAACCTGGTGCACACCCATCTCAACCGTGTCATCAAGGCCCGCGGCCTGGACGCGCTGTGCGTCTGGGGGCCCGGCCACGGCGGACCCGCGGTGCTGGCCAACGCGTGGTTGGAGGGCAGCTACAGCGAGATCTACCCCGACGTCCCCCGGGACGCGAGCGGCATGGAGCGCCTCTTCCGGCAGTTCTCCTTCCCCGGCGGTGTGCCGAGCCATGTGGCCCCCGAGACCCCCGGCTCGATCCACGAAGGCGGTGAGCTCGGCTATTCCCTCGCCCACGCCTACGGCGCAGCGCTGGACAACCCGCGCCTGCTGGTGACCTGCGTCATCGGCGACGGCGAGGCCGAGACCGGACCCCTGGCCACCTCGTGGCACTCCAACAAGTTCCTCGATCCCGTCCACGACGGTGCGGTGCTGCCCGTGCTGCACCTCAACGGATACAAGATCGCCAACCCGACGGTCCTCTCCCGCCTTCCTCGCGAAGAGCTGGACGACCTGCTGCGCGGCTGCGGACACGACCCCCTCCACGTGACCGGCGACGACCCGGCCGAGGTGCACCGGGCGATGGCCGGTGCCATGGACCAGGCCCTGGACCGGATCGCCGGCATCCAGACCGCCGCCCGCGAGCACGGTGTCACCGGCCGGCCTCGCTGGCCCGTGATCGTCCTGCGGACACCCAAGGGCTGGACGGGTCCCGCCGAAGTGGACGGACAGCCCGTGGAGGGAACCTGGCGTGCCCATCAGGTGCCCTTGTCCGGCGTACGGGAGAACCCCGGGCACCTGGCACAGCTGGAGGCGTGGCTGCGCTCGTACCGCCCCGACGAGCTCTTCGACGACCTCGGCCGCCCCCGCCCGCGCGTACTGGACTGCGTACCCGAGGGTGAGCGCAGGCTCGGCGCCACACCGCACGCCAACGGAGGGCTGCTCACCCGGGACCTGCCGATCGCGCCGCTGGAGCACTTCGCCGTCCCCGTCGCCAAGCCCGGCACCGACCGCCACGAACCCACGCTGGTGCTCGGCGAACTCCTCCAACAGGTGATGGCGGACACCGCGACACGACGCGACTTCCGCCTGGTGGGGCCCGACGAGACCGCCTCCAACCGGCTCCAGGCCGTGTACGGGGCGAGCGGCAAGGCGTGGCAGGAGACGATGCTCGGCACGGACGAACACCTGGACCGGCACGGCCGGGTCATGGAGGTGCTCTCCGAGCATCTGTGCCAGGGCTGGCTGGAGGGCTACCTCCTGACCGGCCGCCACGGGCTGTTCTCCTGCTACGAGGCGTTCGTCCACATCGTCGACTCCATGGTCAACCAGCACGTCAAGTGGCTGAAGACATCCCGCGCCCTCCCGTGGCGGGCGCCGGTTCCCTCGCTCAACTACCTGCTCACCTCCCATGTGTGGCGTCAGGACCACAACGGCTTCTCCCACCAGGATCCCGGCTTCGTGGACCACGTCCTCAACAAGAGCCCCGACGTCGTACGGGTCTACCTGCCGCCGGACGCCAACACGCTGCTCTCGGTCGCCGACCACGTGCTGCGCAGCCGCGACTACGTCAACGTGGTGGTGGCCGGCAAGCAGCCCACGTTCGACTGGCTCCCCCTCGACCGGGCGCGGGCCCACTGCGCGCGCGGCGTCGGCATCTGGGACTGGGCCGGGACCGAGGAGGAGGCGGGTGAACCCGACGTGGTCCTCGCGTGCGCCGGTGACGTTCCCACCCAAGAGGTCCTCGCGGCGGTCACACTCCTGCGCACCGAACTGCCCGGCCTGGCGGTGCGGGTGGTCAACGTGGTGGACCTCGCCCGGCTGATGCCCCACGAAGAGCACCCGCACGGTCTGACGGACGCGGAATTCGACGCCTTGTTCACCCGCGACAAGCCGGTGATCTTCGCTTATCACGGCTACCCCTGGCTCATTCACCGCCTCGCCTACCGCCGTGCCGGACACCCCAACCTTCACGTCCGCGGCTACAAGGAGATGGGCACCACCACCACGCCCTTCGACATGGTCGTGCGCAACGACCTCGACCGCTACCGGCTCGTCATGGACGTCATCGACCGCGTCCCCGGCCTGGCGGTGAAGGCCGCGGCCGTGCGCCAGCGCATGGAGGACACCCGCATCCGCCACCACGCGTACATCCGTGAGCACGGGACCGACCTGCCGGAAGTCGCCGCCTGGACATGGACGGACTGAGAGCGCCGGAGGGCCGATCAAGCCGCGGCCTCCGGCCCGGAGAGGGGAGAAGGAAGGATCGCCTGCGGATCACATCGGGGCGGGAGGTTCCTTCATCCAGGCCGGGACGTCCTGGCCGGTGAGCGAACGGAACTGCTCGGCCACTCCGACGGTGTCGCCGGTGTGAACAGATCCGTGCGAAGCCCGACGCCACCGCGTGCCGGCCGCCCCCGTGAGCCTCGTACGAGGTGCTCATCGTTCGCTGATGTGCTGGTCGCGACCGGCCTGATACACCCTGCCGTGGCCGGACGCTTCCGCCCGCCGACGCGGGGCGGCCCGTTCGTCACCGGCGGTGCCGGAGGCGGTCGGGCAGCCGCCGTCGGTCGGAGCCTGCTGCGGCTCCAAGGGCGGGTCGAAAGGGGCGACCCACCGCCGCCACGCCCGGTGCCGGTTCACCCACGGGTGAGCAACGCCGGTCACCGCGCGGCCGGCGGCGGCCCCGCCCAGGACCGACCGCCCCCGTACCAGCGACGCTGATCGCATGGTTCCGTCCGCCGAGATGTTCGTCGAACTCGGCTTGACCCTCACGTTGCGTGAGGCCGGAGGGTGGGGTGCATGAGCGACTACTACAACGCGTTCGAGATGAGTCCCGTGCCCGCTCCCGGCCCGGACGCGGTTCCGCCGGAGCCGTTCCGCGGCATCTACGGAATGCCCGCCTTCGTGACGATCCCCACGACCGATCTGGCGAAGTCGGTGGACTTCTGGACGCGTGGGCCCGGGTTCTTCGAGTTGTTCAGCATCCCCGGCCGGCTTGTCCATCTGCGCCGCTGGGCGTTCCAGGACGTACTCCTCGTCACGGCGGAGAGCGTTCCGGAGCGGGCACCCGCGATGAGCTTCAGCTTCGCCTGTGTGCTCAGCCAGATCGATTCCCTTGTCGAGTCCTGTCGTGCGGTGCGCCCGGACTCGGTCCACGGCCCCCGGGACACTCCCTGGAACACCCGCGATGTGGAGGTGATCACCCCCGAGAACGCCCGGATCGTGTTCACTGCGGCGAAGCCCTTCGATCCGTCCAGTCAGGAGGCACGGAACCTTGAAGCCATCGGGATCACCCCGCCGGGCGCCGGGCGCGGCGCCAAGGAGGAGCATGCCTGATGCCACCGACGCCGACGGCCTGACAGTCGGTCAGGTCTCGGCGCGGCTGGGCGTGACAGTCCGCGCGCTGCACCACTGGGACGAGATCGGCCTGGCCCGACCGTCGCTGCGCACGCCTGCCGGATACCGGCTCTACACCGCTGATGACCTGCAGCGTCTGCACCGCATCGTCGTCTACCGCGAGATCGGGCTCGGCCTGGACAGGATAGGGGCCGTCCTGGACGACTCGACCGCGGACGTGCCCGGGGCACTGCGCGCGCAACGCACCCAGGTCGCCGAACGGATCGAGCGCCTCCAGCAGCTCAGCGCCGGACTGGACCGGATGATCGACGCCCATGAGCGCGGCCTGCTGCTGACCGTCGAGCAGCAGGCCGAGATCTTCGGCCCCCGGTGGAACCCGGACTGGCCCGCCCAAGCCCGTCAGCGCTTCGGAGACACGACGCAATGGCGGCAGTACGCCGAACGATCGGCCGCTCGCGGTCCGGAGGAATGGCAGGCCATCACCGACGCCAATGCCGGCCTCGACCGCGCCCTCGGGGACGCGATGGACGCCGGCGTCACACCCGGAAGCCCGGAAGCGAATCAACTCGTCGAGCGGCACCGCGAAGTCTTCGCCTCGTACTTTCCCCTCACCAGGCAGATGCAGGTCTGTCTCGGCCGCATGTACGAGGCCG
The DNA here is from genome assembly GCF_054963715.1 of Streptomyces sp. STAM6. Classification (NCBI taxonomy): domain Bacteria; kingdom Bacillati; phylum Actinomycetota; class Actinomycetes; order Kitasatosporales; family Streptomycetaceae; genus Streptomyces; species Streptomyces sp. STAM6. The sequence continues at coordinate 30,309 of NZ_JBUEFZ010000049.1, read as the reverse complement.
ATCCGGGATTCGCCGCCCACTACGACAGCATCCGCACCGGCCTCGCCACGTGGCTGCGTCACATCATCGACGCGAGCGCACGCGCCCACGGCATCGACCCCGACACCGCGACGTGGCAGTAGAGCGCGGGTACGGAAGTCCCCACTCTGGGTGCGCCGGGACACGCTTCCGGACCGCTGCCGGCCGACGGCCGTACCGGTGCGAACGGGCGCCCACACGTGGCGGCGGGGCGACCCGATCGCGTCCTGCACAACGTCAAGCCCGGGGCGCGCAGTGGTAGGTGAACTTCACCGCCGCCGTGTGCCGGGTCGGCTCCAGCAGCTCCAGGCGCGCCTCGGCCTGGTAGTCGCCCGGTCCCTGGAACGTCCACAGCAGATGGAGCGTGGCCTCCTTCTGGCCCCGGGTCACCTGCTCCGTCAGCCGTTCGGAGCGAGTGCCGTCGCTGCGGATCCACTGGTACACCAGGGTTCCCCGGTCGCCGTTCGTCCGGACGACGCCCGTCACGTCGGCGGCCGTGTCGCAGGCCGGTCCGGCCGGGGAGGTGGTCACGCTCACGTCCCGTACCGCGATACCGGGACCGTAGCGCTGCCAGCCGAGGTACACGAGGACGGCGAGCAGAACGGCCGCCGCCAGCGCGTACCGGCGCAGCCCGCCGCCCCGCCGGGCTGGCGCGGGTCCCGCTACGACGGGGAACGGCGCGACGGCCGCCGCGGTGACACCTGGACCGAAGCGCAGCACGGAGCCGTCGACCCGGTCGGGAGCGACGTCGTCCTGCCCGGGCGGTCCGTCCTGCACGGGCGGCCCGCTGATCCAGTGGCTGCCGAGGACAGTGGCGCTGTAGTCGTCGTTGCTCATCGGATTTCACACTGCCTGATCAGGATCTGCTGGACCGCGGCCCCGTTGCCCGCGGCGGGCGTGGTCGTGGCACGCACGCCCCAGTAGCAGCCCGTGCCCGAGAAAGAGAGGGTCCTGGCGGTCGCCGCCGTGGAGGAAGGGAAGGTCATGGAGCCCTCGGCCGCGCCGAGTGTGCCCCGGGAGTCACTGCTGAACCACTCCAGCCGCACGGTCGCCGGACCGGAGGCGTCGACGGACAACGTCACCTGCGCCGCCTTGAAGTCGGTCTGCCGGAACGAGGTCACGGTCACCGCCTTCACCTCCACCGCGGGCGGTGGAGAAGGGGACGGCGGTGTCGTCGCCGGCGGGGGGCTCGTCGGCTCGGGGGGCGTCGGGATGCCCGGGCCAGGTGTCGCCGGAGCGGAGGCGGAAGCGGAAGCGGATGCCGAGGTCGAGGCAGAGACGGACGGGGACGGCGAGGCCGACGCCGACGCGGAAGGGGACCCTGAAGGAGACCCGGAAGGAGATCCCGAGGGTGCGGTCGGAGGGACCGGGCCGCCCGTCGACGGGGCCGCACTCGTCGTCGCGAAGACCCGCTGCGCCGCCGCGCCGCCCGTACGGTCCGTGGCCGCCGCCTCGGTGAAGACCAGCAGCAGGCCCAGGACCAGCGCCACGCCGGCGCCCAGCCAGCCGCGGCGACCGGGCGCCCACAGTGAGGTGGTGGCCAAGGCGGTGGTGGACGCCGGCGAGCCGACCGCCGACGGGAACAGCAGCGGCAGCAGCGCGGCCAGAGCCGCCAGCTTGCGCTGTCCGCGCTCCTCCCAGTCCGGCCCGTACGCCGCGCAGGCCACGCCCTCCAACTCGGCGACGAACGCCTCGGCGTCCTCCGGGCGCTCCTCCGGCCGCTTCGCCAGGCCCCGGCGAATCAGCGGGCGCACCGGCTCCGGGGCCTCGGCGTCCGGGACCGGGGCCTCGATGTGCTGGAGGGCCAGCTCCGCGAAGTTCTCCCCGGCGTACGGCTTGCGGCCCGTCAGGCACTCGAAGAACGTGGCCGTGGCCGCGTACACGTCGGCCGCCGGTGAGGCGCGCCCGCCCTGCCACTGCTCCGGGGCCATGTACGCGGGTGTGCCGGCCACTCCCGGCGTGGTGCCGTCGTCCGCCGCGATACCGAAGTCCACCAGCTTGGAGGAGCCGTCCGCCGCGACCAGAACGTTCTCCGGCTTGTAGTCGCGGTGCACGACCCCCGCCCGGTGGGCGGCCGCCAGGCCGAGCAGGGATCCCTTGAGCACGACCAGGGCCGCCTCGGGGGCGGTGTGCCCGGACTGCTTCAGCAGCGCGCGCAGGGCGATGCCGTCCACCAGCTCCATCACGATGGCGGCACCGGCGGGCGCCTCCACGTACTCGTACAGTCCGACGACGTACGGCGAGTGCAGTCCTCCGAGCAGCCGAGCCTCGGCCCGGAACCCCCGTACGAACGCCGGGTCCTGGCGCAGCCGGTCCGCGAGGTACTTCACCGCGACCGGAGTTCCGGTCCCGTCGTGCACCGCAAGCACGACCCGGCCGCTGGCGCCCGAGCCGAGTTCTCTGGTCTCCGTGTAACCGGGGACCACCCACGCCTTCATTCTTCCGTCCCCCCCTGCTGTGGGTCTTCACCCTCTGGGACACGGATGAGCCCGTGGCCGGTTCCCGACCATGCGGTCCGCTCGGTCGGCGGACCGCTTCGCGCGAACGGGAGTGGGGCGGCCGGTCCGCGGCCGACCCGTCCGAAGGCGTGGTCGTTGGTGTGGGTGCTGAGTGCGTAAAGCCGTGCCGCGTTGCCGCACAAGCGTTGTACGGCGCCGAGAACATCGCCCTCGGCACGTGGCGGGGTCATGATAGGGCCCTCCCGCGGAGGGCTCTCGGCGGGGAGCCCGGGTTTGCGACGGCACACGGTGGTGAGGCCTGTCGGCGATGGAATTCGGCCAACACCCGCTCGGGCCGGTCACGCGTGAGTGCCGCGTCATGGTGCGCGGTCGCACCCGTCCCCCACGGCCACGACGCGCCTGGGGCAGGCCGGGGCCGGGAAGCGGTCGCGGGGGAGGACATCGGCCCGTCGCCGGTGCGGGAGCGGTCACGCCGGAGGACATCGGAGCCACGTGCCGCTCAGGCGTCGCCGGTGCGTACCCCCGTACAGTGGGAAGAGGCGCGTCGCCACCTCCCCGTACCGCCTGACCGGAGTACCCATGCACCATCCGTCCGCCGCCCCGGATGACGGCTCCGACGCGCTGTTCGGGCTCGACGCCATCGGCGCCGGGCCGGCGGCGGTCGCGGAGGGCCCGTCCTACCGGGACTCCGCCGCGGCTCGTCGGCTGCTGCCCGTGCGGGAGATCCACGCCGAGCCGGCGGCGGCCGCGTCGCCACGTGGACGGCAGATCCTCGCCAGGTTCCCCGGGGCGCGGGTGATCCCGGTGGACTCCCACTGGCGCATCCCGGGCCTGCACGGCAACGAGGGCAACGTCGAGCGCTGGACCCGGGTCAAGGGGGAGACGCTGGTCCTGGGGGAGAAGAAGACGCTCGCCACTCGCCCCAACGGCCGGTCCGCGGACTGGATCGCCCCCGGCGCCTCGAACGGCTGCGCGATGGCCTGCGCCTACTGCTATGTGCCCCGGCGCAAGGGCTACGCCAATCCCATCACCGTCTTCACCAACATCGACCGGATCATCGCCCATCTCGCCCGGCACGTCGCCCGGCAGGGTCCCAAGACCGAGCCGAACCAGTGCGACGCCGACTCCTGGGTGTACGACATCGGCGAGAACGGCGACTGCTCGGTGGACGCCCTGATCTGCGACAACACCGCCGACCTCGTGCACGCCTTCCGGCAGTGGCCCACCGCCAAGGCCTCGTTCGCCACCAAGTTCGTCAACCCCGACCTGCTCGCCCTGGACCCCCGGGGCCGGACCCGGGTCCGTTTCTCCCTGATGCCGCCGGACGACTCCCGGCTGCTGGACCTGCGCACCTCGCCCTCGCCGAGCGCATCACCGCCGCGGCGGACTTCCTCGACGCCGGTTACGAAGTGCACTTCAACCTTTCCCCCGTGGTCGTCCGTCCCGGCTGGCGGGAGGCCTGGGCGGAGCTGCTGAGGCACCTGGACGACGTACTGCCACCGCGGGTGAAGCGGCAGGCCGCGGCCGAGGTCATCATGCTCACCCACAACCGGCAGCTCCACGAGGTCAACCTGGGCTGGCACCCCCGTGCCGAGGAGGTCCTCTGGCGGCCGGAACTCCAGCAGGACAAGCGCTCCGAGAACGGCGCGGTCAACGTCCGCTACCGCAACGGCACCAAGGCCGAAGCCGTGGACGCCCTCCGGGCCCTGATCCGCTTGCACAGCCCCTGGCTCCGCGTTCGGTACGCCTTCTAAGCGCTCCGTGGCTCACGGTCCGACGACGGCCAGACATAGGGCAGGTCGTCCGGCACCCCGGGAAACAGACGGGCGTACACGTCCCGGTCCTTGCGGACGAGCGCCGAGCGGTGGCTCCGGTGAAACGCCTCGTCGCCGAGCCAGGGCGGCAGCTCGCCGGCGGCGAACAGCTCCGCCTGGTCCCGCACCGGAGCGCCCGGCCGGTGGGCCCCCAGCCCGGCCACCAGGGAGGCGGCACAACTGTCCTGGTGTCCCTGTTCCCGCCAGGCCCGGCAGATCTCCAGGCCGTACCGCACGAGTGCTTCCTCGTATCCGCTCCACATCCGTACGGCCGGGTGCCGGCGCCATCCGTAGCCGGGTACGGTCAGGCCGCGCAGGACCTGCAGTGCCTCGACGCGCTGCTTGCCCAGCCGGCGACGGTCCAGGAGCAACGCGGTCTGCCGGAAGTCGGGGTGCGGCAGAAACGTCTGCATCGGTCACCGTTCCTTTCTCGCGCGGCCCGGGCGGCCTGCCCTCCGGCGAGCCGCTCCGCACCTCCCGATGGCTTCCCCGCGGTGGGTGGTCCGCCGCACACGGCCACCGGCCGCGTCCCTCCGCCACCCGTCCGGCGGGCCTCTCGCGGGCGAACCCTCGCCTGTTACCTGCGAGTAAGGAATGATGGCGGACAACCATCCCTACGGCCGGGCTGAGGTAGCGGTGACGACTTACGAGGAACGGACCACGGTGCACGCCTTCCGGGACGACGCCCTGGGAGAGCACGACGCCGTCGGGCTCGCCGAGGCGATCCGGCGGGGCGAGGTCGGCGCCGCCGAGGCGGCCCGGGACGCGGCCGAGCGGGTGCGGGCGGTCGAGGAGCGGCTCAACGCGGTCCAGGTGCACATCGATGCCCCGGTGCACGGCAGGGCGGCGGGCGGTGCCTTCGCCGGGGTGCCGACCTTCGTCAAGGACAACACCGACTACCTCGGCCTGCCCACCGGCCACGGGAGCGCGGCCTTCACCCCGAGGGCGGCGCGGCGGCATGCGCCGTTCGCCCGGCAGTACCTGAGCAGCGGCGTCACGGTGCTGGGTAAGACCCGGCTGCCCGAGTTCGGGTTCAGCCCGACCACGGAGTTCGAGGACGGTGAGCCCGTCCGCAACCCGTGGAACACGGCGTACTCGGCGGGCGGTTCCTCGGGCGGCAGCGCGGCTCTCGTCGCCGCCGGGGCGGTGCCGATCGCGCACGCCAACGACGGCGGTGGATCGATCCGCATCCCCGCCGCGGCCTGCGGTCTCGTCGGCCTCAAGCCGACCCGCGGCCGGGTCGTGGCGAACGCCCAGAGCCGTCAACTGCCGATCGACATCGTCACCGACGGCATCGTGAGCCGCTCCGTGCGGGACAGCGCCGCGTTCCTCGCCGCCGCCGAGACGTACTGGCGGAGCCCGAAGCTGCCGCCCCTCGGCCTCGTCGAAGGCCCCTCGGACCGGCGTCTGCGCATCGGGTTCCTGCTGGACTCCCCGAACGGAGTCCAGTCCGACACCGCCACCCGGACGGCCGTCAAGGAGACCGCCGCCACGCTCGAACGCCTCGGCCACACCGTGGAGCCGGTGGAGCTGACCATCGATCCCCGTTTCACCGAGGACTTCCTCAGCTACTGGGGACTGCTGTCGTTCCTGCTCGGTGTTACGGGCCGGACCCTCGGAGCCGACTTCGACCGGCGCCGCATGGACGGTCTCAGCCGGGGGCTGCGTGAGGCCTATCTGAAGGACTGGCGCCGCACTCCCGGTGTGCTGCGGAGGCTGAGGCGCACACAGGAGGCCTACGCGGCGTCGTTCCGCGGCCTCGACCTCATCCTGACCCCGGTGCTCGCCCACACCACCCCGCCGATCGGCCATCTCAGCCCGACCGTGCCCTACCACACGCTGATCGAGCGGATCCTCGCGTACGTCGCGTTCACCCCCGTCAACAACGTCGTCGGCACCCCGTCGATCTCGGTGCCCGCCGCGAGCGCCACGGACGACGGGCTTCCCGTCGGCGTCATGTTCTCCGGCCGCCCCGGCAGTGAACGCGCGCTGCTCGAAGTGGCGTTCGCCCTGGAGGCGGACCGCCCGTTCCGCCGCGTCCAGGACGTGTGAGCGCCCATGACGTTCGACGTGGTCCGGGGAGAACTCCCCCTGCGGCTGCCGGGCACCTTCAGCCGTGGGCCGTCGAAGTGGCCCACAGCAAAGTCCTGCTGCGCGGATTCCTGGGAGGCGAGGACGGCGGACGCCCCCGCACCTTCGACGTCCTCTTCCAGGACGTCTCCCGGATCGCCCTGTCCGACCGGTACACGGACCTCCGCGTCACCGCCGCGGACATGGACACCCTGCGCGCCGAGGAGAGGAGAGTCGGAGGCGGATGGCCCGGTTCGAGCCTCTTCCTGCTCTCCGACGGCAGACCGTACGACTACGTGGTCGCGGGCTACCTCTTCTGGGCCGAGGTGTCCGTCTTCCCCGGGGAACGCAGCCCGCTGCTGGAAGGGTCCCCCACGCCCGGCTCGGTCGAGGGAAACCAGGTCTTCCGGTTCCAGGGCGGCTGAAGCGCCCGGGGGAGCTACCCCGGCCCTCCGGCGGGACGGAGCCCCGGTCGCCCGAGAACGGCCGGCCGGGGCTGCGGACCCGGGGTCCCGGGCTCAGGCGAGGTCGAACCGGTCGAGGTTCATCACCTTGGTCCACGCCGCCACGAAGTCGCGCACGAACTTCTCTCCCGCGTCGGCGGACGCGTACACCTCCGACACGGCCCGGAGCTGGGAGTTCGAACCGAAGACGAGGTCGACCGCGGTGGCGGTCCACTTGAGTTCGCCCGTGGCGCGGTCCCGGCCCTCGAAGACGTTCTCGTCCGAGGCCGACGCCTTCCACTCCGTCCCCATGTCGAGCAGATTGACGAAGAAGTCGGTGGTCAGCGCCTCCGGCCGGTCGGTGAAGACGCCGTGGCGGGCTCCCTTGAATCCGGTGTCCAGAGCGCGCATGCCGCCGATCAGGACCGCCATCTCGGGAGCGGTCAGCGTCAGCAGGTTGGCGCGGTCCAGGAGGAGCGTCTCCGGCGACAGCTTCTCTCCCTCCCGGAGGTAGTTCCGGAAGCCGTCCGCCCTGGGTTCGAGCACCGCGAACGAGTCCACATCGGTCTGCTCCTGCGAGGCGTCCGTGCGCCCCGGCGCGAACGGGACCGTGATGTCGTGGCCGGCGTTCTTCGCGGCTCGCTCGACGGCCGCGCAGCCGCCCAGGACGATCAGGTCGGCGAGCGACACCTTCGTCCCGCCGTTCTGCGAGCCGTTGAACTCCTGCTGGAGCTGCTCGAGGGTCCGCACCACCTCGGCCACCTCGGGCAGGTCGTTGACCTCCCAGTCCTTCTGCGGCGCGAGCCGGATCCGAGCGCCGTTGGCACCGCCGCGCATGTCAGTGCCGCGGAAGCTCGCCGCCGACGCCCAGGCCGTCGTGACCAGCTGGGGGACGGACAGTCCCGAGGCGAGGATCCTGCCCTTGAGCGCGGCGACGTCCTCGTCCGAGACCAGCTGGTGATCGACCGCGGGGACGGGGTCCTGCCACAGCTGCGGCTCGGGAACCCAGGGGCCGAGATAGCGCGTGACGGGCCCCATGTCGCGGTGCAACAGCTTGTACCACGCCCTGGCGAAGGCGTCCGCCAGCTTGTCCGGGTTCTCGTGGAAGCTCTTGGAGATCGGTCCGTAGACCGGATCGAGCTTCAGCGCGAGGTCCGTCGTCAGCATCATCGGCGCGTGCCTCTTCGACGGATCGTGGGCATCGGGCACCGTGTCCTTGGCCGACGGATCGGTGGGAGTCCACTGCTTCGCACCCGCCGGGCTCGTCGTCAGCTCCCAGTCGTACCCGAAGAGGTTGTCCAGGTAGCCGTTGTCCCACTTCGTCGGCTCGGAGGTCCACGCGCCCTCGAGTCCGCTGGTCAGCGCGTGGGGGCCCACGCCGCTGCCGTAGGTGTTCTTCCAGCCGAGGCCCTGGTGCTCGACGGGGCAGGCCTCGGGTTCCGGACCGATGTACGAGGGATCGACCGCACCGTGGCATTTGCCGAAGGTGTGGCCGCCGACGATGAGGGCGACCGTCTCCTCGTCGTTCATCGCCATGCGCCCGAACGTGTCGCGAATGTCCCGGGCGGCGGCCATCGGATCCGGATTTCCGTCGGGCCCCTCCGGATTGACGTAGATCAATCCCATCTGCACGGCACCGAATGGACTGGCGAGTTCCCTGTCACCGCTGTAGCGCTCGTCCCCGAGCCAGGTGTCCTCGGGGCCCCAGAAGATTTCCTCGGGCTCCCAGATGTCCTCCCGCCCGAATCCGAACCCGAACGTCTTGAACCCCATGGACTCCATGGCGCAGTTGCCGGCGAATACCAGAAGGTCGGCCCAGGAGATCTTCCGCCCGTACTTCTGCTTGACCGGCCACAGCAAGCGGCGCGCCTTGTCGAGGCTCGCGTTGTCCGGCCAGCTGTTGAGGGGGGCGAATCGCTGGGATCCGGCACCGCCGCCGCCACGTCCGTCGGCTGTGCGGTACGTGCCCGCGGCGTGCCAGCTCATCCTGATGAAGAGCGGTCCGTAGTGGCCGTAGTCCGCAGGCCACCAGTCCTGCGACGTCGTCATCACCTCGAAGATGTCCCGCTTCAGCGCGTCGACGTCGAGGGTCGCGAATTCCTCCGCGTAGTCGAAGTCCTCGCCCATCGGATTGGCCTGAGGCGAGTGCTGGTGGAGAACCTGAAGGTCCAGCTGGTTCGGCCACCAGTCCCGGTTCGTCCTGGGACGAGTCGACGTGGGCTCCGGGGAGGGGATTACTGGGTTCTCGCTTTCGCTGCCGGACACGTCCGTCCTCTTTCCTGTCTCGGTGGTTCCCTTTGCTGGCTGCTTTCGGCGTCCGTATGGTCGCGCACCGCAGACCACACCGCTACGAGAACACGCAGGGACCGCCACGAGAACACGCAGGGCGCGGCCGGTGACAAGAACTCGAAGTCCCGGGCGCGGACGCCCGGGTCGGTAAAGATTCTCCCGGTCATGGAGACGTACGAGAATATGTGACTATTCCCCCTCAGCATAATGACCCGCTGACGGGAGAAGCGAGCTCAGAGCCCGGCGACTTTGGTGCTCGCCGACAGCTCGTAGACCAGCGTGACGGTGCGGCGGCCGCCGGGCGGGAGGGGGACGTCCCAGCGGACGATGCCGTCCGCGTCGACCGCGTCGGGCGCCGGGGAGCACGCCTCCTTCCGCAGCCGTACCTCCACCGCCGAGACCTCGGAGACCGGGATCCGTTCCCGGAGGACGACCACCCGCTCGTCGTGCTCCCCGGGGGCGGAGAACCGCGACAGGTGCAGCCGGACGGTGCGCGTCACCACGGTCCGCTGCATGATGCCGCCGGAATCGCGGGACTCCTCGGCGTACCGGACCACCCGGTGGTCGTCGCAACTGCCGAAGGCGAGCTCGACAGGGGTGCCGGGGGCGGTGAAGTCCAGCGTCCCGTGGCCACTGAAGCCGCTGCCGCGGACCAGGTCCACGGGCCCGGCGAGCAGCACATGGCCGGACCTGTTGTCGAACCGCACCACCCGGGTGACCAGCGGCGACAGCTCCGGTGAGCAGGCGTACTCACTGGTCGCGGCAGTGGTGAAGACGGAGAGCCGCACGCGGTGGGCGCGGCCGTCCGTGGGCACGGAGACCGGAGCGGGGGCGCTCAGCATCCGCGTCTCCCCACCGTCGTCCACCCCCGGCAGACCCAGCACCGGGACCGGGCCGAGATCCCCGATCTCCTCCTCGCGAAGCTCGACGTCGACCGTGCGGCGCTCGGCCGCGGACCGGTCCTTGAGCGTCAGCCGGTCCTCGCCCAGCCGCGGTGGATCCGTGGCCAGCGACGACCGCGCGGTCGACAGCGTCAGCCGTACGTCCGACCAGTCCTCGCCGGTGCGCTGCCAGATCACCGCGTCGGTCTCCAGCGTCAGGGAGTCGCCGTCGAGCACGGCCCGGTAGGCGGGCCGCCACAGCGCGCACGGAGTGAGGTGGCCCAGGCGCAGCCGGGCCGGTCCCGCGATCGCGGACTCCACGGTCAGCTCGACATGACCGACCAGTTCGGCGGGCTCCTCCTCGGCGAGGTCCATGGCCCGCCAGGTCTCCCCGAGCTCGCCGGTGACGGCGGCCAGCCGGGCCTCCACGGCGCGCAGCTGCTCGCCGTACGAGTCACGCTCGCCGTCCACCCGGTCCAGTTCGCGGGCCCAGCGGGTGGCCTCGCTCTCCCCGAGGCCGGCGCCCTCGCCGATCTCCCGCAGCACATCGGCGGCGAGGCGGCCGAGCAGCGCGAGCCGGGTCTTCAGCCGGTCACGCCGCTGCTCCAGGGCGATCCGCTCCTCTTCGAGCGCGTGCACGCGGACGCGCAGGGCGGAGTCGTCATCGGCGGACGGGGGACGCCGCGGCGTCCAGGTGCGGACGATCCGCACGTCGAGCACGGTGGCCCCGTGATCGGCGGCCAGTTCGGCATGGAGGGTGCGGTCGACGGCCAGCGCGCTGACCGGACCCAGCCGCAGCCGCTGGACCCCGGCCCGCAGATCGAGCACGGCGGTGCGCTCGACGTGCGCGCGGTCCTCCAGGCAGGTGACGGCGGTGACGGGAAGGGAGATCGGCTCCGAGACCGTGGACATGGCGTGTGTCAGCTCCTGCGGTTGCCGCCGACCAGGGCTTTGCCGGCCGGGATGCGGATCTCGTAGCCGCCGTCGAGGGCGGTGGTGCCGCCGGCGGGCAGTTCCACCCGCCAGACGCGGGTGCCCGGGGCGTGGTGCTCGGCGCCCTCCTCCGGTGCCGTCCAGTCGGCCCGCTCCTCGATCCGGACGTCCGGTTCGGAGGTCACCGGCACCCGTTCACGGACCTCCACGGTGACGGGCCTCGCGAGCCGGTTGGCCAGCTCCACGTGGACCCGGTGGTCGAGCACGGTGGTGTTGCCCCGCAGACCCGACGTCGACTCGCGCACGTGGGTACGGCGGGTGACCCGGATGCCCTCGGCCGGCCCGAGCCCCACCCGGCTGACCCCGCCCGGGGGGAGCGTGGGCAGTGCCGCGGTCAGCAGGAAGTCGTCGTCGACGCCGACCTCCACCGGTCCGGCCAGCAGGGCCTGGTCGGTGGCGTTGGAGAGCACCAGCGTCGCGTACACGGTCTGCTCCACGGACGGCACGCAGAGGTACTCGGTGCGCAGACCGACCGGGATCTCGCCGACCGTGACGGTGTGCCAGGTGCCGTCCGACGGGACGTCGGCCCGGGCGGCGGCGTCGAAGCGGTGGTCGAAGGACCCCGCCGACTCGCGGGGTCGTACGGCGTGCCCGGGCAGCGGCAGCGCGGCCACCGCTTCGGCGCGGCGGCGGTACTCGGTCGCCACCGCGTCGCCGGGGGAGCCCGGGAACAGCCGGCCCCTGCGGTCACCCCGTTCGTCGGGGCCGCTGAGGACCAGCGCGGCGTAGTCGAGCTCGGCGCCGCTCGGCTGCGGGGGACCGGCCGCCGGAGGCGGTGGCGGGGCGGCCGGGGCGGGAGCCGCCGCGGCCGCGGGCCGGGGCGGGGCCGCGCCGGGAGCCGCCGGTGCGAGCGGGACGGGAGCCCCCGCGAAGGACCCGGCGCCGGCACGCGGCCTGCCGCCCGGTCGCGGACGGGCCGGCTGCGCGAGCTCGGCCGCCCCGCCGTAGCCCTGCGGCGCCGGCGGTGGCGGTGGCGGTGGCGGCGCGACCGGACCCGGCGCGGCCACGGCCCCGGGAGCGGAGCCGACGGCCGCCGCACGCGCGGCGGCCGGGACGGGGCGGGGGCCGGCCGCCTCGTACCCGGTGAACAGGCCGGCGAGCCCGGCCGGAGGCTCCCGCCAGCCGGAAGGCGCGGGGGCGGGCTGACGGCGCCCGATCCGGACCGAGCGGAGCTTCGGCAGGTCGGTGCGGCGCCGCAGGTCGGCGGTGGCCAGGGCGATGCGCACGCCGGTCCAGTCCTCGCCGGTGCGCTGGGCGACCGAAGCGCGCAGCACCAGACGTCCGGTGCCGTCACCCTGACGGTGGGTGAGACGGTAGGCCGGCACCCAGACGGCGCCCGGCACCCCGTACTCCAGCTCCAGCCGCACCTCCCCGTCACCGGCGCCGTCAAGGGTCAGGACCGCCGAGACCGTGGTGTCCACATGCGCCGACGGGGCGTCGGTGGAGGCGCGGGCGAGCCGGTCCGACGCGGCGTCGAGCTCGCGCTCGACACGGACCAGTGCCTCCTCCAGCTCGACGAGGCGCGTGTGCAGCCCCGTGAGCCGCTCCTCGACGAAGTCGGCGAGCCCCAGCCACGCGTCCACCGGGGTGCGGCGGTGCGGATCATCGCGCCTGCGGGCCGGCGGCACCGGTTGCAGACCCCTGACTTCCTCGATCAGGACCGCCTGCCGGTCCCGGCGGCCCCGCGCCGCCGCGCACGCGTCGCTCAGCCGCTCGACCTCGCGGCGCAGTTCGTCGGGCGTGCCGCCGGTGGCGACCGGTGCCGCCTCGACCTCCACCCGGGCCTCGGTGACCCGGACCCCGGCATCGCCCAGGACGCGGGCGCGCAGCGAGCCCGGGTCCAGCGAGCGGGGCAGCCCCGACACCCGCAGCCGGCCGTCCGGAGGAACGCTGCCCCGGGCCAGCCGGCGGCAGAGCGCGCCCCGCGCGTACACCACGACCGAATCGAGGGTCGATTCCCACCTCGGTGAAGTTCCAGCCGTCATGTGCCCCGCCCCCCGCGCCGCGTCCATGCTGAGCGAAGCCTACGCCCGAGTGCCCGCGCGGTGGTGTCCGGGCCCGTCGGACCGGTGGAACTTCCGGCCGGTGCCGACGCGTTGGGTCGTACGGTCCCCCCGCGCGTCCCCGGGCATCAGCGACGCGACCGCACCGACCCCGAGGTACCCCGATGATCACCTGGCGCCGGATCGGCGAAGACGACTTCCCGCGGCTGAGGCAGTGGCTGGCGCAGCCGCACGTCGCACGCTGGTGGAACCACGACACGTCCCCCGAAGGCGTGGAGCGGGACTTCGGCCCCGCGGCCCGGGGACTGGAACCGTCCGACGACCTGCTCGTCATGCTCGACGGCGACCCCGTCGGCCTCGTGCAGCGATGCCGGTTCGCCGACTATCCGCCGGACCGGATCCACGTCGAACCAGGTGATGTCCCCGGACCACTCGTTGGCTACGTACAGCCGGCGCCCCGCCGGGTCGGCGACCAGATCGCGCGGCCAGACACCCCCGCAGTCCACCACGTCGGTGAGACGGGGCTTGGCGGGGCCGTCGGACAGGGAGAACGTGAGAAGCGTGTTGCTGCCGCGCACCGCGGCCCACACGAAGCGCCCGTCGGGGGCGACGTGCACGACCGACGGGCAGGCCCGGGTGCCGTCGGGGAGGCCGTCGGAGCCGATCGCGACCTCCACGAGAGGTTCGAGGCGGCCGGCGGCGCCGTCCCAGCGGCAGACGGTGACCTGCGGTTCCAGCTCGTGCAGGACGTACACCGTCTCGCCGTCCGGGTGGAAGGCGAGATGTCGGGGGCCGGAGCCCGGGCGCAGGGCGGTCTCCGTGTGCCCCCGCAGCCGGCCGGTGGCCCGGTCCAGCGCGCAGACCCGTACCGAGTCGGTGCCGAGGTCCACGCTGAGCACCCAGCGGCCGCCGGGGCCGGACAGCACCTGGTGGGCGTGCGGTCCCTCCTGCCGGCCGGCGTCGGGACCGGAGCCCTGGTGGGCGAAGACTTCCGCGGGGCCCGACAGGCTGCCGTCCCCGGACACGGCCAGGCTGCTGACGCTGCCCGAGGTGTAGTTGGCGGTCAGCAGCCGGTCCCCGGCCAGACAGAGATGGGTGGGGCCCGACGCGTCCACCTCCACCACCGGGCCGAGAGCGGTCAGGCCCCCGGGACCCGGCCGGAAGGCGCCCACCGCGCCGGGCTCGGTCTCGCTGACCGCGTAGAGCACCCCGGTGTTCCGGTCGAGGGCCAGGGCGGAGGGGTTCACGAACGGATCGACGGCCGTGCGCGGTGCCGGCGCACCCGTCACGGGGTCCACGGCCGCGACCGTGATGCCCCGGCCGCCGCCCGAGGTGAACGAGCCGATGTACGCCCAGCGTGTGCCAGTCACAGGATGCCCTCTCCGCCGTTGCCGACCCGCCCGGCCCGACGGCCGGCCAGGTCCATCGTCACCTCGGACGGCCGCCACCGGCGCGGGAGCGCGGCCCTTCGGGTGAACGCGCGGATCGCGGGGACCGGGCCCTTCGACGACCCCCCGGAAGCCGGGGGAGCGCAAAGGACCACCGCCGCGCGGCCCGGCCCGTCTGGAGAGGCGGGACACATCTCCATGGGGTGAACTGGTGGATGAGTGCACCAACGGGTACGGCATGGCAGTCGCACGGCACAGCTCATCGGCTCGGTGCCAGGCCGGTACCCCCGGTACCGGTGAAACCCGCGAGGGGGACGGACCATGGGCGACGGAAGCAGTGTGACCGTAGGCGTGCTGGGCTCCTACGGGGGCCGCAACGTGGGCGACGAGGCCATCCTCACCGCCCTGCTGGACCGCGTCAGGACCGGGCGTCCCGACGCCCGCCTCGTGGTCTTCTCCCGCAACCCCGACCACAGCCGCAGCATCCACCCGGACGTCGAGGTGGTCGCCTGGGAGGGCGTGTGCCGGGAGCGGATCTCCGAGCACCTGCGCGGCCTCGGCGTCCTCGTCCTCGGCGGCGGCGGCATCCTGTACAACACCGAGGCACGCCGCTACCTGAGACTGGTCCGGACCGCCCAGGACCACGGCATCCCCGTCTTCACCTACGCCGTGGGAGCCGGCCCGCTCACCGACGAGGTGGACTGCGCGTGGGTCCGCGAGACCCTCTCCGAGGCGGCCGAGGTGACGGTCCGCGACGAGGAGTCCCGGCTGGTCCTGGAAGAGGCCGGGCTGAACAGGCCGGTCACCGTCACCGCCGACCCGGCGCTGCTGCTCACCCCGGGGGACACCGGCGGGGAACTGCTGCGGGCCGAAGCCGTGCCGCTCGGAGTGCGGCTCGTGGGGATGAGCGTGCGCGAGCCCGGCCGCGCCGCCGAGCACCTCGACGAGGAGGGCTACCACCAACTCCTCGCGAACGTGGGCGACTTCCTCGTCCACCGGCTCGATGCCCATGTCGTCTTCGTGCCCATGGAGCGCGACGACATCCGTCACTCCCACGCGGTGGTGTCCCACATGGCCGACGCCGACCGCTGCACGGTGCTGCACGGGAGCTACCGCCCGCAACAGGTCCTCGACATCGTCAAACAGCTGGACCTGGCCATCGGCATGAGGCTGCACTTCCTGATTTTCGCCACCCTCGCGGGCATCCCCCTCCTGCCCCTGCCCTACGCGGGCAAGGTCTTCGACTTCGCCCAGCAGATCGGCGCCCCCGCCCTGCGGGGCGTGGTCCGGGAGACCGCGGGACTGCTCCTGGCGGAAGTGGACCGGCTGTGGGACGAGCGGCCCGTCCGGGCGGCCCACACGGCGGCCCGGACGGCCGCGATGCAGCTGCGGGCGGCCCAGACCGCCGACCGGCTCCTCGCGTACCTGGACCGCACCGTCCCCCGCTCCGTCGTCCACCACCCCGCGCCGGCCGCCGCGACGGCGACCGGCTGATCCGCGGCCCCACGTTCCCCGAGGGAGGAACCGTGTCCTATCTGATGCCGCCCCGAATACCCCGGAGCGTGGAGCTGCCGCCACGCTCTGCCGTGCACGCGGGCTCCGTCCAGGTGCTGGTGATAGGCGGCGGACCGGCCGGTATCGGCGCGGCCCTCGGCGCCGCCAACGCGGGCGCCGAGGTGGTCCTCGTCGAGCGGTACGGATTCCTCGGCGGCAACGCGACGGCGGCACTGGTCATGCCGCTGATGAGCTTCCACAACGAGATGAAGCAGGCCGTGCCCGGCGATGCGGGGCGTCTGCTGCCGCCGGACCACGGGGAGGGCGAGCCGGTCGTCGGCGGTGTGCTGTGGGTGCTGCTCGAAGCGCTGGTGCGCGCGCGAGCGGCGATCCGCCCCTCGCTGGAGACCGGCTACACGGTGCCCTTCGACGCGGAACTGTTCAAGCTGGTGGCGTACGAGCTGCTGGAGAACCACGAGGTCCGGACGCTGCTGCACGCCTTCGCCTCCGGCATCATCGACCTTCCCGACCGCGCACGGGCCGTCTTCGAGACGAAGTCGGGACCGGTTGTCATGGACGCGGACGTGATCGTCGACTGCACCGGCGACGGCGACATCGCGGCAGCGGCCGGAGCCGAGTACGAGATCGGCCGGCCCGAGGACGGCTGGACACAGCCGATGACGCTGATGTTCCGCATGGTCCGCTTCGACCAGGAGCAGTTCGCCGCCTACGCCCGTGACCACCCCGACCAGTGGAAGGGCGTGCACGGGCTGTGGGACCTGGTGCGTGCCGCCACGGACGCCGGGGAACTGGACCTGCCGCGTGAGGACATACTCTTCTTCGCCACCCCCAACCAGGGCGAGGTCGCGGTCAACTCCACCCGCGTCACAGAGGTCCTCGGCACCAGCGTCTGGGACCTCACCCGCGCCGAGTTCACCGCCCACCGCCAGATGGCGCAGATCGCCCGCTTCCTGCGCAGCCGGGTGCCCGGCTTCGCCGACTCGTACGTCGTCCAGAGCGGTGTGCAGGTCGGGGTCCGGGAGACCCGCCGGATCGTGGGCGAATACCGGCTGACGGGAGAGGACGTGCTGACCGCCCGCAAGTTCGGCGACGCCGTCGCCCGCGGCGCCTACCCGGTGGACATCCACAACCCCAGCGGCCGGGGCACCACGCTCAAGCGGCTCCCGCGCGGCGAGTCCTACGACATCCCCCTGCGCTGCCTCTTCCCCCGCGACGTGGACCGGGTCCTGGTCGCCGGCCGCTGCATCTCCGGCGACCACGTGGCCCACTCCTCCTACCGCGTCATGCCGATCTCGATGGCCACCGGACAGGCGGCGGGCGTCTGCGCGGCCCTCGCGGCGGTCCGGGGCAAACGCCCCCGGGAGATCCCGGCCGACGCCGTGCGGGGGGAGCTCCGCGCCCAGGGCGCGAACCTCCCGTAGCGTCTCCGCGTCCTTGCGCCCTCCCGTTCCCCCGTCTCCGCGTCCCCGGGACCGCGTGCCGGTCGGCGTGCCCGGTCCCGCCGGGCGGGGCACTCTGGAGATATGGCCCGAGCCAACGAGGAGGTCGAAGCGCTGCTCCAGGAGTACGCGGACCTCATCGCCATCACCGGTGGTGACGCCTTCAAGGCGCGTGCCTACGAAAAGGCCGCCCGCGCCATCGGCGGCCACCACGCCGACGTGTCGAAACTCGACGCCAAGGGGCTGCGGGAGATCCCCAACGTGGGGAAGTCGATCGCCGACAAGGTCGTCGAGTACCTGCACTCGGGCCAGATCTCCACCGTCGAGGAGACCAGGGCCTCGATCCCCGCCGGCGTGCGCGAGCTCATCACGATCCCCACGCTCGGGCCGAAGAAGGCCATGGTCCTCCACGAGGAACTGGGCATCTCCTCCGTCGACCAACTGCTCGACGCCATCCACCAGGAGCGGCTGCGCGACCTCAAGGGGTTCGGCGAGAAGACCGAGGCGAACATCCTGCACGGCGTCGCGCTCATGCAGAAGGCGGGGGAGGGCCGGATCCTCATCAACGCCGCCATGGACGTCGCCGAACAGATCGTCGCGGACCTGTCCACGATCCCCGGCTGCGCCCGCTGCACCTACGCCGGGTCGCTGCGCCGGATGCGGGAGACGATCGGGGACATCGACATCCTGGTCGCGGCGGACGAGTCGGCGCCGTTCATGGCTGCCCTCGGCTCGCTCCCGCACACCGCCGAGATCATCGCCCACGGCGAGAAGAAGACGTCGATCCGCACCACCAAGGGCCTCCAGGTGGACCTCCGGGTGCTGCCACCGCGCTCGTGGGGAGCGGGACTCCAGTACTTCACCGGATCCAAGGCGCACAACATCCGCACGCGCGAGATGGCCGTGCACCGCAAGCTCAAGCTGTCCGAATACGGCCTCTTCCACGCCAAGAGCGGCAGGATGATCACCTCGGAGACCGAGGAGGAGATCTACGAGCGGCTCGGACTGCCGTGGATCCCGCCGCCGCTGCGCGAGGACCGGGGGGAGATCGCGGCCGGGCTGCGGGGCGAATTGCCCGATCTCGTCGCCGAGAGCGACATCCGCGGCGACCTGCACACCCACACCGATCTCACCGACGGCCTCGCCCCCCTGGAGGACATGGTCGCGGCGGCGGCCGAGCGCGGCTACGCGTACTACGCCGTCACCGACCACGCCCCGAACCTCTACATGCAGCGCATGACGGACGAGAAGATGCTCGCGCAGCGCGAGCGCGTGCGGGAGCTGGACCGCAAGCACCACGGCATGCGACTGCTGCACGGCACGGAGCTCAACATCGACCCGGACGGCGAGGTCGACTGGCCGGGTGACTTCCTCGCGCGGTTCGACCTGTGCGTGGCGTCGGTGCACTCCCACTTCAACCAGAGCCGGCAGGCCCTGACCCGTCGTCTGGTACGCGCCTGCGAGAACCCGTACGTCGCCGTCATCGGCCATCCGACGACCCGCCGGATCGGCAAACGCCCCGGCCTGGACGCCGACTTCGACGCGGTGTTCGAGGCATGTGCCGCGACCGGCACGGCCCTGGAGATCAACGCACACCCGGAGCGGCTCGACCTGCGCGACGAGGACATCCTGCGTGCGAAGCGGTACGGCGTGAAATTCGCGGTGAACTCCGACGCGCACTCCATCACGCATCTGCCGTACCTGCGCTACGGGGTGGGGACCGCCCAGCGGGGGTGGCTGACGAAGGACGACGTGATCAACACCTGGCCGCTGACCAGGCTGCGGCGCTTCCTGCGCAAAGGAGGGCGTCTGTCCGCCTAGTTCCCCCGGCCGCTCGCGGGAGCAAGAAATATGGCATTCGCATATGACGTCCGGAATGCCTCTCCGGCAAATGCCAAAACCCCGCGCGTGCTCCGGGCAGGATTATATTGACAGTCGGCTCGACTGTGCGCGTTAATTGGCCACATGGGGTGCTCAGATGTGCTCATGCGGGTGAGTGAATCGCCGTATTCTGCGGCCAGAGTGATCGTGGAAGCTCCTGTGGTCCCATCGTAGTTGAGGTGTGATCGCCTGACCGTGAAAACGTGTTACGACAGCGGCGGGGAGTGTTCGATCCGGATTCCCCCTGGAGGGGACTATGGCCCTTCTTGACTCCTTCACAATTCCCGACTTCCATCTCCCCTTCGAGTGCTCCAAACATCCGCGAGCAGACCGGGCGAACGCCGAGGCGACATCGTGGGCGCTTCGCCACGGGCTGATCACGGAAGCCGCCGAGCAGTTCGCCGGCATCGGCTTCGGGCATCTGTCCGCGCGGGTCTGCCACGACACGCCCTACCGGCACGTCGTGCTGCTCGCCGAGTGGATGGCCTGGTCGTTCGTCCTCGACGACCAGCACGATCACCTCATCAGGACGGGGCGGCTGAAGGACTGGCGCCCCGTCAGCACCGCCATCACCGGGTACCTCGCCACGGGCAGGCTCAAGGGCACGACCCAGGTGCGCCGCAATCCGCTGGTGACCGGGTTCGTCGACCTGTGCGACCGCATCCTGGCCGAGTTGCCGCCGGGCATGCGCCGGCGCTACCAGGAGCATTTCCCCCGCATGCTGCGCTCCCTCGACCAGGAGGCCGTCAACCGCACCGCGGCCCGGCAGCCGATGATCGACGACTACATCCGCATGCGCCGGCACAGTTCCCAACTGCTGCCGATGATGGACATGGTGGAGGCCATGGTGGGGGCCGAAGTGGTCCCCGAGGTGTACGAGAGTCCCGCCTTCCAGGACCTCAAGGCCTGTGCGCTGGACGTCATCTCATGGGGGAACGACGTCTTCTCGCTGCGCAAGGAGTTCTCCTGCGGGGACAACAACAACCTCGTCTCCCTCCTCGCCTGGTGGAACGAGTGGTCACTGCCCGAGGCGGTGCTCGTGGTGAAGGAGCGCACACGGGCCCGTGTCCAGGACTTCCTGGCCGCCGCACAGGCGCTGCCCGGGGCGCTGGACGCGCTCGGAGTGACCGACCCGTCGGCGCGCGCGGGAGTCATGCGGTGCGTGAAGAGCTACGAGGACTGGATGATCGGCGCCGATGTGTGGCAGAGGTACGAGTGCACCCGCTACAGCGACGAACGGTGGGTCGCGGGGCTGGCGTCCGCGTACACCCGCCCCGATCTGGTTTCAGCGATCTGAGCGGCACGACGGAGGGTGGTCCATGGCGCGAGTCAACCGGTCACGAGGGGCGGCGGTGGCTCCGGGAAGGGTGCCCGTCCTCGGTCACGCGCTGGAGCTGTGGCGCAGGCCGATCACGCTCCTGGAGTCGCTGGGGCAGTACGGCGACGTCGTACGGCTCGACGTGGCCAACTGGCCCGTCCACGTGCTCACCAGCCCGGAGCTGATCCAGACCGTACTGGTCGGCGACGCGAAGAACTTCGGGCGGGGCAGGGTGTTCGAGAAACTGCGCCCGTTGTTCGGCAACGGTCTTCCGATGACCGACGGTGAGTTCCACCGCAAACAGCGCCGACTGCTGCAGCCGGCTTTCCACCGGAACCACATCACGGCCTACGCGGAGATGATGTGTCGGCAGGCGGAGGAGATGTCATCGTCGTGGACGGCGGGGAGAGAGATATCGGTGACCACGGAGATGCGGCGGTTCGCGCTCGCCTCCGTGGCGGAAATGATCTTTTCCGGCGATCTGGGGCGGTCGGCCGTCGAGGAAGTGCACCGCTCTTTCCCGATCCTCCTCGAGGGAATTCTCACGAGGGCGATCATGCCGAGGGCTCTGGACCGGTTACCGATCCCGGCGAACCGCAGGTTCGACGCGGCCGCCGCCCGGCTGCGCCGGATCATCGACGACGTGATCGCGGACTACGGCAGCGACACCTCGGACCGTGACAACTTCCTGTCCCTGCTGCTGTCGAGCGTGGATCCGGAGACGGGCGGCACGATGAGCGACGAGCAGCTCCGGGACGAAGTCATCGCCATCTTCTTCGCCGCGACGGAGACCTCCTCCACCGTGCTGTCCTGGACCTTTCACGAACTCGGCCGTCATCCCGAGGTGGAGAAGCGCCTGCACGCCGAAGTCGACGAAGTGCTCGGCGCCAGGCCGGTGGGGCCCTCCGACGTCGCGGCTCTCCCCTATACGAACAGTGTTTTCCAGGAGGCGCTTCGCCTGCACTCGCCACTTCTCTTCACCCGCCGCGCCCTGGTTCCCGTCGAACTCGGTGGGGTTTCGATTCCGGCCGGAGCGGAATTGGGGTACAGCCCCTACGCACTCCACCGGGATCCCGCGCTGTTCCGGGATCCCCTGAAATTCGACCCGGACCGCTGGAACACCGGTTCGGAGGACCGGCCCCGGCCGCACAGATTCATTCCGTTCGGAGCGGGTCAGCACAAATGCATCGGGGATTCCTTCGCGGTGGCGGAGATCGTGATCGCGATGGCGACCGTGGCCTCCCGGTGGCGTTTGGTCCCCGCTCCTGGAACCACAGTGCGGGAAGTGCCGGGAGGTATCCCGCAGCCTGATGCGTTGGCCATGATTCCGATCCCACGGAACTGACGGCGCGGCAGCGCAGGATACAGGCAGGAGTCCTGGGACAGGCAGTGTTCCCCGAAAAGGGTCACAGGAGGCATCACCTCGGCCCATCGCCCGTACACTCGGCCACACGCGCTGAGGGGACAAGAGGTGACACAGGCCGTGGAGCACCAAGGGCGGGCCAATCAGCCCATCCTCGAACGGGAATCCGAAGTTGCAGCAATCCGCAATGCTTTGGACGAATTGTGCGGGGCTTCGGCCACTGGCTCGGGCACGAGGCAGGGCGGTGTACTCGTCTTCGCGGCACCGGCCGGGCTCGGCAAGACCACCCTGCTCACCGAAGCCCGCCGGCGTGCCGCGGAACGCGGCTGCACGGTGCTGTTCGCGCGCGGCGGCGAGCAGGAAAGGCAGGTGCCCTTCCATGTGGTGCGCCAGCTGATCCAGCCCGCCTTCGCGCCCATGAGCGAGCAGGAGCACCAGGAACTCCTCGGGCACTGGTACGGAATCGTCGCCCCGGCGATCGGACTGACCGTCCCGCAGGACGGCGCGGCACCCGATCCGCAGGGTGTCCGCGACGGCCTCGACTGGGTCGTCACCCGGCTGTCGGTGCGCTCCACGCCCGTGGTACTCGTCCTCGACGACGCCCACTGGGCCGACGCCGAATCCCTCGCGTGGCTCACTGCCTTCGCCGCACGCGCCGAAGAGCTCGGCATGCTCATCATCGTGGCGTGCAGGCCCGACGAACTGCCCTCCGAAGCGGTGGTGCTGCACACCCTGGCATCGCGGAACGGTTCGCGCCCGCACCAGTTGGAGCCGCTCACGTCGAGCGCCGTGACCCGGCTGGTGCGCGGCGCGCTCGGCGAGGGCGCCGAGGATCAGTTCTGCCGCGAATGCTGGGCGATCACCGGTGGGAACCCCTTCGAAGTCGTCGAGCTCACCGCGAAGGGTCGTGAGCGGGGCCTGAAGCCGCGACAGGAGAACATTCCCCAACTCCACGACCTCGCCTCGGCCATCAAGGGCAGTGGCCTCATCGAGCGGCTGGAGCAGCACAGCCCCTCCACCGTCCGCCTCGCGTGGGCCGCCGCCGTGCTGGGCACCGGGATCTCCACGAGGATCGCGGCCAGTGTCGCCGCGCTCGGCGAGCGGCAGATGAACGAGGCCATCGAGCAGCTGTTCTCCGCCCGTATCCTGACCGTCCTGACCTCGATCCAGGGCGACCAGGTCGTGGAGTTCTTCCACCCGCTCGTCGCGACGGCCGTGTACCGGTCCATCCCGCCGGGAGTACGGGTCGCCATGCACGGCATGGCGGCGAAGGCGGTCATCGACGACGGCCTCGGAGCCGCGGCCGCCGCCCGTCACATGCTGGAGATGCATCCGGAGGGTGATCCCTGGGTCGTCCAGCACCTGCGCAAGGCCGCCCGGGAGAGTTTCTCCGCCGGAGCCCCCGACGCCGCGCGCCGGTATCTGGCCAGGGCGCTGCGTGAGCCGCCGGATCCGGAGGACAGGGCTCAGGTGCTGTTCGAGCTGGGCTCCGCAAGTCTTCTCCACGAACCCACCACGACGGTCAACCACCTGCGGGCCGCCCTGGAAGAGCCCGAGATCGAACAGAGCCTGCGGGAATCGGTCACCTACCGGCTCGCTCAAGCGCTTGCGCACACCGGGCAGTTGGCGCAGGCCACCGAGCTCCTCGCCGAGGAGGCCCGCCGGACCACCAACACGCGCGCCCGGCTCCGTATGCAGGCCGAGCAGTTCAAGTGGAACGCGGTCCGGGTCGACGAGCAGAACCCACCGGCGCGATCCCGCCTGCTCGCCCAGTTCGCGACGCGTCTCACCGGTGGCAGCCTCGCCGAACGCCACATCCTGGGGCTCCGGGGCTGGGACTGTGTCATGCGCAGCGAACCCGTGGGACGCGCCCTGCAGTATGCGGAGCAGGCTCTGGACGGCGGCTTGAGCTGGACCGACCAGGACTTCGGGTTCGAGGTGCCGGCGGTCGTCGCCCTCACCCTGATGTACTGCGACCAGCCGGGCAGGGCCGAAGAACAGTTCCACGACGCCATCGCCCAGTTCGAGGCCCGGGGGTGGCGCGGCGCGCATCTGTCCTTCGCCTACACCCTGCTCGGCTACGTCCGCTACCGGCGCGGACGGCTCGCCGAGGCGGAGGACTTCGTACGCCAGGGACTCGAAATCGCCAACAGGCTGGGTCCCGGCGTGCCCGCACACTGGCAGGCCGTCGGCACCCTCATCGAGACCCTGCTCGCTCGCGGCCACGTCACTGCGGCACAGAACGTCGCCGAGTCCTACCGCTTCGGAACGGACTTCCCGAACGCGGTCATCTACCCCGATCCGCAGGCCGCCTGGGGCAAGCTCCTGCTCGCCCGGGGCATGAACGACGAGGCCGAGCGGCAACTCGCCGAGGCCGGCCAGCGTCTCGACAACCGGGGCACGCGCAACCCGGCGTGGAGCCCCTGGCAGCTCGACCTGGCCCTCGCGCAGATGACGCACCAGCCCGAGAAGGCCCGTGCCACGGCGCAGGACGCCGTCGCGCGTGCCCGGGCGTTCGGCACGCCGAGCATCATCGGTCACGCACTGCGGGTCCAGGCCGCGACCTCCGAAACGGCCGACGCGGCCGTCCTGCTCCAGGAAGCCGTCGAGCACCTCGAGCAGTCACCGGCCGCGTACGAACTGGCCCATGCGCTCATCGACCACGGAACCGCCCTGCACGCGCTCGGCGACCTGGAGCGGGCGGCACACCAGATCTACTCCGGCCTGGACGTCGCGACCGCCTGCGGTGCCGAGTCCCTCGCGACCCGGGCGCGGGCCGAGCTCGCCGCCGCCGGTCTGCGTCCGCGTCGGCGACAAGTCACGGAACAGGACACCTTGTCCGAAGCGGAGAGCGCGGCGGCCCGCCACGCCGCGCACGGTCTCGACAACGCGGCGATCGCCGCCGGGCTGGGCATCGGCGAACAGGCGGTGTCGGAACTGCTGTCCGCGGTCTTCACGAAATTGGGCACCGACCGGGTGGGGCTGCCCCGCGCACTGGGCAGGTGAAGCGGGCCCGTCAGACCGCCAGACGGGCGCAGCGTCGGCAGGCGCGGGCCGATGTGGCCACGGCGGCGTGCGAGGCGGCGGCCAGCGCGCAGGCGCACGCGAGCAGCGGCCAGTTCGTGGCCAGGGCGGCGGCGGTCGCGAGGGCGAGTGTCGTGACCGCCATCGCGGCGCCGGCCGTGGTGCCTGCCCAGGCGACCGCCAGGGGCAGCCGTCGCGGCACGGGGAGCCTGCGGGCGAGTGCGCCGGTCGCCGCCAGTGCGGTCGCGGCGAGCACGGCGGCGAGGATCGTGACGCCCGCCAGCTGAGCGGCCAGCAGCTGGGCGGCGTGGGCCGGTTGCCAGGCCTGACCGTGATCGGCGGTCCGGGCCAGGTACCAGCAGGCGATCACGAAGGGGGCCGTCAGGATGACGGCCCGGGCGGTGTGCCGGGCCTGCGCGACGGTGAGTTCGCGCTGGCAGGCCGGTACCAGCTCCTCGACGGTTCCGAACTCGCTCACCGCCTGACGGGCGGCGTGCTCGTCGGGCGCTCCACCGGAGGCGTGGGCCGTGGCCGTGTCCTCCAGGCCGCCGCGGATCTCCTCGATCATCCGCCTCTTCGCCCGGGCCGGCCCGTGCAGGGCGGCGGTCAGGTCCGCCACGTACTCCGCGATGATGACCGTCCCCCGGTCGGCGGGGTTCATGTGGCCAGTCCGGGCGGCGTGCTGGGGTTCAGGACCGAACCGATCGCCGCCGTGAACTCGCTCCACGCAGTCCGCTCGCCGGCCAGGGCGCGACGCCCCGCGTCGGTGAGTTCGTAAGCGCGCCGGCGGCGTTCCCCGTCGGACTGCCAGCTGCTGGTCAGCAGCCCGACCCGCTCCAGCCGGTTCAGGGCCGGATAGATCGTGCCCGTCCGCAGCTCCAGTACGCCACCACTGCGGCGCTGCACCGCGGCGATGATCGCGTACCCGTGCAGGGGGCCGGATTCCAGCACGGCCAGCAGCAGTCCGTCGAGATGTCCTCGTACCGCGTCCGCCTTCATGAGTAGGCAGCCTACACGCCATAGGTGTAGGCAGTGTATGTATTGGCTGCCAATGTATCCAGCTCCGATCAGGAGGCTTGTGCCGTGACCAAGCTGCTGTTGTCCGTTCATGTCCTCGCGGCGATCGTGGCCGTGGGGTCGATCACCGTGGCGGCCTCGATGTTCCCGCGCTTCGCGCTGCGGGCGCTCGACGGCGAAGGAGAGGACGGGCGGTCCGCGGGGATCGCCGCACAACTGCACCGGATATGCAGCGGATACGCGCTGGCGGGTGTCGTCGTGCCGGTGTTCGGAATCGCCACCGGCGCCCAGCTCGGTGTCCTCACCGACACCTGGCTGATCGCCTCGCTCGTCCTGACCCTGATCGCCGCGGGCCTGCTCGGCCTGGCCATCCTGCCCGGCCAGCGGCGGCTGCTCGCCCTGGCCGGGGAACCGGCCGCCGCCACCGCCGCCGCGCCCGTCGCCACCCGCCTCACCATGCTCACCGGCGTCTTCAACGTCCTCTGGGCGGTGGTCGTGGTGCTGATGATCGTCCGCCCGGGCTCCACGACCGGGGCCTGACCCGCCGCCGTCGCGCGGGCCGGTCGCCTCGGGCGTGTTGCGAAAGTGGTGTCGTCCGCCCGGCCGGCCGGACGGGACTTTCGAAACACGCCCTAGAGTGGGTGCGGGCGCGGCACGAGCATGAGGAGAACATGTGACCGCGGTGACCCTTGAGCACACGGCCGTGCCCGCCGACACCGGCGAAGTGACCTTGCTGATCGCCCGGCAGGTCGAGCCCGGGTACGAGGTGGCCTTCGAGGAGTGGGCGCGGGGAATCCTCGCCAGCGCCGCCGGGTTCCCGGGGCACCTCGGCCACGGGCTGTTCCGGCCGTCCGCCGAAGGGGCGCCCTGGTTCCTCGTGCACCGTTTCCGGGACGACGCGGCATGCCGAGAGTGGCAGGAATCCCCCGAACGCGCCGCCTGGTTCGCGCAGTGCGAGGGGCACCACCACACCGAGGTGGCCCGGCGGACGCTGACCGGGATGGAGACCTGGTTCGCCGAGCCGGGTGCGACGACGCCCGCGCCGCCGCGCTGGAAGATGGCGGTCAGCGCGACCCTCGCCATCTATCCGATCTCGCTGCTCGGCAGCTACTTCCTGGTGCCGCACCTGACCGGGCTGCCCGTGGTGGTCAGCAGCGCCGTGATCGCCTGCGTCTTCAACGTCCTGATGACGTATGCGGCGATGCCGGCCGTGAGCAGGCTGCTCCGTGGCTGGCTGAGGGGGTGAACCCGGCCGTGCCCCGCCGGTCCTACCGCGTGTTCGCGCCACTCGGGCGGCGATGCGCTCCACCCCCGCCCGGCATGACTGGAAAACCCGTTGTGAGGGGGAATTCCCCCCACGAAGCTCATCCGCGCTGCCGGGCAAACGGCAACGGGGGCGACGGGTGGGAGGGGACACGGAATGGGGTGGACGGGGGACTTCCGTACGAGGGGTGCCGCGTCGCCGGACCCGGGAGCCGCACGGGGCGCCGAGCGGGCCGACCGGTGGCTGGCCCAGATCCTCGCCGCCCTCGTCGCGCACGGGGACGAACTGCGCCCACAGGACCTCAGCCGCCTGGGGCGTACGGCGCTCGACCTCGCGGCCGCCCGTGCCCAGCAGACCGACGCCCGCGGCGAGCCGTCCGCCGACACCCGCCGGCGGGCCATGCTCGCGCGGATCGACGCCTTCATCGAGCGCAATCTCGGGGACCCCGACCTCTCCCCGGCGGTCATCGCCGCGCACCACCACATCTCCGTGCGCGCGCTCCACTCGCTCTTCCGTCACCAGGGGGAGACCGTCGGTGCCTCGGTCCGCCGGCGCCGGCTGGAGCGCTGCCGGGCCGACCTCACCGATCCGCTGCTGCGGCACAGACCGATCAGCGTGATCGCCGCCAGGTGGGGGTTCCTGCGCCCGGCGGAGTTCAGCCGAGCCTTCCGCGGCCGATACGGCGTGACGCCCCGGCAGACCCGCCAGTCGGCGCTGAGTGACAAGTAATCCGGCACGCGGCGCGAAGAATCGCACCGCACCGCGCGCAAGGATGTGACCGCACCGCACACAGTGTCCGTCCGCGCAGAAGGAGGCACAGTGAACGGCACCACGCAGTTGTCGGGACCCGGAAGAGCGGCGCCCACCACGGTGGCGGGCCGGGTGGCGGCGGCGTTCGCGCTCGCCCTCGCCCTCGTGCTCGGCTCGGGGGCGCTGCCGGCGTCCGCCGCCGGTCAGGACGACACCGGGGCGGCGGCGGCCTTCCACTGGATCCGCAACGCCAACAGCAACCAGTGTCTCGCCGTGCCCGGCGGCAGCACCCAGCAGGGGACCGGGCTGATCCAGTGGGGCTGCGGCACCTGGAACGACCACTACTGGTCCATGGAGTACGCGTTCACCAGCGGTGGCCGTGACTACTACCGCATTCGCAACCTCAACAGCAACCGGACGCAGTGCCTCGCCGTGCCCGGCGGCAGCACCCAGGCGGGTACGCAGGTCATCCAGTGGCCGTGCGGCACCTGGGCGGACCACTACTGGGGCGTGGAGAACACCAGCAGCGGCAAGCGGCTGGTGAACCGCAAGAGCGGGCAGTGCCTGGCCGTCGAGGGCGGCAGCCTCCAGGCCGGCGCCCGGGTCATCCAGTGGCCCTGCGGCACCTGGCGGGACCAC
The DNA here is from genome assembly GCF_054963715.1 of Streptomyces sp. STAM6. NCBI lineage: Bacteria > Bacillati > Actinomycetota > Actinomycetes > Kitasatosporales > Streptomycetaceae > Streptomyces > Streptomyces sp. STAM6. The sequence continues at coordinate 1,741 of NZ_JBUEFZ010000049.1, read as the reverse complement.
TACTGGTACTGGTGACCCACCCCGCGAACACCGGAACGGTACCGGCCGCGGTGAGCGGCCGGTACCGTCGCGTAGGCGGGGGACGGACCGTCAGTAGGGGCCGTTCACATTGTCGATGGAGCCGTACCGGTCGGCGGCGTAGTTGCACGCGGCCGTGATGTTGGCGACCGGGTCGTAGGCGTCCAGCGGCGTGCCGGGCACGTGGTAGGCCAGGAACGTCGGCTCGATGACCTGCAGGAGTCCCTTGGACGGCGTTCCGGCCGCGGCGTTGGAGTCCCAGTTGTTGATGGCGAGCGGATTGCCGGAGGACTCGCGCATGATGTTGCGGTGGATGCCCTCGTACGTGCCGGGGATCCCGTGCCGGGCCATGATGTCCAGCGACTCCTTGATCCAGCCGTCGAGGTTGTTGGCGTAGGCCGGCTTGGCGGCGGCCGGGGCGGCCTTCGGCGGGGCGCTCTTGCGCGCCGAACGGTCCGCACGCTCGGCCGCGGCGGGCTTCGCGGGCTTCGCAGCCTTCGCGGCCTTCTTGGCCTTCGCCGGCGCGGCGGCCTTCTTGCCGATCGTGAGCTTCAGACCGGGGTGGATCAGCGCGGGGTCGTCACCGACGGCCTTCCGGTTGTCCTTGTAGAGCCGCTTCCAGCCGCCGCTCAGCGAGTGGTCCTCGGCGATTCCGGAAAGCGAGTCGCCGGCGACGACGGTATAGATCTTCGGGGCGGCTTTACCGGCCCCTGCGGGGGCAGCGGCAGGAGTCTTCTTTGCGGCAGTGATCGCGGAAGCGCTGACGGAATGCGCGGCATTCGGAGCTGCTTCGGCGGCGGTGGCCCCGATCATCGGAAGGGCCAGGGCGGCGCTTCCCGTTCCTGCGACGACGGCGAAACCGCGGTGGAGCGGATTGTTCTTGGGACGACGGTGCTTACCCTTTGCGGGCATGGCGGATTCCTCTCCGTCGCCTGCGAGGTGAGCTGTCGGGTTCGGGCTGGAGCTGCCCGGTCGCACGTGACGTGCGACTTCACCCCAAGCCGGTCCGGTGCCCGGATCGGCGGCTTACCTGGGTCCCCCGCTCCTGCCGTACGTGGGTGGGTGAGCGGTCTCCGGGCGGCGGCAGGATTCGGCGGTCCGTCCGGGTGTGTCGGTGACCGTAAGCGAGAGCGGCACGCCCGAACAAGAGCCGCATTCCGCAGTACGGTCCGAACGTCCCCACTTGCCGCGCGATTTCCCGCCGCTTGCCGCCTTCTCTCTGCTCAACTTTCCTTCTGCAAAAAGGAAATGGAGTCGGATCGAGAGGCTGTGCCGGAGTGACGGAAGTGACCCATCTCACGGCGTGGTCGTACAACCAACGGCCCCTCAACGTCTCTCCGAACACGGCAAGTTGGGTGAAATGCACCTATGTGTCGATTCGCGGGCGATATGCCAGTGGTGGCATTAATTCGATGAAAATCGGACCAAAGGTGCGGACCGCCCGGGTCGCTCCGCAGTCACTCGCGAGGAAATGCCGCCCCTGAAGTCGGGGTGGGCGACCCTGATCGGTTCCGGGCGGCTCGGTCTCCGCCGGGCATCGGCTCTTACGGCCGGATGAGGCCTCGTCCTGTCGTCAGGGGCCGAGGGGGTGCATGCATATGGCAGATTTGTCCTGTTCGTCCAAGACGGCGCCGTTCGATCGGGATGCGCATGACGATGCCGGGCGACATGGCGTCCCCTCGCCCCGATCATCCAGGCACTCGGCGAAGCGGGGCCTGTTCCG
>NZ_JBUEFZ010000048.1:0-38890 GCF_054963715.1 Streptomyces sp. STAM6 | reverse complement strand
TCGTCACCATGGGCGACAACCACACACCCGCCCCGCCCCTCAAGTAGACCTTCACCCACGGGGTGCGGCCGCGGTGGCGCGGAGGGGGAGCCACCGCGGCCGCAGCACAAAAGCCGAGCCGCCACCGCACCACGCAGCAACCTTCACGAGGAGACGGAATGACCCGCACGAGGGGCCTGCTGGCCGGAGCTTGCATAGCACTGGCCGTTGCCGCAGGCACCGCGACGCTCACGACGGCCGACACCCCCACGTCGGCCACGCTGAAGGGCACACATGTCGTGGGTGCCGCCACGCCCCTGGGGGACAACCACATGCCCGTCCCTCCCCAGAACTAGCCCGACGGCAATTACCCCTGCCGGGAAAGGGGCCGGACCGCCTGGTCCGGCCCCTTTCGCATGCCTGGCCTCAGTCCCGCGTGCGGGCCCTCAGTTCGCCCTTCACCACCTTGCCGCTCGCGTTGCGCGGCAGTTCCCTCACGAACTCCACCTGCCTGGGGACTTTGTAGTTCGCCATTTCCCGGCGGGCCCAGGCGATCAGGTCGTCGGCGGTGAGGGTGGACCCGGGTCGGCGGACCGCGAAGGCCTTGGCGACCTCGCCGAGGCGGGGGTCGGGAATGCCGATGACGGCGACGTCGGCTATCTCGGGGTGGACGCCGAGGAGTTGCTCGATCTCCGCGGGGTAGGCGTTGAAGCCGCCGACGATGAACATGTCCTTGATCCGGTCGGTGATGCGGAGGTTGCCCGTGGCGTCGAGGACTCCGACGTCTCCGGTGTGGAGCCAGCCGTCGGCGTCGATGACCCGGGCGGTTCCGGCGGGGTCCTCGAAGTAGCCGCGCATCACGTTGTGGCCGCGGACGAGGACCTCGCCCGGGGTGCCGGGCCCGGGGGCGAGGACGCGGACCTCGGTGCCGGGGATGGCGCGGCCCGAGGTGGCGGCGATCGTCTCCGGGGGGTCGCCGCGGCGGCACATGGTGACGATGCCACCGGCCTCCGAGAGGCCGTACGCCGTCAGGACGGTCGCGACGCCGAGTTCGGAGCGCAGCCGTTCGACCAGCCGGAGCGGTACGACCGCCGCGCCGGTGACGACGAGGCGCAGCGTTGACAGGTCGTGGGCGGCGCGGGCCGGGTGGTCCAGCAGGGACTGCAGGAGGGTGGGCGGGCCGGGCAGGACGGAGATCCGCAGGGAGGCGATGTTGGCGAGGACGGTGTCCACGCCGAAGACGGGCTGGGGCACCATCACCGCGCCGCGCATCAGGCACGCGATGATCCCGGCCTTGTAGCCGAAGGTGTGGAAGAACGGGTTCACGATCAGGTAGCGGTCACCCTCGGTGAGGCCGGCCAGATCGCTCCAGGTCTCGTAGCAGCGCAGGGTCTGGGCGTGGGTGATGACGACGCCCTTGGGGCGGCCCGTGGTGCCCGAGGTGTAGACGATGTCGGAGGGTGCGGAAGGCGGGATCGCCTCGGCCCGTGCGCGGACCTCCTCCCCCGTCACCCCGTCCCCGGCGGCCAGGAACTCCTTCCAGGTGCGGAAGTCGTCCGGGGCGCTGTCCGCGAGCACCACGACCTGCTCCAGGTGCGGGAGGACGATCCCGGTCCGTCGCAGGGACGCCACGTACGAGGTGCCGAGGAACGTGCCGGTGATGAAGAGGAGCCTGGCGCGAGAGTTGTCGAGGACGTACGCCGCCTCGGCGCCCTTGAAGCGGGTGTTCAGCGGTACGAGCGCCGCTCCCGCCGTGACGGCTCCGAGCGCGCTGACGATCCAGTCGAGGGTGTTGGGTGCCCAGACGGCGACCCGGTCGCCCGGTTCGACGCCCGCCGCGATGCACGCGGCCGCCGCCCGTTCGACCCGGTGGACCAGCTCCGCGTAGGTGGTCGTGGTGCGGCCCTCGACGACCGCTTCCCGGTCCCCGTACCGCTCGGCCGCCGCCCGTACCAGCATCGGGACGGAGCCCCACTCCAGGTCGCCGCGCATCGCAAGCCTCCTCGACCAGTTAGCTGACTAACCGTCAGATTACCGGTAGCCTGACGGGCTGTCAGCAACGGAAGGGGGCGACCGTGGCAGGGCTCAAGGACGCGACCGCGATAGTCGGCATCGGGCAGACCTCCTTCGCGAAACATCTGCCCGAACCGGAGAAGACCCTGGCCTGCCGCGCGATCCTCGCCGCGCTCGACGACGCCGGCGTCGCACCCGCCGAGGTCGACGCCTTCGCCTCGTACACGATGGAGGAGACGGACGAGGTGGAGGTGGCGAAGGCCATCGGCGCCGGGGACGTCACCTTCTTCAGCAAGGTCGGTTACGGGGGCGGCGGTTCGTGCGCCACCGTCGCCCATCTCGCGGCCGCCGTCGCGACGGGCCAGGCAAGCGTGGGGGTCGCCTGGCGCTCGCGCAAGCGGGGAAGCGGGCCGCGACCGTGGAAGAACACGGCCGTCCAGCTGCCCACACCGGGTCAGTGGACCCGCCCGTACGGTCTCCTCCGGCCCGCGGACGAGATCGGCATGCTGGCCCGCCGCTACATGCACGAGTACGGCGCCACCCGCGACCACTTCTTCAACGTCGCCCTCGCCTGCCGCAACCGGGCCAACCAGAACCCCGCCGCGATCATGTACGAGCGGCCCCTGACCCGCGAGATGTACATGACGTCGCGCTGGATCAGCGAGCCGCTCTGCCTCTTCGACAACTGCCTGGAGACCGACGGCGCGCTGGCGTGCGTGATCATCGGGGCCGAACGCGCCCGCGACTGCCGGCACCGGCCGGTCTACGTCCACTCCGTCGCCCAGGGCCTGCCCGCGCAGCACCACGGCATGGTCAACTACTGGAACGACGACCCGCTCACCGGGCCCGCCTGGACCGCCGCCCGACACCTGTGGAAGCAGGCCGATTTCGGTCCCGCCGATGTCGACGTCGCCCAGATCTACGACGCCTTCACCCCCCTGGTGCCGCTCTCCCTGGAGGGCTACGGCTTCTGCGGACGCGGCGAGGGGGGCGCGTTCACCGAGGGCGGCGCGCTGGAGATCGGCGGCCGGCTGCCGCTCAACACCGGCGGGGGCGGGCTCAGCGAGGCGTACGTCCACGGCTTCAACCTCGTCAACGAGGGCGTGAAACAGCTGCGCGGCACCAGCACCGCCCAGGTGCCGGGGGCCGCGACCTGCCTGGTCACGGCCGGCGAAGGGGTGCCCACGTCCGCGATCCTGCTGAGGAGTTGAGACATGCTCGTACCCGTCGTCGACGAGGACGGCGCGCCCTTCTGGCAGTACGCCGCCCGCCACGAGCTGCGGATCCAGGCCTGCGCGAGCTGCGGCGAGCCGCGTTTCCCGCCGCGCCCCTGCTGCCCGTACTGCCGGTCCTTCGACGCCGAATGGCGGCTGATGAGCGGCCGGGGCCGGATCTGGTCGTACGTGGTCCCGCATCCTCCACTGCTGCCCGCGTACGCGGAGCACGCGCCGGGCTACAACGTGGTCCTCGTCGAACTTGCGGACGCCCCGCGCATCCGGCTCGTCGGCAACGTGGTCGCCGGGCCCGACGCCGCGATCGACTCCGTCGACCCGGCCCGGCTGCGCATCGGGGCACCGCTCAGGGTGACGTTCGCCGAGCCGGCGGGCGGCACGACCGTGCCGCGCTGGCTGCTGGACCGGTCATGAGCCTCAGGGTCACCGGCGGGGACGGCGTCGCGGTGGTCACCCTGGACCGGCCGGACCGGCACAACGCCATCGACCTGGCGACGGCGGCCCGGCTGGGCGAGGTGTGGCGGGACATGCGGTACGACGGGTCCGTGCGGGCCGTGGTGCTCACGGGGGCGGGCCGGAAGGCGTTCTGCACCGGTGTCGACCGGTCGGTGGCCGTACCCCGGCCGGGCTCCCCGTACAGCGTCGACGACCCGCTGCTGACCGTCGGGCCGAAGGCGAACGACCTGTGGAAGCCGGTGATCGCGGCGGTGGAGGGGATGGCCTGCGGCGGTGCCTTCTACCTGCTCGGGGAGAGCGATTTCGTCGTGGCGTCCGAGGAGGCGACGTTCTTCGACCCGCACACGACGTACGGCATGGTCAGCGCGTACGAGGCGATGCTCATGGCACAGCGGATGCCGTTCGGGGAGGTGGCCCGGATGTCCCTGATGGGTACGGCCGAACGGGTGTCGGCGCGGCGGGCGTACGAGACGGGCCTGGTGTCCGAGCTGACGGCGCCGGGCGGGGCGGTGGCCGCGGCCCGCGCCGCGGCCGCGGTGCTGGCCGGCTATCCCACCGAGGCGGTGCAGGGGACGGTGCGCGCGCTGTGGGCGGCGAAGGAGGCGGCCAGGACCCAGGCCCTGGCCCACGCCCCGCACCTGATCGCGCTCGGGAACCTGCCGCCGGAGCGGCAGGCCGAGCTGTTCGAGGGGCGGGGCGGGGGGTTCCGCCTCAGATGAGGCAGGCTGACGGAAGGACCGTCAGAGGGAGTTCTTCGTCGCGCTGACGACGACGCACTCCTTGTACTCGCTGCCGTCGCCCTTGCCGGTGTACGGCGTGGTGGCCTCGGCCTTCTGGGAGGCGCCGGCCTTGACGGTGAGCCCGGTGACGTTGGCGAGCGCGAGGTTCGCGCTCGAGCTCGCGTCACCGCGGAACTTCATGGTGATGTTGTACGTGTAGTCCAGCGAGCCGCTGTTGGTGACGGTGAGCCGGGCGACGAGGTTCTTGCCCGCGTCGTCCAGCTTGCACTCGTCGATCTTGATGTCGCGCTCGGCCTTGTTGTTGCTGCTGGAGCCGCCGGGCACGGAAACCCCGCCCGAGCTGCTGCTGGAGCTGTCGCCACCGGTGGTGGAGCCACTGGAGCTGCTGGAGTCCGAGCCGCCGCTGGAGCTGGAGCTGGAGCTGTGGCTGCTGCCACCGCCGCAGCTACCACCACCGGAACCACGGGCTCCGGTGAGCGCGACGAGTACGACGCCGAAGACGGCGACGGCGCGGACGTGACGGATCTTCACGTTCAACCCCCGTTGAAGTGTGAGTGAGCGGAGCCCTGGCTTGACGGGCGCACGTCACCCTAGCAGCGCCCGGTGACAGCTCCGGCCACCCGGCCGCGGGGCGCTCCCCTTCCGCCCTGTGGCGACCCCTGCTCACCCGGCGTAGCGTCGTGATCGAGAGCCGGACCGAGGGAGACCGCGATGAAGCGGAACGTCATCGGCACCATCCTCGCTCTCGCCGGAGCGACGGCCGCCGTCTGGAGCCCCTTCCGTGCCTGGTACGACGGCCGTCACGGGCGGCACTACGGCGTCGCCGACCCGTTCGACGGCATCACCGCCGCCAGGGCCGACCTGTGGACGTCGCTGCTGGTGGTGTTCGCCGCCGCGGCCGTGGTCACCCTGCTCGGGGTGGTGCTGCGGTCCAGGCTGCTGGTCGCCATCGCCGGGATCGTCGTCCTCGTTTTCACCGCCCTGTGGATGGTCCGCCAGGGGCAGGCGGCGGGCAGCCTCACCGTCGACAGCGACGGCAACGGGCTGGGCGAGGGCGTCGCCCTCGCGCTGGGCGGCGGGATCCTGCTCCTGCTGGGCGCCGCCGTGATGAGCGGGCGCCGGCGCCCGTACGAGGAGCCGGAGGACCATCCGGCCAGACGCCGGCACGCGCGGGACCGGCACGAGCGCCACCCGCACGAGCGGTATCCGGACGAGCAGCACCCGTACGACCAGGACCAGCCGTACGAAAGGGAGCCCTACCCGCCGGACGGGACCGGGCCGGGGTACCGCCCCGGGCAGCCGTACCGCCCGGGCGGACCGCCCGGGGCGCCTCCGCCCACGCGGACGGACCACCGCTACCCTCCCGGCCGGCCCGGAGGGGACCGGCCCGGCCAGGAGGACGAGCCGACCCGGACGTATCCGACGGTCGATCCGAACCGGCCGCGTCCCCCGGACGAGTGGGGCCGCGGACCGGGACGCTGATCAGCGCGGGGCGCCGCCCCGGCCGGTCGCCGTGCCCTTCACCGCGTCCAGCGCGTACACGCAGCGGTCCTTGCTGCACGCGTAGACCACGCCCGCACGGGCCACCAGCGAGCCGGTGATCTCGCCGCCCGTGGTGAGCTTCCAGCGCAGCTGTCCGCCGCTCGCGTCGAGCGTGTACAGCACGTGGTCGGCCGAGCCGAAGTGCAGCCTGCCGTCCGCGACGACCGGTGCGCCGATGATGTCGCCGCCGGCCGCGAACCGCCACTTCGGGGTGCCGGTGACCGCGTCCAGGGTGTAGAGCGCGCTGCCGCTGCCGACGTGGACGTTGCCGTCCGCGACGAGCACCGGCTCGGTCGACTGCCGGGACTCGGTCGCGATGCGCCAGCGGTCCTTGCCGGTCGTGGCGTCGAGCGCGTACACCGTGCCGAGGTAGTCGGCGAGGTAGACGCCTCCTCCGGTGACCGCCGGGCCGGGGGCGAAGGCGGGCGGCGAGAGGAAGACCGCGGGCGCCTCGAAGTGCCAGCGCACATGGCCGGACATGATGTCGATCGACAGGACGCGGGTACCGGCCGAGACGTAGACATGGCCGTCCTCGGCCGGGGTGAGCCGCATCGGTACGCCGCCGCAGGAGGCCGCGTCGCCGATCGGGTAGGACCAGCGCTCGGTGCCCGTGCGGGCGTCCAGCGCGCGCAGCCGGGCGTCCTGCCAGACGTACACCGTGTCGCCGTGGACGGCGGGTCCCGCCTCGGGCGTCTCGAAGTCGGTCTGGACGCCGGTGACCTCCCACAGCTTGGCGCCGTTGGATGCCTCCCAGCCCTGGACGCCGCCGCCGCGCGTGCCGGTGACGACGGTGCCGCGGTCGACCTTGAGGGAGTACACCCAGGCGTCGGTCTGCAGCCGCCACCGCTCGCTGCCGTCCAGGGCGTCCAGCGCGTACAGCGAGGGGCCGTCGGAGGCGTGGATACGGCCCGAGGCGACCGCCATCGACCAGGCGACGTCCCGGGTCTTGAACTGGCGTCTGCCGCTGCCCACGTCGAGCGCGTGGACCTCGAAGGACGTCACGTACAGCAGGTCGCCCTCGACGACCGGGGTGCCCCAGACGTCGTTGGACATGCGGAACCGCCACGGCCGCCAGTGGCCGGGAGCGGCGGCCGTCGCGCCGCCGTCCGGTGCCTGGCTCCCGGACGGCGGGTGCGCCGGGGCGGACAGGGGCGGCCCGGAGGGCGCCGGCTCGGCGCCGTTCGGACCTCCACCGGGGCGGCGGATCCATCCGGTCGCGGGCCCGGCGTCGGCCACCATCGCGCCGCGGGTGTCGGCGACCCGGGGGCCCGGACCGATCGGCACCTGGGCGCCGGCCAGCCGGACCGGGGACGAGGGCGCGGGTCCCGAGGAGGGCGGGGCGGCCTGTCCGGTGCGCGGGTCCTCGCCGCCGCGGCGCGGGGGGTCCCATTCGCGGCCGGGGGCGGGGCGCGGGCCGGGGTGGGGCGCGGTGGCACCGCCGGGGCCGGGTGCCGGGGTGGGCGGGCTCGCGGGCGGGGCGGTCGGCGGTGGGGGCGTGCTGGGCCGGCCGCCGCGGCGCGCCTCGATCATCGCGGTGGCCCGGGACGGCAGCCACGCGGACGCCGTGCCGCTGTCGTCACTGCCGGAGAAGAGGTGCGGGGCGAGCTGGGCCTGCAGATCGGCGGGCGAGGGCCGCAGCCCCGCCTCCATCTGCATGCAGGACTCGATCAGCGGGCGCAGTTCCTCGGGCAGCCCCTCCAGGTCCGGACCCTCGCGCAGCAGCATGAAGACCGTCTCGACCGGGTTGGCGCCGTGGAAGGGGGCGTGCCCGGTCGCGGCGAAGACCAGGGTGGAGCCGAGCGAGAAGATGTCGCTGGCGCCGGTCACGCTGCGCGAGTCGCGGGCCTGCTCGGGCGACATGTAGGCGGGCGTTCCGACGGCGACGTTGGTCATCGTCAGCCGGGTGTTGGAGACGCCGGACGCGATGCCGAAGTCGATGACGCGCGGCCCGTCCTCCACGACCAGGACGTTCGACGGCTTGAGGTCTCGGTGGACCAGGCCCGCGCCGTGGATGGACTGGAGGGCCTCGGCGATGCCGGCCGCCAGCCAGCGGACCGCCTGGGCGGGCAGCGGCCCGCACTCATTCACTATCTCTTCGAGGGAGGGCGCCGGGACGTAGGCGGTGGCCAGCCACGGCACCGCGGCCCGCGGGTCGGCGTCCACCACCGCCGCCGTGTAGAAGCCGGAGACCGCCCGGGCGGCCTCGACCTCGCGCGTGAAGCGGACGCGGAACAGCTGGTCCTCGGCGAGCTCGGTCCGAACCGTTTTGATCGCCACGCGCCGTCCCGACGCCGACCGCGCGAGATAGACCAGGCCCATGCCACCGGCACCGAGCCGGCCCAGCACCTCGAACGGGCCGATCCGCCGCGGGTCGTGCTGCGTCAGCTGCTCCACTTGCCTGCCACCTCCCCGTCAGGGCCATGAGGGTACGGCCCCGTGCCCCCTGATTCTTCCTGTCCGGGGCGGTGGTTGCGAACCCGGGGGCGGATCGGGGTGTCTCACCTCGTTCCGGACACCTCGCTTCCGCCCACAGGGCGTCTTTCGCGCCTGGTCAGAGGCTTTGCGTTCGTTGTCAGGACCGTCAGGCCGCTTTGGGTTCGGCGAGGACGGCGAAGACGGCGCCCTGGTTGTCGGCCAGGAGGGCGATCCGGCCGTACGGGGTGTCGAAGGGCGGTTCGGTGACGCGGCCGCCCAGCCGGACGGCGGTGGCGACCGTCTCGTCGCAGTCCTCGACGGCGAAGTAGGTCAGGAAGTGGCCGGGCATTTCGGCGGGGAAGGCGTCGGTGATCACGCTGCGGCCGCCGATGGCGGTGTCGTCGCCGGGCTGCGTGCCGGCGGGCGACCAGACGCGGAAGTCGATCGAGGCGTCCTCCAGGTCCATCACCTGGAAGCCGAAGACGGACTCGTAGAAGGAGTCCACGGCGTCCTTCTCACGGGTGTAGACCTCGGTCCAGCAGAAGGAGCCCGGTTCACCCTGCTTCTCGAATCCGGTGTGGTCCCCGGCCTGCCAGAGGCCGAAGACGGCGCCGCCGGGGTCGACGGCGAGCGCCATGGTGCCGAAGGAGCCGATCTGCAGCGGGTCGGTGATCACCCGGCCGCCGGCGTCCTTGATCCGGGCGACGGTGCTGGTGATGTCGGGGGTGGCGAAGTAGATGCCCCAGGCGGTGGGCATCCGGCCGTCGCGCTTGGGGGCCAGGGCGGCGACGCGCTTTCCGTCGCTGAGGGCGTTGGTGTAGTGGCCGTAGGCCTCACCGCCGTCGTCGGCGAAGGTCCAGCCGAAGAGCTCGCCGTAGAAGCGCTTGCCGCCTTCGAGGTCGGGCAGCAGCACGTCGGCCCAGCACGGGGTGCCCTCTGTGAGTGCGGCCATGGACCCGACTCCTTCCCTTGTACGGGGCGTGTGGTGCCCGTCACACTCACGCTAATCGCGCGACCCCGTCGCCGCAGGGAAAGAAAACGAACATGTGTGCATATGTCGTCGCGGAGCCCGGAAACCCCTTGGCTTATCCACCGAAGTTTTCCACAGGCTGTTAATAAGCCTAATCGGGTTTCCCGGGGTCTCGGGAAACCCCGGCACCCTCCGGCGGAGCCCCGGGGAAGGTCACCGTCGGTGGCGGGAAGAACGCCTTCTGGAAGGGAGCACCCCATTTGCAGTCGGCCGAATCGCGCCCCGATCACCCCTCGGTAAGCTGACGGCATGACAGGACAAGTACGCACCGTCGACGGCCGCGTGGCCGGTCGGCGCGGCCAGGCGACGCGGCAGAAGCTGCTCGACTGCCTCAGCGAGATGCTCAGCTCCTCGCCGTACCGGGACGTCAAAGTCATCGACGTGGCCCGGAAGGCGGGCACTTCACCCGCGACGTTCTACCAGTATTTCCCCGACGTCGAGGGCGCGGTCCTCGAGATCGCCGAGGAAATGGCCAAGGAGGGCGCCGGGTTGACCGAATTGGTCTCCGGCCGTTCCTGGGTCGGCAAGGCCGGCTGGCAGACGTCGGAGGAACTCGTCGAGGGATTCCTCGACTTCTGGCGCAAGAACGACGCGATCCTGCGCGTGGTCGATCTCGGCGCCGCCGAGGGCGACAAGCGGTTCTACAAGATCCGCATGAAGATCCTGAACTCCGTCACCAACTCCCTGACGGACGCGGTGAAGGAGCTCCAGTCCAAAGGCAAGGTCGACAAGGACATCAGCCCCGCGGCGATGGCGGGCTCGCTGGTGGCGATGCTGGCGGCGGTCGCCGGCCACCAGAAGGGCTTCCAGACCTGGGGCGTCAAGCAGGCCGAACTGAAGCCGAACCTGGCGCTCTTGGTCCATCTCGGCATCACGGGCAAGAAGCCGACGAAGTAGGCCGGCCCTCGTCGCACCAGCCTCTCGGTGCGCCGCACACGCCTGCCCCCGATACGTCCTGTCGCGCCGGCGGCGGTCCTCTGACGACCGCCGCCGGCGTTCCCGTACCAGGGGGCGCGGGCCCACCCGGCACGCAGTCGGACTTCCCGGGGGGTGTTTGCGGGAATTTCCGGCTCCCGGTACCCCCGACGCCCCTCACCGACCCGGCCGGACGGGACTTCCGAAACACGCCCTAGCGGCGCGTGAGCCGGAAGAGACGGATCTCGCGGGAGACCCGGGACTGGTACGCCGCGTAGGGCGGCCAGAACCGCAGCACCGCCGCCCACGCCCGCTCCCGGTCCTCGCCCGACAGCAGCCGGGCGTGCACGGGGACGGCCTCGCCGCGCCAGCTGATCTCGGCGTCCGGGTGTTTCAGCAGATTGGCCGTCCAGGCGGGGTGCGCGTCGCGGCCGAAGTTGGAGCCCACCAGGATCCAGGTGGTCGCCGCCGGATCCTCGGGCATACAGGCCAGTGGGGTGGTGCGGGCCAGGCCCGAACGGGCGCCGCGCGAGGTCAGGACGACACCCGGCAGCACGCGGGCGCTCAGCAGCACCTTGCCGCGTGTCAGCCGGTGGACCGCACGGTCCACGGCGGGGACGACATGGGGCGCGATGCGGGCGAAGGCACGGGTGGAGGAGACCTTCTGGATCATTTCCCGTGCGCCGCGCATCAGACCGCCGCCCCGGCGAAGAGGCCCGCGCCGTCGGCCGCGTGGGCGCGCAACCGGTGCACGGGGCCGAAGAGGAGTTCGTCGGCGCTGGCCCGCTTGAAGTACAGATGGGCCTCGTGCTCCCAGGTGAAGCCGATGCCGCCGTGGAGCTGGATCGCCTCCGCGGTGACGCTCCGGGCGGCCTCCAGTGCCTGCGCCAGCGCGAGCCCGCCGGCCGAGGGGTCCCACGCCGCGTAGTAGGCCGCCGAGCGGGCCGCCTGGACCTGGACGTAGGCGTCGGCCAGCCGGTGGGCGACCGCCTGGAAGGAGCCGATCGGCCGGCCGAACTGCTCGCGTGCGCGGACGTACTCGACGGTGCGGTCCAGGGCCTGGGCTGCCGCGCCGACCGACTCGGCGGCCAGGACGGCCGCCGCGGCGCGCCCCGCCCCGGCCAGGGCGGCAGGGACGTCGGCCGTCTCGTCGCCGAGCAACTCGGCCGGGCAGTCGCGCAGTTCGACCGTCGCCAGCGGACGTGTCTCGTCCAGGGAGGTCACCCGGCGGCGGACCAGACCGGAGGCCGGGGGGCGCACGAGGAAGAGCAGGGTGCGGGCGCGTGCGTAACCGCCGGTGCGGGCGGCGACCAGCAGCGCGGCGGCGCTGTGCCCCTGCGGGACGCGCTCGGCCTGCCCGTACAGCGACCAGGCTCCGTCCACCCGGCGGGCCTGGACGCCACCGGCACGGCCGCCGCCGGCCCAGTCCCCCGCGCTGTTGTCGCCGGTCAGGCCGAGCGCACGGGCGAGGCCGCCACCCGGCACGGCGAGCGTGGCGGTCAGGGAGCCGTCCGCGATCCGTGGCAGCAGGGCGGCCCGCTGGGTCTCGGTGCCGAGCCGGGTGATCAGCGGCGCGGCGAGCACGGCGGTGGCCAGCAGCGGAGAGGGGGCCAGGGCGCGGCCGGTCTCCTCACAGGCGAGGGCCAGCTCGGCGGTGCCGCAGCCGACGCCTCCGTACGCCTCCGGAAGCGCGAGCCCGGGCAGCCCGAGCCGCTCGGAGAGCTGGACCCAGAGCCCGGTGTCGTACCCCTCCTCGGTCCCGGCCGCCGCCCGGACCTCCTCGGGCCCGCAGCGCTTGGCGAGCAGCTCGCGCAGGGTGCGGCGGATCCCGTCCTGTTCCGCCGTGAAGGCCGCGTCCATAAGGCTCCCCCTCTTTCCGGGGCTCGGTTCGCGTCCGGGGCGGCCGCTGCGCGCGCCCCTTCGGCTCACTCACCGGGCAGTATCTGACGTACCGTCATGTTAGCCATGGATCTGATGTACCGTCAGATCCATGGCTTCCTTCCCGCGCCCGGTCGCCGTCGTCGGCGTATCCCTCTCGGACTGCGGCCGTGTCGACCGGGCCACTCCCTACACCCTGCACGCACAGGCGGCGCGGCGCGCGCTCGCGGACTCGGGGCTGGACCGGTCCGTCGTCGACGGCCTCGCATCGGCGGGGCTCGGCACGCTCGCGCCGGCCGAGGTGGCGGAGTACCTCGGGCTGCGCCCCCGGTGGGTGGACTCCACCGCCGTCGGAGGCGCGACCTGGGAGGTCATGGCGGCGCACGCCGCCGACGCCATCGCCACGGGACACGCGAACGCCGTGCTCCTGGTGTACGGGTCGACCGCCCGCTCCGACATCAGGGCCGGGCGCCGGACCGCGAACCTGTCGTTCGGCTCCCGCGGCCCGCTGCAGTTCGAAGTGCCGTACGGGCACACCCTGATCGCCAAGTACGCGATGGCCGCCCGGCGCCACATGCACGAGTACGGCACCACACTGGAGCAGCTCGCCGAGGTCGCGGTGCAGGCCCGGGCCAACGCCGCCGCGAATCCGGAGGCGATGTTCCGTGAGCCGATCACCGTCGACGAGGTGCTCTCCGGGCCCATGATCGCCGACCCGTTCACCAAGCTGCACTGCTGCATCCGCAGCGACGGTGGCTGCGCGGTACTCCTGGCGGCCGGGGAGTACGTCCCGGACACCGCGAAGGACCCAGTCTGGATCCTCGGCACCGGGGAGCACGTCTCGCACACCGCCATGTCCCAGTGGGAGGACTTCACGGTCTCCCCGGCCGCGGTGAGCGGCCGGCTCGCGTTCGAGCGGGCGGGGGTGCGGCCCGACGAGATCGACTTCGCCGAGATCTACGACGCCTTCACCTACATGACGCTGGTGACCCTGGAGGACCTGGGCTTCTGTGCGAAGGGGGAGGGCGGTGCCTTCGCCGGGAAGGGCCGGCTGACGCTGGGCGGTTCACTGCCGGTCAACACCGACGGGGGCGGGCTCTCCGCCTGCCATCCGGGCATGCGCGGACTGTTCCTGCTGGTGGAGGCGGTGCGGCAACTGCGGGGGGAGGCGCAGGGACGGCAGGTGCGCGGCGCCGGTGGCGAGCCGCCGCGCCTGGGGGTGGCCTCCGGGACGGGCGGCTGGTTCTGCTCCTCGGGGACGGTGGTCCTGGGGCGCTGAGCCCGGCCGCCCCTCCGGAGGAAGAATCTATACAAGCGTCATAGACAAACGTATGGGACGCTTGTACAGTCGTGTCACCGAGCGGCGGACCCGGCACGGACCGCGGTCCGCCCCACCTCCACACGACCGGGAGCCCCGATGTCCGAGCGGCCACACCTCGTGAACAAGACGGTCCTGATCTCCGGCGCCTCGATCGCCGGCCCCGCCCTCGCCCTCTGGCTGCACCGCTACGGCTTCGTCCCGACCGTCGTCGAGCGCGCCCCCGCACCGCGCCCCGGCGGCTACAAGGTCGACCTCCGCGGCACGGCCGTCGAGGTCTGCGCCCGGATGGGAATCCTGGACGACGTCCGCGCCAAATCCACGGACATGGCGGGCGGTTCGTACGTCGATGACAACGGCCGGACCGTCGGGGAGCTGCCGGCCGACCTCTTCGGCGGCCGCGTCGACGGCGACGACGAGATCATGCGCGGCGATCTGGCCCGCATCCTGTACGAGCACACCCGCGACGACGTCGAGTACGTCTTCGGCGACTCGATCGCCTCGCTCGACGAGGACGCGGACGGCGTCACCGTCACCTTCGTGAGCGGTGTCCGTCGCCGCTTCGGCCTGGTGGTCGGCGCGGACGGGATGCACTCGCACACCCGGCGGCTGGTCTTCGGCGACGAGGAGCGGTTCAGCCGGCACCTGGGCGCGTACATCTCCGTCTTCACCGCGCCCAACCACCTCGGCCTCCGGCGCTGGGAGACGTTCCACGCCCTCCCCCACCGGCTGGTCTTCGCCTACAGCTCGGCGGGCGAGTCGACCGCGAAGAACGGCTTCGTCTTCGCGGCGCCGGAGAAGCTCGCGTACGACCACCGGGACACCGGCGCGCAGAAGCGACTGCTGGCCGACGCCTTCGCGGACGGGGGCTGGGAGATCCCCCGGCTCCTCGAACACGCCGCCGCGGCCGACGACTTCTACTTCGACTCCCTCAGCCTGATCGAGATGGACCGCTGGTCCAGGGGCAGGGTCGCGCTGATCGGCGACGCCGCGCACTGCGCCTCCCCCGCGTCCGGACAGGGCACGGGCCTCGCGCTGATCGGCGCGTACGTCCTGGCCGGCGAACTCGCGGCCGCTCACGGCGACCACACGGTGGCCTTCGAGCGCTACGAGGCCCTGATGCGGCCGGGCGTCGAGCTGAACCAGAGGTTCGCGGAGAGCTTCACCAAGGAGATGACCCTCTCCTCGCGGCGGAAGATCGCCCTGCGGATGTTCATGGTGCGCACCCTCCCGCGCACGCCGTGGAAGAACCTGATCGCGAGGAAGATCCGCGCGGACCTCCAGAAGGCCGCACACGCGTGCCCTGCGGGGGATTACCGCGCTTACGAGGTCCGTGGCGTGAAGATGGGCGCATGAGCGAACCCCGATCCGAGCCACGGTTCCGTGCCGCCCTGCACTCCCTGCGCGTCTGGGACACCGAATTGCCCTACTTCGACCCGGCCGGCGCCCCGGACGCCCCGCTGCCGCTCTTCCACGAGTGGTTTCTGTCGGCGGTGGCGGCCGGCCAGACCGAGCCGCACACGATGTCGCTGGCCACGGTCGACGCGGACGGCCGGCCCGACGTACGGACGCTGATGCTGCACGACGCCGACGAGCGCGGCTGGCACTTCGCCTCGCACGCCACCAGCGCGAAGGGCCGCCAGCTGGCCGCCCGTCCGGACGCGGCGCTCGGTTTCTACTGGGCGGCGCAGGGCCGCCAGATCCGGGTGCGGGGCCAGGTCTCGACGGGCACTCCCGAGGAGGCCCACGCCGACCTCCGCGCCCGCTCCACGGGGGCGCTGGCCGCGGCCATGGTGGGTCACCAGAGCGAACCGCTGGACTCCCGCGAGACGCTGGCCCGGGCGAACGAGGCGGCCTGGCACCGCGCCGAGGCCGAGCCCGACGCCGCCGTGGAGACCTGGACCGTCTACGTACTCGACCCGCACGAGGTGGAGTTCTTCCAGGGCGACGACCTCCGCCGCCATCTGCGGCTGCGCTACCGCCGCCTGCCGGACGGCACCGGCTGGGAGCGGGAGTTGCTCTGGCCGTAGGCCGTGCCGACGCCCGTGCGCCCCTTCCGCAACCCGAAGGACCGTTTCGGCGTCGACACAAGTGACCGCACGATCAAAGGGGCTGGGTATGACCGTCACGCTGGCCGAGGAAGTCACGCTGCTCTCGCTGGACGACACGTCGGGCGCGGTGCAGGAGGGCCCGGCCGCCGGGTGGGCCGCCGCCGGGGGCATTCTGCTGGAGCTGGCCATGGCAGGGCGGGTGACGGTGGCCGACGGACGGCTGGCGGTGAGCGACCCGACGCCGACCGGGAACGACCTGCTCGACGGACGGCTGAAGCAGCTCGGCGAGTGGCTCGACCGCGGCGGCCGGCGCAAGGCGACCGACTGGCTCGCGAAGGACCAGCCGAAGGCGCTGCCGGCAGCGGTGGAGGCCCTGTGCGAGCGGGGGCTCGTCATGGAGGAGCGGCGGAAGGCGCTCGGCATCTTCACGGTGCGGCGCTACCCGGAGGCGGACGGTTCGGTGGAGCGCGCGCTGCGCGAACGGCTGGCGGCCGTGGTGCTGGACGGCGCCCGGCCGGACGAGCGCACGACGGGCCTGGTCGCGCTGCTGCACGCGGCACGGCTGCACAAGCTGGCGTTCCCCGCGTTGCCGGCGGAGCAGGTGAAGCCGCGTATGAAGGAGATCGCCGACGGGCAGTGGGTGGGCGAGGGCATCCGCCGGGCTCTGCGCGAGATGCAGGCCGTCGCGGCACTCATGATGATCACGACCATCACGACGACGACCATCACCACGACGAGCTGAGACCCCGCGCGCCCGGGATCGCGGCGCGCCGAGACCCCCGCGCGCCCGAGTTCCGGCGCGCCCGGGAGCGGCGCGCTGAGACCGGGACGGGAGCGGCACGGGAGCGACGGGCTGGGACGGGGCCGGGAGCGACGGGCTGGGACCGGCACGGGAGCGGCACGGGAGCGACGGGCTGGGACGGGGTCGGGAGCGACGGGCTGGGATCCGGACGGGAACGGCGCGCTGAACCGGGACGGGAGCGGCGGCAGTGCTCAGCCGTCGGTGTACGGCCGGAACACCGGGACCGCCGTCCCGTCGTCCGCCGGCCGGAAGGCGACCTCCAGGGCCATGCCGATCCGCAGTTCCTCCGCGGGGCAGTCGATGATCTCGGTCATCATGCGTGGGCCTTCCGCGAGGTCGACGACGGCGGCCGTGTAAGGCGTGCGCGCGCCGAAGGGCGGCAGGTCGTTGCGGTGGACGACGGACCAGGTGTAGAGCGTGGCGCGGCCGCTCGCCCGCTCCCAGCCGGTGTCGTCGCTCCAGCAGTGGGGGCAGAACTCGCGCGGGTAGTGGTGGGCCTTTCCGCAGGCGCGGCAGCGGACGACGAGCAGTCGCCCCTCGGCGGCCGCGTCCCAGTAGGGCCGGGTGAAGGTGTCGATGTCGGGGGTGTCCGCGTTCATGCGCCGAACCATCCGAGCGCGCCGTCCAGGGACCACGTCTGCCACGCCATGGCGAAGAGGGCGACGAGCGAGATCAGCGCCATCATCGCGTTCTGCCCCTGCTCGGCCCAGTCGTGGATCATCAGGACGAAGTAGAGGAGATTGAGGACGAGGCCTCCGGCGAGGGCCACCGGGGTGAGGAAGCCGCTGGTCAGGCCGAGGCCGATGGCGAGTTCCGCGTGGACGACGAGGTGCGCCATGGCCCTGGGGCGGGGCGCGACGACCTTGTCGAAGCCGGTCCTCACGGCGCGCCAGCGGTGCTCGGCGGCGACGTCGGCCGCCCAGGCGATGCCGGTGCCGCGCTCGAACCAGCCCTTCTTGTCCTTGTGGCGCCAGCTCTCCAGCCACCACAGGCCGAGGCCGATCCGCAGGACGGCGAGCCATTCGGCGCCGCTGAGCCAGATGGTCTGCATTCCGGAGCCTCCTCATCTTATCTGACGGTACGTCAGTTCACTGGACGTCCCGGCCGGGGCGCAAGGGGGCCGCGGGCGTGACCCTTTCGCAACCGATTCACCCCCCGGGCCGGGTCCCGCGCCGTGATCACACCGTTACGCTCGGCGTTCATGGCTCACACCTCCCAGCACGAAAGACCGGTCCATGTCATCGGCGCCGGGCCGGGCGGCCTCGCGGTGGCCGTCGCGCTGCGCGAGCGCGGCGTCCGCGCCGTCGTCGTGGAGAAGGCCGAGAGCGTCGGCGACTCCTGGCGCCACCACTACGACCGGCTCCGGCTGCACACGACACGGCGGCTGTCCGAGCTGCCGGGCCTGGAGATGCCGCGCTCCTTCGGCCGCTGGGTGGCGCGGGACGACGTGGTGCGTTACCTGGAGGAGTACGCCGACGTGCACGAGCTGGACATCGTGACGGGCGTCGAGGTCCACCGGGTCGAGCACGCGCAGGACGCGCCCCCGGACTGCCGGTGGGTCCTGCACGCCACCGGCGGGCGGCGGCTCACGGCGCCGGCGGTCGTGGTGGCCACCGGCCACAACCACACGCCCCGGCTGCCCCCCTGGCCCGGCCTCGACACCTACGGCGGTGACCTGCTGCACGCCTGCGCCTACCGCGACCCGTCCCCCTACGCGGGCAAGGACGTCCTCGTCGTGGGCGCCGGCAACACGGGCGCCGAGATCGCCGTCGACCTCGCCGAGGGCGGCGCGGCGCGCGTGCGGCTCGCGGTCCGCACCGTGCCGCACATCGTGCGCCGGTCCACCGCGGGCTGGCCCGCACAGCTCACCGGGATCGCCGTGCGCCGGCTGCCGGTCGGGCTGGTGGACCGGGTCGCGCACCTGATGTGCCGGCTGACGGTCCCCGACCTGTCGGCGCACGGCCTGCCCCGCCCGGACACCGGGCTGTACTCCCGGGTGCGCGAGGGCGCGATCCCGGTCCAGGACGTGGGGCTGATCGACGCGGTGCGCGGCGGCCGGGTCGAACCGGTGGCGGCGGTCGAGTCGTTCACGCCCGGCGAGGTCGTCCTCGCGGACGGCTCCCGCCTCACCCCGGACAGCGTGATCGCGGCGACCGGCTATCGCCACTCCCTGGAGGACCTGGTCGGACACCTGGGCGTCCTGGACGACGGCGGCCGCCCGGTGGCACACGGCGCCCGCACGGCCCCCGGCTTGCCCGGTCTGTACTTCACGGGTTTCACCCACCCGATCAGCGGGACCCTCCGCGAACTGGCCATCGACGCACGCAAGATCGCGAAAGCGGCGGGTCGCGCGCTCGGTGGACGGGAGAAGGAACGGTCCGGAGACGGCCGGCCCTGGGGCCGGCGGCCCGCGGACGGAGCGCCGGACGCGGACCCGGGGGCGTGACGCGGACCCACCCGGAAGCCCGGGCGGGCGGACGACCGGATTGAGGACGGGCTTCGCCGCGCCCCTCTTCACGTGCGGGTCGACACGTGCGGGTCGAACGCAATGCTTCCCGGCCCACCCGTGTCGGCAGGACGCAGGAGGAGCGCGGTGCGCCGGCCCCGCCGTCGTACCAGCCGCCGTCCATGGTGCGGGGGCTCGCGGCTCTCCGGCACGCGCGCGACGGCGCAGCTCTTGGGGGCGACGAGGTCGACATGGGCAAGGAGGCCGACATGGACGAGGGGGGTCGACACGGACGACGGGGGGTCGCCCGAAGCCGTTGATCTCTCCCGGCGCCGGCGAGATCCGCTGCCGGGAGCCGCCCCTCCGGTCCGGGACGGCGAACGGAGGGCGGGGACCGGTACTCGATGGGCGACCTCCGGCGACGGAGGAAAGTTGCACGACTGTTCCTGACATCTCGTCAATTCGCTAATCTGACAGAGCGTCAGCTTTGTTGGACGACGAGCAGGAGCGGCGGAACGATGCTTGGATCAACCCACGGCACCTTCACCACCGACCTCCGCGCCCGAGTGGTGGCCTGCGGAGAGACCACCGGAGCCTCGGTCCACGGCATCGCCGCGGCCGAGGGCGACCTCGATGTCAGCGGCCGCCCGCTGTACGCGCCCGTTCCTGATCTGGACCGGTTGTTCCGGCCCGAGTCCGTGGCCGTCGTCGGCGCCTCCGACACCGAGGGCCGTCCCAACACCGGCATCACGAGGCAACTGCTCGCCTGGGCCGAGCGGGTCGGCGCCCGGATCCACCCCGTGCACCCGCACCGCACCACGGTCTTCGGCCTCGACTGCGTGCCCTCCGTGGCCGACCTGACCGGGCCCGTCGACCTGGCCGTGCTGCTGGTCGCCGACCCGCTGCCGGTCGTCGAGGAACTCGCGGTGGCCAAGGTGAAGTTCGCCGTGGCGTTCGCGTCCGGCTTCGCCGAGGCCGGCGAGGCGGGTGCCCTGGCGCAGGCCCGGCTCGCCGCCGCCGTCGAGCGCTCCGGGCTGCGGCTGCTGGGCCCCAACACCAACCTCAACGCATTCGAGGAGTTCCGCGACGACCTCGACGGACCGGCGATCGCGCTGATCACCCAGTCCGGCCACCAGGGCCGGCCCGTCCACAGCCTGCAGCAGCTGGGCGTACGCCTTTCCCACTGGGCGCCCACCGGCAACGAGGCCGACCTGGAGACCGCCGACTTCATCTCGTACTTCGCCGAGCGCCCCGAAGTGGGAGCCGTCGCCGCCTATGTGGAGGGACTCAAGGACGGCCGCTCCTTCCTCCTCGCCGCCGACCGGGCCGCCCGGCGCGGTGTCCCGGTCGTCGCCGTGAAGGTGGGCCGCACCGAGACCGGCGCGCGGACGGCCGCCTCCCACACCGGCAAGCTGACCGGCGCGGACCAGGTGGTGGACGCGGCCATGCGGCAGTTCGGCGTGATCCGGGTCGACGCGCTCGACGAACTCCAGGACACGGCCACCCTATTGGCGCGAGCACGCCCGCCCGCCGCCGACGGCGTCGTCGTCTATTCGATCTCCGGCGGTACGGGGGCCCATTTCTCGGACCTGGCGACGGCGGCCGGACTGAAACTGCCCGTCCTCTCCGCGGCCAGGCAGGACGAGCTCCACCAGTGGATCCCGGACTTTCTGAGCGTCGCCAACCCGGTCGACAACGGCGGCCATCCCGTGGGTGACCACCGCGGCCGGAAGATCATCGACGCGATCCTGTCCGACCCCGACGTCGGGGTGCTGATCTGCCCGATCACCGGCCCCTTCCCGCCGATGAGCGACAAACTCGCCCAGGACCTGGTGGACGCGGCGGAGACCACGGACAAACTGATCTGCGTGGTGTGGGGGTCGCCCGTCGGCACCGAGGCCGCGTACCGAGAGACCCTGCTCGGCTCCTCGCGCGTCGCCACCTTCCGCACGTTCGGCAACTGCATCACCGCCGTCAAGGCGTACCTGGACCACCACACGTTCACCCGGGCGTACCGCTCGCCCTTCGACGACGCTCCCCGCACCCCGTCCCCCTCGTTCCGCAAGGCACGGGCGCTGATGCGTCCCGGCCACCGGCTGAGCGAGCACGCGGCGAAGCAGCTGCTGCGCGCCTACGGCATCCGCGTACCGCGCGAACAGCTGGTGACCAGCGCGGCGGCGGCCGTCCGGGCGGCCGGCCCGGTCGGCTACCCCGTCGTGATGAAGGCGTCCGCCCCGCAGCTCGCCCACAAGACCGAACTGGGCCTGGTCAAGGTCGGCCTGACCTCCGCGAGCCAGGTCAGGGACGCCTACCGGGAGCTCACCGACATCGCCCGCTACGAGGGCTACGGCCTGGACGGCGTCCTGGTCTGCCAGATGGTCCAGCGGGGCGTCGAGATGGTCGTGGGCGTGACGCACGACGCGCTGTTCGGGCCCACCGTGACCGTCGGGCTCGGCGGTGTCCTCGTCGAGGTCCTGCGGGACACCGCCGTGCGCGTACCGCCCTTCGGCGAGGACCAGGCGCGGGCCATGCTCGGCGAACTGCGCGGACGGCCCCTCCTGGACGGGGTCAGGGGAGGACCGCCCATGGACGTGGACGCCCTGGTGGAGGTCGTGCTCCGGGTACAGCGGATGGCGCTGGAACTGGGCGACGACCTCGCCGAACTCGACATCAATCCGCTGATGGTGCTGGAGCGCGGCCAGGGTGCCGTCGCCCTGGACGCCCTGGCCGTGTGCAGGTGAAAGGGCGGGCATGGGTGAGACGGCCCGCACGGGCAGCACGGCACGCACGGGCGAAAGGGCGAGTACGGGCAACACGGCACGCACGGGCGAAAGGGCACGCATGACTCCTCCCGCCGGCGGGGCCCCCGAAGAGCCGCTCGGAGAGCCGCTCGGGTCATGGGTCCTGCACTCCATCGACAACGGCGTCTCCCGGATCACCCTCAACCGTGCCGAAGCCCTGAACGCCCTCACCCCCGACCAGCGCGAGCGCGTCATCGAGCTGCTCGCCGCCGCCTCCGCCGACCCTGGTGTCCGGGTGGTCGTCCTCACCGGCACGGGCAAGGGGTTCTGCGCCGGGGCGGATCTGCGCGGCGCGTCCGCCGCACCGGGCAGACGGATCGCGGGGGACGTCGCCCGCACGATCCGGCTCGGCGCCCAGCGCCTCGTCGCCGCCGTCCTGGACTGCGAGAAGCCCGTGATCGCGGCCGTCAACGGCACCGCCGCGGGGATCGGCGCCCATCTCGCGTTCGCCTGCGACCTGGTCCTGGCCGCCGAATCGGCCCGTTTCATCGAGGTGTTCGTACGCCGCGGGCTGGTTCCCGACGGCGGCGGCGCGTACCTCCTGACGCGGCTCGTCGGGCCACGGCACGCGAAGGAGCTGATGTTCTTCGGCGACGCGCTGACTGCGGCGGACGCACAGGGCCTCGGCCTGGTGAACCGGGTCGTGCCGGACGGCGAGCTGGAGAAGACGGCGCGCGCCTGGGCGGAGCGCCTCGCGCAGGGCCCGACCCGTGCCCTCGCCCTCACCAAGCAGCTCGTCAACGCGTCCCTGGACGGCGACCGCGCCACCGCGTTCGCCGCGGAGGCCTCGGCTCAGGAGATCAACATGACGACGCACGACGCGAACGAGGGAGTGGCGAGCTTCGCGGCCCGCCGCGCCCCACGGTTCAGGGGTGAGTGACGTGATGGGACACGCCGGGATGGCCGCCACCGCCGTCCGCTACCTCAGGTCGGTCGGCGCCCCGACCTCGTCGGCGCCGCCGCCCCCGCTCCCCCGCCCCGCCCTTCGCGCGGTGCGCGACGACGAGCGGCCACCGGTCGACGCGGCGGAGTTCCGGCGGGTGCTGGGCCACTTCGCCAGCGGTGTCACGGTCGTCACGGCGCGGGGCGTCGAGGGCGGGGCCCCGGCCGGGTTCGCCTGCCAGTCCTTCGCCTCCCTGTCGCTCGACCCGCCGCTGGTCGCCTTCATGGTGGCCCGTACGTCGACGACGTGGCCGCGCATCGCCCGGGCCGGGGCGTTCTGCGTCAACGTCCTCGGCGCGGACCAGGGCGACCTGTGCCGAGCGTTCGCGGTGAGCGGGGCGGACAAGTTCGCCGGTGTCGGGTACGGGGCGGCACCGGCGACCGGTTCCCCGCGGCTGACGGGCGTCCCCGCCTGGATCGACTGCGTGATCCACGCGGTGCACACGGGCGGCGACCATCTGATCGTGGTGGGCCGGGTGGAGGCGCTGGGCGCGGCCGAAGGGGACCGGGAGCGGGACCCGGGGCCGCTGTTGTTCCACCGGGGCGGGTTCGGCGGCTTCCGGCCCGGTTCTCCGCCCGGCTCCGGAGCGTACTGAGCAGCTCTTTCACACCTTGCCCGATCCCTCGACAGTTGCGACATGGCAGCCAAGTGGAGACGACGAACGGATCCATGTCTCTTGAGTGGGCAGGCGTGCTCTCCGGGGCTTTTTCGCATGCCCCACGACCGTGTCCTGTGTGGTGGCGGCTCGCTGTCCCCTGTCACGGGGCGGGGTACGGGGAGTTGGATTGCTCCGGACGGAGGTCGGCGGCTGTGCTCTTGGGGCGCTCAGTCCCTCTTGCGGAGTTCGTTGAGGTCCATCGCGTCCGGGTCGCCGATGTACTCGTACAGCGTGATCCCGTCCGGCCCGCCGCCGATCTCCCACGTCCGCGTGGAGCAGCCCTCGATGGACATGGACACGTCCTGGTCCCAGGTGGTGTCCCCGCGCGCGTACGACCAGGTTCCCGAGCCCGTGCACTCCTCGCTGTCCTCGTCGAGGTCGTAGTGGTGGACGCGCCGGGCGCTCAGCGTGCCGTCCGCCGCGAGCCGCACCGAACCGCCCTCCCCGTCCGACCAGGTGCCGACGAGCTGTGCGCGGGACACCTCCGGCGGCCGGTACTCCTCGATGACACCGGTCGCCAGTCCGACGGTGCCCAGGACCGCGGCGGCGACGACGGCGGCCGTGCCGTGGAGCAGGGACCGGCCGAAGGCCCGGCCGAGGCCCAGGGTGGTCCGGCGCGCCGCCACCGGGCGCGCAGCGAGAGCCGGCACGGTCACGACCGCGGTGGTGACGAGCCAGAGCGGGACCAGGAACGACACGCTCGCCCGACCGGTCAGGAGTGCCGCCGGTCCCGTGCACACGGCCGCGACGACGGCGCCCGCCACCGGCACCCACCACCAGTTCTCGCGCCCGCCGGTCCGGCGCCCGAGCCACCCGCCGAGCCCGACCGCGGGGAGCACGCAGACCAGCGAGAACACAAAGCCGACGACCGCGCCCATGACCGCGAGGACCGGCAGGAAGAACAGACCGAGACCGGCGTTGTCGAACGCGACCGGCTCCCGCGTCACGGTGATCACGACGTTCACCGTGAGGCCGAACACCGTCGCGAAGAACAGCACCGTCATCGAGATCAGCAGCGCCCCGCCGTACCGGGCGAAGAACCCCCGCTCCGGTGCCGCCGGATGGTGTGCCCAGGGCACCACGACGTGCCGGGTCATCCGCAATCACCCCCTCCCACCTGCGATCCTCCTCTCCCGGGACAGGACGCTCGCAGCCGGGGTGCCGTTATGCGGCGGTCGGCCTCCGCCGGATCACCAGCGCCATCAGCGCCGCCGCGGCGCACAGGGCGCCCGAGGCGTACCAGACGACGTCGTAGGAGCCGAAGACGTCACGGGCCAGGCCGCCCGCGAAGGCCACGACCGCCGCACCGACCTGGTGGGAGGCGAGCACCCAGCCGAAGACGATGGCGCTGTCGTCGCCGTAGTGCTCACGGCACAGGGCGATGGTCGGGGGCACGGTGGCCACCCAGTCCAGGCCGTAGAAGACGATGAAGAAGACCATCGGCGGGTGGACGCCGGGGGCCAGCAGCATCGGCAGGAACAGCAGCGAGATGCCGCGCAGGGCGTAGTACACGGCGAGCAGGCGGCGGGTCTCGAAGCGGTCGGTGAACCAGCCGGACGCGATGGTGCCGACGACGTCGAAGACGCCGATGACCGCGAGGAGCGAGGCGGCGGCCGTGATCGGCATGCCGTGGTCGTGGGCGGCCGGCACGAAGTGGGTTTTGATCAGCCCGTTCGTCGAGGCGCCGCAGATCGCGAAGGTGCCGGCCAGGAGCCAGAACGGGCCGGTGCGGGCGGCGGAGAACAGCACCCCCACGGCGCGCCGTGCCGCCCCCGCGGCCGGGGCGGGCTTCGCCACGAACTCCGTCGAACCGTACGGTTTGAGCCCGACGTCCGCCGGGTGGTCGCGCAGCAGCAGCCATACGAAGGGCACGACGGCGAGCGCGGAGAGCGCGACCGTGACGGAGGCGGGGCGCCAGCCGTGGTCCTGCACGAGCCAGGACAGCAGCGGCAGGAAGACCAGCTGGCCGGAGGCGCTGGCGGCGGTGAGGATGCCGGTCACCAGGCCGCGCCGGGCGACGAACCACCGGTTGGTCACGGTGGCGGCCAGAGCCATGGCCATCGAGCCGGTGCCGAGGCCGACGAGCACGCCCCAGTAGAGGACGAGTTGCCAGGACGCGGTCATCCACACCGTGAGCAGGGAGCCGACGGCGATGACGGTCAGCGCGGCCGCCACGACCTGCCGCATCCCGAAGCGGTCCATCAGCGCGGCGGCGAACGGGGCCGTCAGGCCGTACAGGGCGAGGTTGACCGAGACGGCGAAGCCGATGGTGCCGCGCGACCAGTCGAACTCCTGGTGCAGGGGCTCGATCAGCAGGCCCGGCAGGGAGACGAAGGCGGCCGCGCCGATGATCGTCACGAAGGTGACGCCGGCGACGAACCAGGCGCGGTGGAAACGCGGGGTGGGGGGTGGCGCGGACGCCTCGGCGCCACGCACAGGTGTTGTCTGGGTCACGTCAGACAGCATCACGGAGCGATACACCACGAACCACTGGCCCGAATGACAGCCTTCGATAGGATCAGGCCATGACCGTGTCCGCTCCGCACCGCGTGGTCGTCCTGGCCCTCGCCGGTCTTCTCCCCTTTGAGCTCGGCATTCCCCACCGCATCTTCGGCCGCGCCAAGGACGCGTCGGGCCGCCGGCTGTACGAAACAGTCACCTGCGGGCTGGCCTCAGGACCGGTCCGAACCGATGCGGACTTCCTCATCTCGGTGGAACACGGCCCGGAGGCCCTCGCCACCGCCGACACGGTCGTGGTGCCCGCGTCGTACGAACTCGGCCCGGTGTACGAGGAGGGCAGGCTGACCGAGGAGCTGGCGGCGGCGCTGGCGCACATCCGGCCCGGCACCCGGCTCGTCTCCATCTGCACCGGCGGCTACGTGCTGGCGGCCGCCGGGTTCCTGGACGGCCGGCCCGCCACCACCCACTGGTGGCACGCGGACCACTTCCAGCGGCTGTTCCCGTCGATCAGGGTCGACCCGGACGTGCTGTTCATCGACGACGGCGACGTCCTCACGTCGGCCGGGGTCGCCGCCGGTGTGGACCTGTGCCTGCACATCGTGCGCCGCGACCACGGGACGGCCGTCGCCAACGAGGTGGCGCGCAGCACGGTCGTCCCGCCGTACCGGGACGGCGGCCAGGCCCAGTTCATCCAGCGGCCGCTGCCGGAACCCATGCTGGCGACCACCGCCGAGGCACGCGCCTGGGCGCTGGACCATCTGCACGAGCCGATCCGGCTGCGGGACCTGGCCGGGAAGGAGGCGATGAGCGTGCGGACGTTCACCCGCCGGTTCCGCGAGGAGGTCGGCACCAGCCCCGGCGAGTGGCTCACCCGGCAGCGGGTGGAGCGCGCCCGGCATCTGCTGGAGTCCACCGCCCTGTCCGTCGACCAGATCGCCCGCCGCACGGGTTTCGGCACCGCCCAGTCGATGCGCCAGCACCTGCAGGCCGTCCTCGGCGTTCCCCCGACCGTCTACCGCCGCACCTTCCGCCCCGCCGCAGGCACCGTCCCCGCCGCCGCTGCCCACGCCGCCGGAACCGCCCCTGCCGCCGCTGTGCCCGCCGGGGGCGGGGAGGCCTGACACGCGCCGCCGGACGGCTACCGGAACACCAGCACGCCCCGCGCCAGCCGCCCGTGGTGCGCGTCGTCCGCCGCCTTCTCGAAGTCCTCGACGGGATACGTCTCGGTGACGAGTTCGTCGAGCAGGAGCCGCCCGGACAGATAGAGGTCGGCGTAGAGCCGGATGTCGTGCTGGGGGCGCGAACTGCCGTACCGGCAGCCCAGGATGGATTTGTCCAGGAACATCGCGGCGGGAGCGAAGGTCGCCTCGGCCGTCGGCGCGGTCATGCCGAGCAGGACGGCCTGGCCGTGCCGGTCGAGCAGCTCGACGGCCTGGCGCACCAGGCCGGTGTGCCCCACGCACTCGAAGACGTGGTCGGCGCCGGTCGGCAGGACGTCCCGTACCCCGTCGGCCGAGGTGAGGAAGTGCGTGGCGCCGAACCGCCGCGCCATGTCCTCCTTCGCCGGGTTGGCGTCGACGGCGACGATCACGGGTGCCCCGGCGAGCCGGGCCCCCTGGAGCACATTGAGGCCGATGCCGCCCGCGCCGATGACGACGACCGTGTCCCCGCGGTCCACCTTCGCCCGGTTCAGCACGGCTCCGACGCCGGTGAGGACGCCGCAGCCGATGAGGGCCGCCGAGGTGAGCGGAACGGTGGGCGGGATCGGGACGGCCTGTACGGCGCGCACGACCGTGCGTTCCGCGAAGGCGGAGTGGGAGGCGAACTGGTGGACCGGCTGTCCGCCGCGGGTGAAGGGCCGTCCCGGCCGGCCGATCGCCCGGCGGCACATGGTGGGCCGGCCGCGGTCGCAGTCGGAGCAGGCACCGCAGTTGGCGAGTGTCGACAGCGCCACATGGTCGCCGGGCGCCACGTGCGTCACGCCGGGTCCGACCGCCTCGACGACACCCGCGCCCTCGTGCCCGAGCACGACCGGCACGGGGAACGGGATCGTCCCGTCGATCACCGACAGATCGCTGTGGCACAGCCCGGCGGCGGCGACGGCGACCAGCACCTCGCCGGGTCCCGGGTCGCGCACGTCCAGGTCGCCGACGACCCGGGCCCGCTCCCCGTCGAACACGACACCTCTCATCGCGGCCCCCTCGGCAGGCCGAGCACCCGCTCGGCGATGATGTTCCGCTGGATCTCGTCCGAGCCGCCGTAGATGGTGTCGGCCCGGCTGAACAGGAACAGCCGCTGCAGCTCGTCCACGTCGTACGCGCCCGGGGCCCACGTCCCCGGACCGGCCGCCGCCGCGGCGCCCCGCGCCTGCATCGCGAGCTCGCCGAGCCGCTGGTGCCAGCGGCCCCACAGCAGCTTGGCCACGCTCGGGGCGCCCGCGTCGCCGGATCCGCCGAGGGTCCGCAGGGCGTTCCACCGCATGGTCCGCAGCTCCGCCCACTGCCGTACGAGCCGGTCCTTGAGCACGGGGTCGGCGACCGCCCCGGACTCCACGGCGAGCCGCACCACCCGCCCGAGTTCCGCCTCGAACCCGATCTGCTGGACGAGCGTGGACACGCCCCGTTCCTCGGCGAGCAGGCCCATGGCGACGCGCCAGCCGTTGCCCTCGCCCCCGACGACGTCCCGTGCCTCGGCCCCGTCGAAGAACACCTCGTTGAACTCGGCCGTGCCGGACATCTGGCGGATGGGCCGCACCTCGATCCGGCCGGGCTGGTCCATCGGCGCGAGCAGGAACGACAGCCCCTGGTGACGGTGCGAACCGGGCTCGGTGCGGGCGAGGACGAAGCACCAGTCGGCGTCCCGGGCCAGCGAGGTCCAGATCTTCTGGCCGGTGATCCGGTAGGTGTTCCCGTCCCTGACCGCGGCGGTACGCAGCCCGGCCAGGTCCGAGCCGGCCCCGGGCTCGCTGTAGCCCTGGCACCAGAGTTCCTCGCCGCGGGCGATGCCCGGCAGATAGCGGCCCTGCTGTTCCGGGCTGCCGTGGGCGATGAGGGTGGGGGCGAGGAGCTTCTCGCCGATGTGGCCGGTGCGGCCGGGTGCGCCGGCGCGGGCGTACTCCTCGGCCCAGACGACCTGTTGGGTGAGGGTGGCGCGCCGGTTTCCGTAGGTGTCGGTGCGCCAGCCGAGTCCGATCCAGCCGTCCGCGCCGAGCTCCTGTTCCCAGGCCTTTCCGCCGGCGCGGCCGGGGTGGGCGGCGAGCCAGTCGCGCGCGACCCGCCGGAAGGCCTCGTCCTCGGCTCCGAATGCGAAGTCCATGCCGGTGCCTAGGCGTTCGGGCGGCTGTGGGCGGCCGCCGCCCTGGCCATGTCCTCCAGTTGCGCGAGGAGGGGCATGGGATCGGTGCCGACGGTGCCGGGCAGGAAGTCCGCGATCCGCTCGGGTGTCCAGGGGCCGTCGCTGTATCCGGCCCGCAGTTCGCGCGGCTGCGCCCAGACGGCGATCTTGGGGCCGGCGATCGTGTAGACCTGTCCGGTGATCTTCTCGGCGCGGGCCCGGTCGGAGAGCAGATAGACGACGAGGGCGGCGACGTCCTCCGGTTCGCCGATCTCCTTGAGCTCCATGGGGACGTTGGCCGACATGCGCGTGCGGGCCACGGGTGCGACCGCGTTCGCCGTCACGCCGTACTTGTGCAGGCCCAGCGCGGCGCTGCGGACGAGGGAGATGATGCCGCCCTTGGCGGCCGAGTAGTTGGCCTGGGCGACGGAGCCCTGGTGGTTTCCGCTGGTGAAGCCGATGAGGGTGCCGGTGCCCTGCTTGCGCATCACCGCGGCGGCGGCCCGGAAGACCGTGAAGGTGCCCTTGAGATGGGTGGCCAGGACCGGGTCCCACTCCTCCTCGGACATGTTGAACAGCATCCGCTCGCGCAGGATTCCGGCGACGCACACGGCACCGTCGATCCGGCCGTATTCGGCGAGCGCGGTGTCCACGATGCGCAGGCCGCCATCCATGGTGGAGATGTCGTCGGCGACGGCGACGGCCTCGCCGCCCGCCGCGTTGATCTCCTTGACGACCGCGGCGGCGACCTCGGATGTGGGCCGGGCGCCGTCGACACGGACCCCGTAGTCGTTGACGACGACACGGGCCCCCTCGGCCGCGCAGGCGAGGGCGACGGCCCGTCCGATGCCCCGGCCGGCTCCGGTCACGGCGACGACCTTGCCTGCCAAGAAGTTCCCCATGCCCGGCCCCTTCCCGCTCTTTCTGACGGTCCGTTAGATTTTATGGCCCGTCAGATGCGCCAGCACAAGCCCCGGGAGGGCCCATGTCACTGCCGGACGCGTTCCACGACATCGCCAAGCGCGTGAACAACTGGGGCCGCTGGGGCGGGGCGGACGAGATCGGGACGCTCAACCTGATCACCGACACGGTGGTACGGGAGGCGGCGGCGGCCGTCCGGGACGGCACCCGCGTCCCGCTCGCGCTCACCCTGGAGCAGGACGGTGTGCAGACCGGCGTCATCCCGGGCCGGGTCAATCCCCTCCACTCGATGGTGCAGATCAATCAGGAGATCTTCGGTCCGGGCACGGTCGCGACCAGCGACGACGTCGTGACCCTGGGGCTCCAGGCGGCGACCCACTGGGACGCGCTCACCCATGTCTCGCACTCCGGCCGCATCTACAACGGCCGGCCGGCCGACTCCATCACCGCGCACGGACGCGCCGCGTTCAGCGGTATCGACAAGGCCCGGCACATCGTTTCGCGCGGGGTGCTGCTGGACGTGGCGCGCGCCAAGGGCACCGACCGGCTGCCGGGCGACCACGCCGTGACTCCGGAAGACCTCGACGAGGCGGCCGACTTCGCCGGGGTGCGCGTACGGGCGGGCGACATCGTGCTCGTCAGGACGGGACAGATGCAGGTGTACCTGGCCGGCGACCGTCACGCCTACGCCTATCCGTCGCCAGGCCTTTCCGTCCGTACGCCCGAGTGGTTCCACGCCCGTGACGTCGCCGCCGTCGCGAACGACACCCTCACGTTCGAGATCTTCCCGCCGGAGGTGGAGAACCTGTGGCTTCCGGTGCACGCCTTGCATCTGGTCGAGATGGGCATGTTGCAGGGCCAGAACTGGAATCTGGAGACGTTGTCCACAGCCTGTGCACAGCGGGGGCGATACGCGTTCCTGCTCTCCGCGATGCCGGAGCCGTTCAAGGGAGCCACGGGGACACCGGTGGCACCGGTGGCGATTCTCTGACAGGCATCTCAGGGTGGCGGCGCACATGCGCGCCCCGAGCACGGCACGGCGGCCGCCACCCGGCTCCGGCGGACCTGCCTGCTCCTCTGCCACGAAGGCACCCGGAGGGAGCTGCCGCCGAGCCGCGACCCGCACTCGCCGAGGGCGTCAAGCCCTCGGCGTCCCCTCGCCACGAATCGCTGATCCAAGGGTGATCAGGTGGACACGACGCGTCAACACCTATTCGGAGATTTGCCCGCAAGAGTCCTATTTGTGACGGCGCGCACGGATTCGTACGCTCCCGGCTCACGCACCACTGCGGTCACCACCGGTGCGCCCCTGTCCACCTCGCACCAGATGCGTTTCCCCGCCCCTTCGGGCTGCCAGCCCCAGCGATCGGCGAGGCCGTCCACCAGTTCCAGACCGCGCCCGTTGGTGTCGTCGCCGTCGGCGTGGCGGGGGCGCGGCGGGCGGGCGCTGGTGTCGGCGACCTCCACCCGTACGGTGCCGGCCTCGGCCGCGCCCGCTCCGAAGAGCATCCGCAGGACGGCCGGACAGCCGGTGTGCACGACGGCGTTCGTGACGAGTTCGGAAATGAGCAGGACCAGGGTCTCGGCCAGCGGCTCGTCTTCCCCTATGCCCGAGCCGGCGAGCCGGGAGCGCGCCCATCTACGGGCACGCCCCACCTCCGCGGGGTCGGGTCCGATCTCCAACTGCACCTGAAGCACCTGCACCGCTCACACCATCCGAACCGGCGGACACATCGCCTCGTGTCTCACAGCGACCACAGCCGTAACAGTTGTCACTGAACGTGATTTCCTTGTGGGACAGCATGGTTGACGTACAGTCACCGCAACAAGCGCTTCGGGCATATTCCAGCGCGAAGGAGTACGCGTGGTGCATACTGTGCGACGCGCGCTGCGGGTAGTCGAACAGGGGGGCGCACAGCGCCTCCTGGGGGCACAAGCGGCAGGCACTCCGGGCTGCGGAGTTGCCGCACCGGCAACACCGGGACGCACCGGTCTCAGAACCACTCGCACCCCACGGAGCGTACCGGAGGCCGGTCCCGACTCCGGGCTGTGACGGCCCCGCGTAAGGACACAACCCGATATCAACGCTGCGTGACTTCGGGGCTCGGTTCGTCTCCGGGGCTCCCTGTCCGGTGCCGACGGTCGATCGCGCTCGGTCCGCCCGTGCCTCGTGACCCTCCGGGCGTCCTCCCTTCCGACACCGCGTCCCCCGCCGGCTCAGTCGACCCCGCGGGCCTCCAGGAGCCGGGCGGCCAGGATCTCCTCCGCCGCCTCCGCCCGCATTCCCCGCTCCGCGCGCAGCCAGGCCCTCTTGAGGTGGAGATGGACCTCGGCCTCCCAGGTGAAGCCCATGCCGCCGTACACCTGGAGGCAGTCCCGCGCGCCGCGCACCGCCGCCTCGTCGGCGAGCAGCTTGGCGGCCGCGATGTCCGCCGTGTCGCCGGTGACGGCGGCCGCGTGGACGGCGACGCGGGCGACCTCCACCCGGACCAGCATGTCGGCGCAGAGGTGCGCGACGGCCTGGAAGGCACCGATGGGCCGGCCGAACTGTTCGCGGTCGCGGGCGTGGCGCGCGGCCAGCTCCGTCGAACGGCCCGCGCTGCCGAGCTGTTCGGCGGCGGTGAGCAGCACGGCCACCGGGTCGGGAGGGCCGCCGGGGCGCGGGACCCGGTGCAGGGGGGTGAGCGGGTCGGCCGAGCGGACCGGCTCCGCGCCGTCGGCGTCGCCCTCGACGACGTCGGCCTCGTCCAGCCACTCCACCAGCGTGCCGTCCGCGGCGGTGACGACGGTGGCCCCTTCGGCGGCTCCCTCGACCCTTCCGGCCGCCAGATGGGTCGCGATCAGCGGGCCGGGCAGCAAGGCCCGCCCGGCCTCCTCGAAGACCGGTACGACCTCGGGGAGGCCGAGCCCCGTCCCGCCGTCCTTCTCGGGGAGCCGCAGGGCGAAGAACCCGGCGTCGCCGAGTTCCCGCCACAGGGCGCGGTCCAGGGTTCCCCTGCCGACCGCGTCGCGCAGCGCGTCGGGCCCGAAGCGCCGCCGCAGCAGCGCGCGCACCCCGCGCCGCAAGGCCTCCTGGTCCTCGGTGGGTTGGAAGCGCACGGTCTCACCGGCCCTTCGGCAGGCCGAGGATGCGCTCGGCGACGATGCTCCGCTGGATCTGCGAGGTCCCGGCGGCGATGGTGTACGAGAGGGAGTTCAGCCGTCCCTGCACCCAGGGGTGGTCCAGGTCGAGGCTTTCCGGGCCGAGCACGGCGGCGGCCGTGTCGTAGAGCTCCTGGCGTGCGTGCGAGTAGCGCAGCTTGAAGACGGAGCCGCCGACGCCGGGGGGCCCGCCGGTCGTCTCGGCCTCGCTGACGTTCCACTGGGTCAGCCGCCACAGTGCGCGGAACTCGGCGTTCAGCCGGCCGAGCCGGCGGCGCAGCCCGTCGTCGTCCCAGCGGCCGCTCGCGCGGGCCGCGCGGGCCAGCTCGCCGAGCACCCGCCGGCAGGCGACGACCTCGCCGACGAAGGCGGTGCCGCGTTCGTAGGAGAGCGTGACCATGGTGACGCGCCAGCCGTCGTTCTCCTCGCCCACGCGGTGGCCGACCGGCACCCGGACCCCGTCGAGGAACACCTCGGCGAACTCGGTGGACCCGGCGAGGGTGCGCAGCGGCCGCACGGTGACGCCCGGCGCGTCCATGGGCATGGCGAGCCAGGTGATGCCCCGGTGCCTGGGGGCCTCCGGGTCGGTCCGGACGAGGAGCTCGCACCAGTCGGCGACCTCGGCGTGCGAGGTCCAGATCTTCTGCCCGGACACCACGTAGTGGTCACCGTCGCGGACCGCCCGGGTCCGCAGCGCCGCCAGGTCGGAGCCGGCGTCCGGCTCGCTGAAGCCCTGGCACCACACCTCGTCGCCGCGGAGGATCGGGGGCAGCCACCGCTCCCGCTGGGCGGCCGTGCCCTCGGCCGCGATGGTCGGCCCGGCGTGCAGCAGCCCGACGAAGTTGGCGCCCACGTAGGGCGCGCCGGCCCGTTCGGTCTCCTCCAGGAAGATCAGCCGCAGGGTCGGGGACGCCTCCCAGTGGACGTCGGCGTATCCGGCGTCGTACAGCCGGCGCTGCCACCCGGTGTCGTAGGAGCGCCGCCCGGGCCAGTCGGCCGGGTCGGGCCTGGGCGGCAGGGTGGGCAGGACGGCGGTGAGCCACGAGCGCAGCCGCGCCCGGAAGTCCTCCTCCGCGTCGGTGTACGCCAGGTCCATCAGACGAGGTCCAGGCCGAGCATCCGGATCGCGTTGCCGCGCATCAGCTTGTACACGGTCTCGTCGTCGAGGCCCTTCACATGGTCGAGGGCGACGTCCTTGGTGTGCGGGAAGGTGGAGTCGACGTGCGGGTAGTCGGTCTCGAAGGTGGCGTTGTCGCGGCCCACGACGTCCAGCGCGGCGATGCCGTGCTTGTCGCGGAAGAAGCAGCAGAAGATCTGCCGGTAGTAGTACGTGGACGGGGGTTCCGGTACAAGGTCGCGGACGCCGCCCCAGGCCCGGTGTTCCTCCCACACGTCGTCGGCGCGCTCCAGGGCGTACGGGATCCATCCCATCTGTCCCTCGCTGTAGGCGAGCTTCAGGGCGGGGAACCTCACGAGGACGCCGGAGAAGAGGAAGTCCATCATCGAGGCCATGGCGTTGTTGAAGGACAGCGACGCCTGCACGGCGGGCGGGGCGTCCGGGGACGCGGCCGGCATCTGTGACGAGGACCCGATGTGCATGTTCACCACGGTGCCGGTCTCCTCGCAGACGGCGAAGAACGGGTCCCAGTAGCCGGAGTGGATGGACGGCAGCCCGAGGTGGGTGGGGATCTCCGAGAAGGTCACGGCCCGTACGCCGCGCGCCGCGTTGCGCCGGATCTCCGCCACGGCGAGACCGATGTCCCACAGCGGGATGATGCACAGCGGGATGAGCCGTCCGCCGCTGTCGCCGCACCACTCCTCGACCATCCAGTCGTTGTAGGCGCGGACGCAGGCGAGGGCGACCTCCTTGTCGTGGGCCTCGGCGAAGGTCTGGCCGCAGAAGCGCGGGAAGGTGGGGAAGCAGAGCGAGCCCTCGACGTGGTTGAGGTCCATGTCCTCCAGCCGGGCCTTGGGGTCCCAGCAGCCGCGCCGCATCTCTTCCCGGGTGATGCCCTCCAGCGTCATGTCGTCGCGGTCGAAGCCGACGGCGGCGATGTTGCGCTTGTACGGGAACCGCAGGTCCTCGTAGATCCACCAGTCGGCCGGCGGGCCGTCGGGGTCCATCGTGATCCGGTACTTGCCGCCGACGTAGGCGAGCTCGCCGATGCCGGTGGTCAGCGGCTTGGGCCCGCGGTCGCGGTACTTCGCCGGGAGCCAGGTCTCGAAGAGGTGCGCCGGTTCGATCACATGGTCGTCGACGCTGATGATCCGAGGCAGTTCCGTCATGACGCCTCCCGTGTCCGGACTCCGGTATCTGATGGCCCGTCAGAAATTAGGCTAGCCCCGCACCCCTGGACCGACAAGGCGCGCCGCCCTACGCTCGGCCCAGCATCTGACTGATCGTCAGGTACGAGGAGGCAGTCCCGTGACCGAGACCGCGCACGACCTGGGTGCCTCGCACACCCTGTGGGAGCTCGTCGAGCGCCGCGCCCGCCTCACCCCCGACCGGCCCGTCCTCCTCCAGGACGACCGC
This sequence comes from Streptomyces sp. STAM6, assembly GCF_054963715.1. Classification (NCBI taxonomy): domain Bacteria; kingdom Bacillati; phylum Actinomycetota; class Actinomycetes; order Kitasatosporales; family Streptomycetaceae; genus Streptomyces; species Streptomyces sp. STAM6. Next base: position 3,283 of record NZ_JBUEFZ010000048.1, on the reverse strand, counting down.
GCCCTCACCTTCGGCGGGCTGCGCGACCGCGCCGAGCGGACCGCGGCCGGGCTGTGGCGGCGGGGCGTCCGGCCCCGCACGGTGGTCGCCTGGCAGCTGCCCACCCGGATCGAGACGGTCGTCCTGTCCGTCGCGCTGGCCCGCATCGGCGCCGTACAGACCCCGGTGATCCCCTTCTACCGCGAACGGGAGACCGGCTTCGCACTGCGCGAGTCCAAGGCCGCGTTCTTCGCCGTGCCCGGCGAGTGGCGCGGCTTCGACCACACCGCCATGGCCCGCCGGCTCGGTGCGCGCGGCGTCTTCGAGGCCTACCGCGACCTGCCCGAGGACGACCCGGCCGTGCTTCCCGCACCCCCCGCCTCCGGCACCGACGTGCGCTGGATCTACTGGACGTCCGGCACCACGTCCGACCCCAAGGGCGTCCTGCACACCGACCGCTCACTGATCGCGGGCGGCTCCTGCCTGGCCCACGCCCTGCGGCTGACGGCGGACGACGTCGGCTCGATCGCCTTCCCCTTCGCGCACATCGGCGGGCCCGACTACCTCGTGATGCTGCTGCTGTACGGGTTCCCGGCGGTGCTGTTCGAGAAGTTCGCCCTGCCCGAGGCGCTGGAGACCTACCGCAAGCACGGGGTGACCACGGCCGGCGGGTCCACCGCCTTCTACACGATGTTCCTCGCCGAGCAGCGCGAACAGCCCGGCGAGAAGGTCATACCGACCCTGCGGCTGCTGGCCGGCGGCGGCGCGCCCAAACCGCCCGAGCTGTACCACGAGGTCGTCCGCGAGATGGGCTGCCAACTCACCCACGGCTACGGCATGACCGAAGTCCCCATGATCACCATGGGGGCGCCGGACGACACCGCCGAGAACCTGGCGACCACCGAGGGCCGGCCGCCGGAAGGCATGGAGATACGCGTCGTCGACGGCGAGGTGCGGCTGCGCGGCGAGGCGGTGTGCCGGGGCTACCTGGACCCGGCGCAGACCGCCGAGGCGTTCGACGCCGACGGGTTCTTCCGCACCGGCGACCTCGGCCGCGTCACCGCGTCCGGCCACCTCGTCCTCACCGGACGCCTCAAGGACGTCATCATCCGGAAGGGCGAGAACATATCGGCCAAGGAAGTCGAGGACCTGCTCCACCGGCACCCGGGCGTGCGCGACGCGGCCGTGATCGGGCTGCCCGACCCCGAGCGCGGCGAACGCGTCTGCGCGGTCGTCGAACAGCCCCCGGACGCCGAGCGGCTCACGCCGGCGGCCGTGACCCGCTTCCTGCGCGCCGAAGGGCTCGCCACACACAAACTGCCCGAACAGCTGGAGATCGTGGACGCGCTGCCGCGCAACGACACTCTCCGCAAGGTGCTCAAGTACAAACTGCGCGAGCGCTACGCGAACACGGCCGGGCCCGGCACTCCCCGGGGAACGGACCCGCCCTAAGGCTCCTGCGTCATGAAGTAGCGGGCGAAGGCGGTGACCGCCTCTTCCTCGCCGACGGTGCCCGTGCGGTCCGTGTCCAGCGACTCGGCCACCAGCGCGGCCGTGTGCGGCTCCACACCCAGTACGAGCAGGGCGCGCTCCAGTTCGCCGGTCCCGGGGCGACCGTCACCGTCCTGGTCCGCCACCGCGAGCACGGCGCGCACGAAGGGGCGGGCGATCTCCGCGAACCGCTCCGGGTTGTCGCGCAGCCGCTTCACCGCGCCGCTCACGAACTCCTCGCGGGTGACCCGCTGGTCGCCGTCCACGTCCGCGATCCCCGCCAGCCCCTGCCAGAACGCCTCGGCGCCGCCCGACAGGGCCTGGCCCTTGTCGGAACGGAAGGGCGTGCCGAACTCGCCGAGCAGCCGGATGGCCGCGGTCGTGAAGTCCTCGCGGGAGATATAGCCGTTGCCGTCCTGGTCGAAGGCGGCGAACCGGGAGGCGATGCGGCGCTGGTACAACTCCTCTGCGTCCATGCCGGGAGAGTACGACCTCAGCGGTTCGGCGTCACGCGGAGAGCGGTTCCGCCTGCTCTCCCGTGGCGGACGCCACGTCCTGGTACACCGCGAACAGCCGCCGTACGCCGAGGGCCGCGAGGACCCGGTTGACGTGCGAGCCCTCGGTGGCGCCCTGCGCCGGCAGTATCAGCCGGAGCCGGCCGCGGCAGGAGTGCAGCAGCCGCCGGGCGGCGATCAGCACACCGACGCCGCTGGAGTCGCAGAACCGCACCCGGGACAGGTCGAGCACGAGGTCGTGGCGCCCCTCGGCGACCGCGTCGTGCACCCGGCGGCGGACGACGGGCGAGGAGACCAGATCGAGCTCGCCCCGGATGCTCAGCACCGTCCAGGCGCCGTGCTCGGCCTCGTCCACCGTAAGCATCGTCACGCGCCTTACCCTTCGTCGAACCGGCGAACCGGAGGCAGTGCTTCCTTCCGCCGCTGCTGCCCCTTCCCGACCCCATGAAACACGATCCACCCTCAGTGACGGTTTCCTTACCACCGGGGGTCCGCAACCCGGGCGTACTTGCCGCAAAGGCAGATACACGGCCGGTACCGGGCAGTACATTCGGTGGGAGTCGGTTCGGGAGGACTCCGTATGGCGAAGGACACACCACCGCGCTGGGACCGCAGGATGCAGCAGCGGCTGGCGCGCGGCGAGGCCGCGGCGCTCGGTGAGCTCTACGACCGCTTCGCCTCTCTCGTCCACAACACCGCCCACCGCGTGCTCGACGACGAACAGTCCGCCGACCAGGTCACCCGCGAGGTCTTCGGCTACGTCTGGGAGAACCCGGACGCCTACGACCCCCGGCGCGAGGGCTCGATGCGGTCCTGGATCGCCCGGCTCACCCGCAGCCAGGCCGTGCACCGTCTCCGCCAGACGGAGACGGCCGCGTTCACGGAGAGCGGCGGCTCGGCGGAGGAGCTGGAGCAGAAGGTGCGCCGGGCGGCCGTCGCGGCACGCGCGGACTACATCGTCACGTCCATGCCCGCACCCCTGCGCAAGGCCCTCGAACTGGCGTACTTCCAGCGCAGGGACTACCGCCAGACCGCGGCGGACCTCGGGGTGACCGAGGACGAGGCGCGGCGCCGGCTGCGGCTCGGGCTGCAACTGCTGTCCACCGCGAACACCCGGCCCCTGGAGGGCTCGTCGCCGCCCGGACGCGGGAACACGTGGTGACCGGGCCCTTCGACGGCGGTGGCCGCGACGACGGCCACGAGGGGTACGACGGACCGGAGGAAGTGCGGCGCGTGCCGCGCATACCGCCTCCGCGGCAGGCCGCCGAGGACCGCTACTCCGAGCTGCCCGCTCCCCC
>NZ_JBUEFZ010000047.1:0-41048 GCF_054963715.1 Streptomyces sp. STAM6 | reverse complement strand
GACACCCTCGTTGAAGCCGTCCTTCCCGGCCTGCTTCGTCTGGTCGAGGTTCACACCGTTCTGGACGCCCAGGGCGTCCATGCTGACCTGGACCACCAGGTCCGCGGCCATGTTCTCCAGCGCCGCCACGGCCGGCTCGGTCATCACCGCCACGATGTGACCGACCGCCTCCTCCATCGCGCCCGTGATGAGCTTCAGCAGCTGCTTCTTCGTGAACGCGATCGCACCGGCGCCGAGCAGGGCCGACAGACCGCCCGTCACGGGTATCAGCGCCATGGCCAGGCCCGTCTGCCCGGCCAGAATGCCCAGCTCCGCGACCGCCTTCCACTTCATGGTCTCGATCGCGCCCGCGGCCATGTCGAGTGCGCCCGCGATCGTCCGGGCGGCGGACACCATGTCCTTCAGGTGCTTGCCCTTGACCTTGCCCCAGTGCTCGTTCAGCGCGTCCATCGCCTCGCCGTGACCCGACGACAGCAAACGCTCCATGTGGTTGTTGGCGAGCTGACCGTCGTCGGCGAGATCGTCCGCGAACTCCCTGAGCGCGTCCGCCATCTCCCGATAGGCGTCCTCGTCAACGTTGGGCCAGTTCACCCCCACAAGGTCAAGCAGCGTATCGGCCCAGTCCGGCACTGTGACAGCCATGACCCCAAGTACCCCCGTACTCATATGCATTCGCAGAATGCTTGTGCGAACAGCCTGTCATGGGCCGGAGAAATGGATCAAGCCGGGATGCGGCGCAGCGCCCGCATGTCCGCCCCGTACACCGTCCGGTAGTCCGGCACCACGATCCGGGACGCCGGGCTCGCGGTCCGGACCTCGTCGAGCAGGGCGTCCAGACGGGACGAGGGATCGCGGCGCGGCGGGGACGACAGGGGCTCCTCGAAGTCGTCCCAGTGGACCGGGACGACGATGCCGGGATCGCCGAGCGCCCGCAGTAGTCGGGGTACGTAGCGGTGGGTCGCCGTGCTGGACGGGACGGCGATGGTCGCGATGTCCGGGCGCAGTCCGTCGGCCGCGCGTTCGGCGAAGTCGCTCGCGCCCATCAGGAAGATCGAGGGACCGTCGGCGACGGTCAGCAGGAAGGCCAGGGTGTCGCCCTCGGGCAGATCGGCGACGGTCTTCGGGGGCTCGGCCGGCGGAGCGTTGAGGGTGCGGGGGAAGAGGTAGGAGTGGCGGGCGTTGCGACTGTGGAGGCTCGCCACCACCTCCACCGTGTACCCGTCGAAGTCCAGCACCTCCCCGCCCTTGACCACCGATATCTGCTTGGGATCCACGCCGAGTGCGCACAGCAGGTGGTAGGTCGTCTCCGTGCCGACCACCCGCGCCCCGGTCGAACGCGCCAGGAACGGCACGTCGTTGATGTGGTCCCAGTGGCTGTGGCTGACCAGGATCAGCTGCGGGCGGCCCGCGTGCCGGGTGGCCAGGGCCTCGTCGGTGGTCAGTTCCGTCGTGGCGTCGAATCCCACCGGTCCACCCGGGACCTTCGGCCCGAACAGGCCGGTACGGAAGCGGGTGACGTAGGGGTCGAAGAGCACCGTCCGGCCGGCGATGTCGATGCGCCAGCCCGAGGTGCCGAGCCAGCGCAGCGAGGCCGCGTCCGCCCGTGTCCGGCCCGGGCGGCCGGGTGCCGCCGCGGCTTTCCCGGCCGGACCCGGCAGCAGGGGAAGGGCGGCTCCGGCAGCCGCTCCGGCCGCGGCGCCGCGCAGCATCGTGCGGCGCCCGAAAGAGTGTGCGTCGGTGTGCGTCATGGGGCGTAGCAGAACAGGCCCGGTAGGGCTGCGTCCAAGACCCGAACGGCCCGCTTTCCATACCGGAATCCGTATCGATGCGGGTCAGAGGCCTCGCAGCCGGTCGACGGCGATCCGCGCCGCCCTCCCGATCGCCGCGTCCGTCGCGGTACGGCCGGTCGCCAGGTCCGGCGTGCGGGCGAAGACGGCCACCGCGTACCGGCCGCCGTCCGGGTACTCCACGACACCCGCCTCGATGTGCAGGCCGGGCAGCGTGCCCGTCTTCGCGGCGACGGACGCCTCGTCGGGGAAGCCGGCCACGAGCCGGTGCCGGAACACCTGGCGGGCCATCAGTCCCCGGACGAAAGCGCATGCTTCGGCGCAGCCCGCCTCGTCGCGCCAGATCAGCCGCAGCAACCGGGTGATGTCACGCGGTGTGCTCGCGTTCGTACGGGCCGGGTCCAGCACGCTCAGCCGGCCGACCTCCTCGGCGCGGAGCGTCGGGTAGACGGCGGCGAACTCCGCCTCGTTACGGGCCCCGACCTCGGCCAGCATCGCCTCCAGCACCTGCCGTGGACCGCCCAGGATGTGCGTACGGGCCAGGCCGAGCTCCGCGGCGAGCAGCCGGACCGTGTCCAGCCCCACCCGCTCCATCAGCAGGTCCGCCGCCGTGTTGTCGCTCACCGAGAGGGCGAAGAACGCGAGGTCCCGCAGCGACAGTTCGGCGTCGTCCGCGCAGCCCGCCGTGCCCCATCCGCCCAGCCGGTGCTCCGCCCGGACCAGGACCCGTTCCCGGGGGTCGAGCTGGCCCGCCGCCACCTGCCGGGCGAACTCCAGCACCAGCAGCACCTTGAACACCGAGGCGATGACGACCGGGTCGTCCGCCCCGAGGCCCGTCTCCGCCTCGGTGTCCACGCCGACGGCATGCAGCCGGCCCTCCGCGCCCGCCGCCGCGAACACCGCGCTCAAACGTCCTTCGATCAACTATCCGCCCCCCGGCTAGAGTCGACGTGTGGATCTCTTGCGCCACCTGCGTATCTTCGTCGTCGTCGCCGAGGAGTTGCACTTCAGCCGGGCCGCCGAGCTGCTCGGCATGGCCCAGCCGCCGCTCAGCCAGGCCGTCCGCCGGCTGGAGAAGGACCTCGGGGCCGAACTCTTCGACCGCTCACGCCGTCAGGTGCGGCTGACGGCGGCCGGGGCGGTCCTGCTCGACGAGGCGCGCGAGCTGCTGGCCCGCGAGGAGCGGACGAGGGCCCTCGTGCTCCGCGCCCGTGACGGCGACCTCGGCACACTCCGCGCCGGGGTCCCGCCGGACACACCGGCCCCGGTGCTGCACGCGCTGCTCGACGCGTGCTCCCGGCATGCCCCCGGCCTCCGGGTCGACCTCCAGGAGGTGACCACCGAGGAACAGCTGCGGATGCTGGCGTCGGGGCGGCTCGACGCGGGACTCGTCCACCAGCCCGTGGACGCCACCGAACTCGCCCTGGGCCCGGAGGTACGGCTGGAGCTCGGGGTCGTCCTGCCCCGCACCTCACCGCTGGCCCGGCTCCCGGAGGTCACCCTCGCCGACCTGACCGGGCACGACCTGGTGCTCTTCCCCCGGGCCACCGCACCCGGCTGGTACGACGCCGTCCTGGACCTGTGCCGCCGGGCGGGCTTCACCCCCGGCCGTGTCCGGCACGCCCGCAATCCGGAGTTCCTGATCGGCCTGGTCACGGCCGGCCGCGGGGTCGCCTTCGACCAGGGCCCGGTGGCGCGCAAGGAGCCCCGCGTGGCCTGGCGCCCGCTGGCCGGACGGCCCCTCGTCCAGCGGATCACCCCGGTCTGGCCCGAGCAGGGCGCCCACCCGGCGGTCCGGCGGTTCGCGGAACTCGCGGCCGGCGTCCTCGCCCGCGACCGTACGTCGGCCACCGGGCCGCTGTCCCGGGGCGACGACGGGCCCACCGGGGGACCCGGTCCGGGCGCGGGCGACGCGGGGCACCGGCGCGGTGACCCCGGATGCACCGGCGAGCCCCCGGCTTCGCCCGCCTCCGAGCTGGAGCAGCGGCCGGTCCGGCCCTGGACCGTGGTGTACGGCTGACGCGGCCCGGCCGCCCACCGGCGGTGCAACCGACGCCGCGGGGACACGGCTCGCCTTCGACACGGCCTGTGCCCCGCTGCCGCGTCCGTACCGACCGGACACCGTGCCGGCGACGGTGCCGCCGGTGTCGAGCGGCCGGACGCCGCGCTTCCCGCGCGGTGCGCGTATGCGGTGGCGACCTGCGGTGCGGCCGACTGTGGTGGACCGGGGGCGCGGCGGACGACGGTGCCGCCCGGTGTGTCGCGGCCGGACGCCGTGCCGGCCGCGCGCTGCGGCCGATCGCGGTGGCGACCTGCTGTGCGCCCGAATGCCGCGTGCCGATCTACGAGACGGCCGACCACAGCGCCGCCTGGTGTCGCGGCCCGACGCCGTGCCGGCCGTGCGGGGCGGCCGATCGCGGTGGTGACCTGCGGTGCGGCCGGGCACCGTGCCGACCGGCGGGGCGCGCGACCGCGAGCGGTCAGTTCAGCATCGCCCGTGCCGCCCGCGCCAGCTCCCGCACCTTCTCCGCGGCCACCGGCTCGACCGCGTCCACGACCTGCGCGTACGCGTCCATCTCCGCGGCCCCGGTCAGGAAGTCGCCCCGCTGGACCAGCAGCTGCGCGCGCTCGTAGCGCAGCCGGGCGGGGTGGGAGGGCATCAGCAGCGACAGCTCGACCGCCCAGAGCGCGACGTCCGACCGCTCGGGCCGGGGCGCCGCCCAGGCGCGGATGTTGTTCAGGATCCGCAGCACGATGTCGAGCGGATCGGCGGGCATCAGCATCGACGCGCTCAGCGGCCCGCCCGTCGCACCCACCACCAGCAGCTCCGCGTCCTGGCCGGTGAGCGGCCGGCCCCCGGCGAACGGATCGGCCAGCACCTGTTCCTCCGGGTCCCCGAAACCGACGACGAAGTGGCCCGGCAGCGCCACGCCGTACACCGGGGCGCCCGCCCGTCGCGCCACCTCGATCCAGACCACGGACAGCAGGATGGGCAGGCCCCTGCGGCGCCTCAGCACTTCGTGGAGCAGCGACGAGTCCAGGCGCTGGTAGTCCGCGGGCGTGCCGTGGAAGCCGCAGCGCTCGCCCAGCAGCTCGCCGAGCGCGCCCACCCAGGAGCGGGCGTCCCGGATGCCGTACGGCAGCATCCCGGCGAGCCGGTCCAGCTCGATCTCGGCCGCGTCCATCCCGGCCTGCCCCAGCGACGCGTCCGCCTCGGCACCGACCAGCAGACAGAGGGTGGTGAGGTCGGGCCGCTCCTCGCGGACCTCCTCGGCGAACCACTCCCGCGGGTCCGGGCGGTCCGGATCACGATCGGGGTCGGGGCGCTGCGGCTGCATACGCATCACGTACCCGCTTCGGGAGATCGGAAGTGGTGGTAGAGGTGATGGACCGCGAAGCCCATCCCGTCGTAGAGGGAGCGTGCCCCCTCGTTGTCCGTTTCCACCTGCAGCCATGCGGCCGAGGCGCCCTCGTCCAGCGCCCGGCGGGCCAGCGCCGCCATCACCGCGGTGGCCAGGCCGCGGCGCCGGTGCTCCGGAGCCACCTCGACCGCCATGAAACCGGCCCAGCGGCCGTCCACGACGCACCGCCCGATGGCGGCGGGCACCTCCGACCCGCCCGGCACGGTGGCGAACCACACCGAGGGCCCGCTGCCCAGAACCCGCAGCACATGGGGCCCCGGCACATTGAACCGCTGGTAGCGCCGGAGCCACGGCTCCTCGGGGGAGCGCGACAGCAGGACGCCCTCGGCGGGGAGGTCCGCGACCGGCGCCAGCCCTCCGGTCCGCACCTCCGCCGACACCTCGCGCAGCCAGCTCCGCTCCTCCAGCGCGGCGCACAGCGGCTCATGGGTGCCCTCCGCGCCGGTCGCGGCCTGGATGTACGGCGGCAGGCCCCGCTCCTCGTACCAGGCGCGCACCCGCGCGAGCGCCGGGTCCAGCGCCATGCCGGGATCACCCAGGGGAAGCGCCGAGTTGGCCCTGCGGGTGAATCCTCCGGCGGCGCGCAGGGTCCACTCTCCGAGTGGTTCGCTCTCCACCGGCTGCCAGGACCGCGCCTGCACCCGGGCGAGCTCCTCGAAGCTCGCCGCCGGCCCCCGCCTCCGGGCCGGCGCGGGGGGCACGACCTTGCCCGCGACCAGCGACGATTCCGGGATACGGACGGTCTCACCGGTCCGGCGTGTGACCAGCAGCACACCCTCGTTCCATGATGTGAGAACACCAACCGTGTCGGTGAACTTCTCCCCGGTCCCCCCGGAGTCGCTCAACCGGCGGACGGAGACGCGTTTTCCCACGTCAGAGGGGGTGATACGGACCTCCAGTCGTCCGCCCGCAGTGAATTCCACAGCTCTCTACGCCCCTCCTGTTCGGATCGTCCCCAGGAACGGAGATACTAGGTGCGGGCATCGACGACGCCGCGCTCCCGCGCAAGCCAGCCCTACCGAGGAGGAACGACAGCGTGACCTACGTCATCGCGCAGCCTTGTGTCGACGTCAAGGACAAGGCGTGCATCGAGGAGTGCCCCGTCGACTGCATCTACGAGGGCTCCCGGTCCTTGTACATCCACCCGGACGAGTGCGTCGACTGTGGTGCTTGTGAGCCGGTCTGCCCGGTCGAGGCGATCTTCTACGAGGACGACACTCCGGAGGAGTGGAAGGACTACTACAAGGCGAACGTCGAGTTCTTCGACGAGCTCGGTTCGCCCGGTGGCGCCTCGAAGCTGGGTCTGATCGAGCGCGACCACCCCTTCATCGCCGCGCTGCCGCCGCAGAACGGCTGATTTCCACACCCTCGGTCCCGTACGGTACGTCCGCCGTACGGGACCGCGGCGTTCCCGCCCGTACGAGAAAGTGAGCCCCGTGTCCCCCGTCTCCGCACGCCTCCCCGTCTTCCCCTGGGACAAGCTCGAGCCGTACAAGAAGACGGCCGCGGCCCACCCGGACGGCATCGTGGACCTCTCCGTCGGCACGCCCGTGGATCCGGTCCCCGAAGTGGTCCGGCAGGCACTGGTCGCCGCGGCCGACTCGCCGGGCTATCCGATGGTGTGGGGGACCGCCGCGCTGCGCGACGCGCTCACCGGCTGGTGCGAGCGGCGGCTGGGCGCGCGGGGCTTCGCGCACACCAATGTGCTGCCCGTGGTCGGCTCCAAGGAACTGGTCGCCTGGCTGCCCACCCAGCTGGGCCTGGGTGCCGGTGACACGGTCGCCCACCCCCGCCTGGCCTACCCGACCTACGAGGTCGGCGCCCGGCTGTGCGGTGCGACCCCGGTGGTCTACGACGACCCGACGGAGCTGGATCCGGCCGGCCTGAAGCTGCTCTGGCTGAACTCCCCGTCCAACCCGACCGGCAGGGTCATCCCCAAGGAGGAGCTGACCCGGATCGTCGCCTGGGCGCGCGAGCACGGGGTGCTCGTCTTCAGTGACGAGTGCTACCTGGAGCTGGGCTGGGAGTCCGACCCGGTCTCGGTGCTGCACCCGGACGTCTGCGGCGGTACGTACGACGGCATCGTCGCCGTCCACTCGCTGTCCAAGCGGTCCAACCTGGCGGGCTACCGCGCGGCGTTCATCGCGGGCGACGCGGCCGTGCTCGGTGAGCTGCTGCAGATCCGCAAGCACGGCGGCATGATGACGCCCGCCCCGGTGCAGGCGGCGACGGTCGCGGCCCTCGGCGACGACGCCCATGTGCGCGAGCAGCGGGCGCGGTACGCGGCCCGGCGGGCCGCGCTGCGCTCGGCGCTGGAGTCGCACGGCTTCCGGATCGAGCACAGCGAGGCGAGCCTGTACCTGTGGGCGACCCGGGACGAGCCGTGCTGGGAGACCGTGGGGTCCCTGGCGGAACTGGGCATCCTGGTCGCGCCCGGCGACTTCTACGGCGAGGCGGGCGAGCGGTTCGTACGGGTGGCGTTCACCGCCACGGACGAGCGGGTCGAGGCCGCGGTCAAGCGGCTGGGCTGAGGGCCCGCGGCGGCCCGCGCCGGTCACGACATGCGGAAGGGCCCGGGGAGCGGGATGCTCCCCGGGCCCTTCCGGCTGCCTGCCGGGCGCCGGGTCTCAGCCGAGCGGGCCGCCGAGCGCACCGGCCGGTGCCGCCGCGGCGGCACCGCCGACCAGGCCACCGGCGTTGCCCGCGGCCTCACCGGCGGCCTGCTGCGCGGCCGGCACGGCCGGAGCGGCGGTCTTGTGGGTGGTGCCGACGAGGTTGCCCGCGGCCGGCATGGCCTTCTTCACGGTCGCGTTGCCGGTGGCACCCGCCGTCTCGGCGGCGTTCTGCGAGGTGCCGGCGATCTTGTCGGCGACCGCGCCGGAGTCGGGGGCGGCGACGCCGCCCAGGTCGGGAGTGGCGGGGAGAGCTTCCACGGCGCTTGCGGAGCCGGCCGCACCGACCACGGGAGCTGCGCCCGCTGCGACGAGCAGCGCGGCACGGGCGATCCGACGGGTCAGGGGGAGGGACATGGTGCTCCTTCGACGGGAGAAGACATGGGCTGGTGGTGCGTGAGTGGTGCCTGTCCGACGATCGGACGCTGTGACAACCGGTCCGAGGCCCGGGAAGGTTGCGGTGACCCAAGGTAAAGAGTTGGTAATGCGTCGCATTATCGGTTTCGCCGAAAAGTGGGCAAACAAACGCACTTCGAGAATGCCTGAAGAACCGTCACTTCGCTTGGCCCGCAAGGGAAAAGCAGCAAGGCGCGAAGGTGCGGGGGAAGCGCCGGAAAGCCGCCCGGGGGAAAGCCGGGATCAACTCCTCGGGGTGAATCGTCGTACGAGCGACCGGAGGTCGTACGAAAGGTGTGCGACCGCGGTCGCGGGCGCCCTAAGGGCTGTCCCGTAATCCCCGGCGGGCGCACGGCGACAGCCACGGTACCTCGCTGAGTTGTCGGAACGCCCGAATACGCCCAGTATGAGGACGCCCCCCGGCCTTGCGATGCACCGCATCCGACGCCGCGCGCTGATCCACCGGGGATTACGGGACAGCCCTTAGGCGGCCTGGCGCACCACGCGGATGCGCACCGCGTCGGCGCCGGAATCCCCGCCCGTGCGCCAGCCCTCGGCCGACCGGCTCGCGCTCCAGACCCGCCCCGCGTAGGACACTTCGGCGAGGCCCAGGTCGTCCGCCCGCGCCACCGCCCACTGCGCCAGCTCCCAGCCCCGCCGCGCGCCCCCGGCGCCGACCCCGGCGCTGGTGCCCTCCGGGCCCGCCGCCGTCCCGCCGGCCGCCGGCACCGCCAGCGCGATGTCCGCCGTGCCGCCCCGGGTGCCGCCGGCCAGCACGTCCTTGCCGAACACCCGCGTCAGCTCCGCCCGGACCTTCGCCGGATCGCCCGGCCGCGGCCCGGCGCCGCTGCCCGACGTACAGGTCAGGGACGCGGCCGACCGTCCCGTCAGCGCCGCCGCCAGCAGCGTGGCGTCCGGCTCGTGCTTCGCGTACGCCTGCGGATAGCCGCTGCGCTGGACGCGCTGGGCCGCCACGGTCAGCGGCAGCCGCGAATAGCCCGGCACCTCGGCCAGGCGCTCGTAGAACCGGCTCGCCGAGAACACCGGGTCGAGGATCTGCTTCTGCGTCCCCCAGCCCTGCGACGGCCGCTGCTGGAACAGGCCGATCGAGTCCCGGTCGCCGTGGTCGATGTTGCGCAGCGCCGACTCCTGCAGCGCCGTCGCCAGGGCGATCGTGACCGCGCGCTCCGGCATTCCGCGGCCGGTGCCGACGGCGGCGATCGTCGCGGCGTTCGACGCCTGCTCCGGACTGAGCCGGTACGTCGTACTGCCGCTGCCCACCGTGCAGCGCGGGGCGCCCTTTCCGCCCGTCACGTACTGCACCACCACGTACCCGATCACCGCCAGGAGCACGGCGAGAGCGGCCGCCACGCGGACGCGGCGACCCCTGCGGGCAGTCGTGGACTCGGACACGGAGCCAACCGTACTGGAGGCCGGGATAGGGTCGGCACCATGTCCGAATCAGTGCTCGACCTCAGCCAGGACGGCCCGGCGCTGACCGCCGCGCTCGTCGACTTCCCCTCGGTCAGCGGCAGCGAGAAGCCCCTCGCGGACGCCATCGAGCAGGCACTGCGCGCGCTTCCGCACCTCACCGTGGACCGGCACGGGAACAACGTCGTGGCCCGCACGAACCTCGGCAGGGCCGAGCGGGTCGTGCTCGCCGGACACATCGACACCGTGCCCATCGCCGACAACGTCCCGTCCCGGCTGGACGACGACGGAGTGCTGTGGGGCTGCGGGACCACCGACATGAAGTCCGGCGTCGCCGTGCAGCTGAGGATCGCCGCCACCGTCCCCGAGCCCAACCGCGACCTCACCTTCGTCTTCTACGACAACGAAGAGGTCGCCTCCCACCTCAACGGCCTCGGACATGTGGCGGAAGCACACCCGGACTGGCTCGCCGGCGACTTCGCCGTCCTTCTGGAGCCCTCCGAGGGCGAGGTGGAGGGCGGCTGCCAGGGCACGCTCCGCGTCCACCTCCGTACGAAGGGTGAGCGCGCCCACTCCGCGCGCGGCTGGATGGGGTCCAACGCCATCCACGCCGCCGCACCGATCCTCGCCCGCCTGGCCGCCTATGAACCGCGCCGGCCGGTCATCGACGGCCTCGAGTACCACGAGGGCCTCAACGCCGTGGGGATCGACGGTTTCGTCGCCACCAACGTGATCCCCGACGAGTGCACCGTGATCGTCAACTACCGCTACGCCCCCGACCGGTCCATGGAGGAGGCCGAGGCGCACGTGCGTGAGGTCTTCGCTGACTGCGGCGTCGAGGAGTTCGTGGTCGACGACCACGCGGGTGGCGCGCTGCCCGGGCTCTCCCACCCGGCGGCCGCGGCCTTCATGGCGGCGGTCGGCGGCACCGCGAAGCCGAAGTTCGGCTGGACCGACGTGGCCCGGTTCAGCGCCCTCGGCGTCCCGGCGGTCAATTACGGGCCCGGCAATCCGCACTTCGCGCACAAGCGGGACGAGCACGTCGCCGTCGAGAAGATCACGCACTGCGAGCGCCGTCTGTACGACTGGCTCACTGCCTGACCTCCGTAATTTCGCCTTTTGTAACGTCGCTCGTCCTACCCTGAGCCAAGCAACGATGTTCAGCGGAGGGAGCGGGTCATGGGGAACTCCGAGACCGAGGCCGAGGCCGAGGGACTGCGGGCGCTGGCGGAACAGCGGCTGGGTCCGGTGCTGCGCCGCAGGGAGCAGGTGCAGCCCGGCACGACCGATCAGCGGCTGCTGGACACGGCGGGCGACTCCGAGTGGGTCCACACCGACCCCTGGCGGGTCATGCGCATCCAGTCGGAGTTCGTGGAGGGCTTCGGGGCCCTCGCCGAACTGCCCAGTGCCATCAGCGTCTTCGGCTCGGCCCGCACCCCGGAGGGCACGCCGGAGTACGAGGCGGGCGTCCGGATCGGCCGCGCGCTGGTCGAGGCCGGTTTCGCGGTGATCACCGGCGGCGGGCCCGGGGCCATGGAGGCCGCGAACCGGGGCGCGCGGGAGGCGAAGGGCATCTCGGTCGGCCTGGGCATCGAGCTGCCCTTCGAGCAGGGTCTGAACCCGCACGTCGACATCGGGGTCAACTTCCGCTACTTCTTCGTCCGCAAGACGATGTTCGTGAAGTACGCGCAGGGCTTCGTCGTCCTGCCGGGCGGGCTCGGCACTCTCGACGAGCTCTTCGAGGCACTGACGCTGGTCCAGACGCGGAAGGTGACCCGCTTCCCGATCGTGCTCTTCGGGACGGAGTACTGGGCCGGACTCGTCGACTGGCTCCGCGGCACGGTGATCGCCGGGGGCAAGGCCTCCGAGCACGACCTGCTGCTCTTCCACGTCACGGACGACGTCGAGGAGGCGGTCGCGCTGGTCACCAAGGAGGTCGGGCCGCACGGCCCCGGCCGCTGAGCCGGCCCCCGGGCCGGTCCGGCCGGCCCGGTCCCGTCGGCCGCCCCGTTCCCGCCGCCGTCCGGTGGCGGGACACTCCCTAGGCCAGTCCCCGGCGGGCGACCGCCGGGGCGCGGTGGCCGGCGATCGTGGCCACCATGTCCAGGATCTGCCTGGTCTCGGCGACCTCGTGGACGCGGTAGACGCGCGCGCCCAGCCACGCCGAGACCGCGGTCGTCGCGAGGGTGCCGAGCACCCGCTCCTTGACCGGCTTGTCGAGCGTCTCGCCGACGAAGTCCTTGTTGGACAGCGACACCAGCACCGGCCAGCCCGTCTCCACCATCTCGTCCAGCCGGCGGGTCGCCTCCAGGCTGTGCCGGGTGTTCTTGCCGAAGTCGTGGCCCGGGTCGATCAGGATGCCGTCCCGGCGCACCCCGAGCGACACGGCCCGCTCCGCCAGCCCCACGGTCACCCGCAGGATGTCGGCCATCACGTCGTCGTACGTGATCCGGTGCGGCCGGGTCCGGGGCTCGGCGCCGCCGGCGTGCGTGCACACCAGACCGGCGCCGTACCGTGCCGCGACCTCGGCGAGCCGGGGATCGACCCCGCCCCAGGCGTCGTTCAGCAGATCGGCGCCGGCCTCGCAGACCGCCTCGCCCACATCGTGCCGCCAGGTGTCGACGCTGATCACCACGTCCGGGTGGCGCCGCCGCACCTCGGCCACGAACCCGACCGTGCGACGCGCCTCCTCCTCGGCCGTCACCTCCTCGCCGGGACCGGCCTTCACGCCGCCGATGTCGATGATGGCGGCGCCCTCGGCCACCGCCTGCTCGACGCGGGCCAGCGCCGGCTCGTCCCGGAAGGTGGCCCCCTGGTCGTAGAAGGAGTCGGGTGTCCGGTTCACGATCGCCATGATCACCGGCTCGTGCGCATCGAATTCACGCCGTCCCAAGCGCAGCATCCCGTTTGTCCTCCTCGCGTTACGTCGCCTGCGACCTTAACCGTCGGTGGCGCATGGCACGATCGGCTCCGGTACGTTTTTCGCTCCCGGTGGAGAGGCGCACGCTGTGTTCTGGTTCTTGCTGATCACGATGGTCGTGGTCGTCGCCGCGGTCACCCTCGCCGTGGTCGGCGGCGGGGAGAGCGAGGTCCTTCCCGAGGCGGCGCCCGAGCAGCTGGTCGACCCGCTGCCGGCGACCCGGCCCGTGGGGCGCGCCGACGTGGAGGCCCTCCGGCTGCCGCTCGCACCGCGCGGCTACCGGATGGGGGACGTCGACGACGTGCTGAGCCGGCTGGGCGCCGAACTCGCCGAGCGCGACGCGCGGATCGCCGAGCTGGAGGCGGCGCTGGCCGGGGCCCAGGCCACGGCGGTCGGCGGACCGGATCTCTTCGAGAAGCCGGGCGCCCGGCCCGAGCGCCCGTCCGGCGAAGACCGGGACGGGGACGAGGACGAGGAGCGGGACCGGTGACCGCCGTCCCGGGGCCGGACGGACGGCCGCGCTGCCCGTGGGGCCTGTCCACGGCGGACTACGTGACGTACCACGACGAGGAGTGGGGCCGCCCGGTCCACGGCGACGACGCCCTCTTCGAACGGCTCTGCCTGGAGGCGTTCCAGTCCGGCCTGTCCTGGATCACGATCCTGCGCAGGCGTGAGGGCTTCCGCCGCGCCTTCGCGGACTTCAGGATCAAGACGGTCGCGGAGTTCACCGACGCCGACCGCGAGCGGCTCCTCGCCGACGAGGGCATCATCCGCAACCGCGCCAAGATCGACGCCTGTCTCGCCAACGCCCGTGTGCTGGCCGGCTGGGCGCCGGGCGAGCTGGACGAGCTGATCTGGTCGCACGCCCCCGACCCGGCCGCGCGCCCGGCGCCCCGCACCATCGCCGACGTCCCGGCGGTCACCGAGGAGTCGACCGCCCTGTCGAAGGCCCTCAAGAAGCGCGGACTGCGCTTCATCGGGCCCACGACCGCCTACGCCCTGATGCAGGCCTGCGGCCTGGTCGACGACCACCTGGCGGACTGCGTCGCCCGGGGGCCCGCCCGGGCCTGACGTCGGCCCGACGCCCGTCCCGGGTGCCCGCGCCCCGCGCGCCGGCGGGCGGCGCGGAGATGTGGCGCGGGCGGCCGCCCCGGCCGGTCAGCGGCCCGTGAACTCCGGCTTCGTCTTCGTGACGAACGCCGTCACCGCGATCGTGTGGTCCGCGGAGGCACCGGCCCGTGACTGCAGCTCATCCTCCTTGTCCAGGGTCTCGGAGAGGGAGTGTCCCGCCCCGTACGCGAGCGACTCCTTGATCGCCGCGTAGGCGAGGGTCGGGCCCTCGGCGAGGGCGCGCGCCACGGCCTCGGCCTCCGCCGCCAGGTCCGCGGCCGGCACCAGCTTGTTCACGATGCCCAGCTCCTGGGCCTCCTGGGCGGTGATCGAGCGGGGGAAGAGCAGCAGGTCGGCGGCGCGGCTCGGACCGATCAGCCGAGGCAGGGTCCAGGAGACGCCCGAGTCGGCGGTGAGCGCCACTCCCGCGAAGGAGGTGGTGAACTTCGCCGTGTCCGCCACCACGCGGTAGTCCGCGGCGAAGGCGAAGCCCGCGCCGGCGCCGGCGGCGACGCCGTTCACGCCGGCCACCACCGGCTTCGGCATCTCGGTGATCGTCCGCACGATGGGGTTGTAGTGCTCCTTCACCGTGTTCATCACGTTGTCGCCGCCGCCCGACTCGTGGGCGGCCTGGAGCAGCCCGATGTGCTCCTTGAGGTCCTGGCCGACACAGAAGGCACGGTCCCCGGCAGCGGTGAGCAGCACCGCCCGCACCGCGTCGTCGTCGGCGGCGGTCCGCAGCGCGTCCCGCAGGGCGACCTTCGCCTCGATGTTCATGGCGTTCATGGCCTCGGGCCGGTTGAGTGTGATCGTCGCGAGCCCGTCGCTCACCTCGTACAGCACGGTGTCGGCCATGGCAGGTCCCCTCAGTCGATGCGGCGATGTCCCGCTCAGCATGGCGGAGATCGTCCGGCTCCGACATGTGACCTGCGTCAAAGAATGTCCGGTCACCCCGGTGCGTGCGGCGGCGAAGTATCGCAGGCGGATCCCCGAATTGGGCCGTTTTGCGAGAGCGCGTTGCCTAAGCGATGCCGTCCGATGTTGGTCATCGGGTCCTGCCATGCGGGATAATGACCTGGAAGCAATGTGTTCGATGCCGGTGATGCGTGCCCATGCCAGAGGGCCGTCGGCTGACGATGAGCTGGTTTCAGGAAGGGGAACGAGCATGGCGGCCATGAAGCCGCGGACGGGCGACGGCCCGCTCGAGGTGACCAAGGAGGGGCGGGGCATCGTCATGCGCGTTCCGCTCGAAGGCGGCGGTCGGCTTGTCGTCGAGCTGACTCCGGACGAGGCCGACGCCCTCGGCGACGCACTGAAGAAGGTCGTCGGCTGACGCGGCAACGCGCACGGTTTTTCCGAGAGCCCCGGTACGGAACGCGTTCACGCGCTTCCACCGGGGCTCTCGCGTTCCCGCGACGCCGGCCCGGCCGTGCGCCCGTCCCGGCCCCGCCCCCGTCGAGCCGTGTGCCCGTCGAGCGCCTGTCGAGCCGTGTGCCGTCCGGCCGCGGCCGCTCGGCTCAGCCGCGTCTGACCGCGCAGAGCAGCCCGTCGCCCACGGGCAGCAGTGAGGGCACCAGCTCCTGGCTCTCGCGGACCGTCCGCAGCAGCTCGCGCAGCCTGAGGACCTCGGCCGGCTGGGCCCCCGAGTCGACCGTGCGGCCGTCCGCGAAGACCCCCTCGAAACACACGAGACCCCCCGGTCGCAGCAGGCGCAACGATTCAGCGAGATAGTCGAGGGACTCGGTACGGTCGCCGTCGCAGAAGACCAGGTCGTACCCGCCGTCCGCGAGCCGGGGGAGTACATCCAGAGCACGGCCCGGGATGAACCGTGCCCGGTTCCCCGCGAAGCCCGCCGCCCGGAACGCCTGCCGGGCGAACTGCTGCCGCTCCGGCTCCGTGTCCACCGTGGTCAGAACGCCGTCGGGCCGCATGCCGTGCAGCAGGTAGATCCCCGAGACGCCGGTCCCCGTGCCGATCTCGGCGATCGCCTTGGCGTCCGCCGTGGCCGCCAGCAAACGCAGCGCGGCGCCGGTGCCTGGCGACACCGAGGGCAGCCCTGCCTCCCGGGCCCGCTCACGGGCCCAGCGCAGAGCATCGTCCTCGGCGACAAAGGCGTCGGCGAACGCCCAGCTCGTCTGCCGGTTGGCGGTAATGACCCTCTCCTGTCCCCGTAGTTGGCGCAACGGTGACTGTATCCGTTCGGGGCCGGGAACCCGCAGATGGGACCGTGCGTTATGGAGGGGCAGGGGGGATTACATGGATCAAGACCCGAAGCCGGTCCCAAATTCACGTAAAGATTCTTATCCGGAGCTAACGGGCGAGGTGGCTATGGTAGGGGCTCCACTGGACACCACCAGAGCCGACAGGGGAGGTGCGGCTGCGCCTGTGGATCGGGGAGGAGTGCTTCGGCGCCTTCTCAGGTCGGCGGGTGAGCCGAAATCCGTGACCGACACCGCTGACCGTTCCCACGCCGCCACCGACTTCGCACCCACCACCGCGACCTTCGCATCGGATGCGGAATCGCAGGCGTGGACTCCGCCCTCCTGGGAGGAGATCGTCAGCACGCACAGTGGCCGGGTCTACCGTCTCGCCTACCGCCTCACCGGCAACCAGCACGACGCCGAGGACCTGACCCAGGAGGTCTTCGTCCGGGTGTTCCGCTCGCTGTCGACCTACACCCCCGGCACCTTCGAGGGCTGGCTGCACCGCATCACCACCAACCTCTTCCTGGACATGGTGCGCCGTAAGCAGCGCATCCGCTTCGACGCCCTCGGCGACGACGCGGCCGAGCGGCTGCCCAGCCGGGAGCCGTCCCCCCAGCAGGTCTTCCACGACACGCACTTCGACGCCGACGTCCAGCAGGCGCTCGACACCCTCGCACCGGAGTTCCGCGCCGCCGTGGTGCTGTGCGACATCGAAGGACTGTCGTACGAGGAGATCGCCGCGACCCTCGGCGTGAAGCTCGGCACCGTCCGCAGCCGCATCCACCGCGGCCGCTCGCACCTGCGCAAGGCCCTCAAGCACCGATCGCCCGAGGCCCGGGCCGAGCAGCGCACCTTCGTGGCCGTGGGCGGGGAGGGCGGACCCGCGTGAGTGGCACCAGTCCTACCCCCGCGGAACAGCACCTGGGGGACCGTCTCGCTGCCCTGGTGGACGGCGAGCTCGGCCACGACGCGCGCGAGCGGGTCCTGGCCCACCTGGCGACCTGTCCCAAGTGCAAGGCCGAGGCCGACGCCCAGCGCCGGCTGAAGAGCGTCTTCGCCCAGGCAGCCCCTCCTCCTCCCTCGGAGGGGCTGCTCGCACGCCTCCAGGGGTTGCCCGGGGGTGCTCCGGGAGACGACGACCGGAGCGGGCCCTTCGGCCCCGGACGCCTCGGCGACGGAGTCCTCACGGTGAAGACGGACGGCTTCCGGTACGCCCCGGCCGACGGCACGGCCGAATCCGTGCTGCCCGGCGGCCCCGGCGCCGGCTTCCGCATCCACGCGGTGGGCCGTCCGGACCACGACCGCTCGTCGGCCTGGCGCGGGCGCAGGTTCGCCTTCGCCGCCGCCAGCGCCGTGTCGTTCGCGGCCATCGCCCTCGGCGGCGCCCTGCCAACGGTCGCCCCGCTCGACGCCCGCGGCGAGGGGAGCGGGAACAGCGTCACCCCGCTCCGCGCACCCGCCCAGACGCCCGGCGCCGAGACCAGCCGCCGCCGGGGAGTCGGACCCGTCAGGGCCACGGACAGCACCGCCCCGCTGCCGGGCGTACCGGTGCGGCAGAACCGGCAGCCGGGAGACCACCCCTTTCTGCTGGCCGCACAGCAGAGCGGGCTGGGCGGTCTGAGCGGTCTCTCCGCGCTGAGCAGTGCCACGCCGCTGCCGCTCGCCCGGCCCACCGGGTCGGCGCTGCACCTCGCGACGGCCGCGGGGCTCAGCCCGTCCGCCACACCGTCCCCCAGCGTGCTGCCACTCTCGGCCAGACGCTGACGGCCCGTCGCAGGGCCCCCTGCGCGAAGGGCCCCGGACCTGGTTGAATCCATGGACAGGGGCGCCCGGCAGGGGGCGCGGAGGGCCAGTTGCGGGGAGAGCATGGACGACGGGAAGCCGACCGGGTCGAAGCCGAAGTGGTGGAGCCGGCCCGCGCGGCCGGACGCGACGACGCCCACGGAGCCGGAGGGCGCCGCCCCCGCGCCGAACCGGGCCGACACCCAGGCGCACCCCGCGACGGCCCCGGAGCCCGACGTGTCCGCACCGGCGGGCCCCACGGCGCCGGTCCGGGACGGTGGCCCCGCGCCCGCCACCCGGCCCCTTCAGACTCAGGTGCGGCCGCAGCCGCTGCACCAGCCCGACGAGTACAGCACCCCGCCGTACGGCGAGCCCGGTCCGTGGGCCCCGGCCCCGCCCGTACAGCGGCCGGTGGCGACCCCCGCGCACGGCACCCCGGTGCCGCCCGCGCAGCCGCCCGCGCCGGCACCGGCGGCGCCGCAGGCCCCGCCCGTGGCGGCGTACGGAACCCCGCACCCTCAGCAGCCGGCCCAGCCCCTGCCCCAGCCCCGGACGCAGATGCCGGGAACCGTCCCGCAGCCGGGAGCCGTCCCGCAGGCCCAGGCCCAGGCCCAGGCCCAGGCCCAGGCTCAGCCCCAGCCGGCGTCGACGCAGTGGCTGCAGTACGACCCCTGGAGCAGCCCCGCGGCCCGCGGGCCTCTGACGCACCCCGGGCAGCCCGCTCCGGACGGCGGCCGCCGGAAGCGGCGTGGCGCCAAAGTCGCGGCGGCCCTGCTCTTCGCGCTGCTCACCGGCGTACTGGGCGGCGGCGTCGGGGCGTACATAGAGCGCCACGGCGGGCTCACCACGGTCGAGCTGCCGCAGGCGGGCCGGGAGGACGGCGGCCGCGCCCCGGACTCCGTCGCGGGCATCGCCGCAAGCGCCCTGCCCAGCGTCGTCACCCTGCACGTCAGCGGCGGCGGGGAGCAGGGCACCGGCACCGGCTTCGTCCTCGACGAGCAGGGCCACATCCTCACCAACAACCACGTCGTCGACCCGGCGGGCAGCTCCGGCGAGATCACCGTCACCTTCAGCGGCGGCGAGACCGCCCGCGCCAAGCTCGTCGGCAAGGACAGCGGCTACGACCTCGCGGTCGTCAAGGTGTCCGGGGTGTCCAACCTCAAGCCGCTGCCGCTCGGCAACTCCGACAACGTCCGCGTCGGGGACCCGGTCGTGGCCATCGGCGCCCCCTTCGACCTCCAGAACACCGTGACGTCCGGCATCATCAGCGCCAAGGAGCGGCCCATCACCGCGGGCGGCGAGAAGGGTGACGGCAGCGACATCAGCTACGTCGACGCCCTGCAGACCGACGCCCCGATAAACCCGGGCAACTCGGGCGGGCCGCTGGTCGACTCAAAGGCCCGTGTCATCGGCATCAACAGCGCCATCCGGGCGGCGGACAACGGCTCGGGGCCCGAGGGCGGTCAGGCCGGCTCCATAGGGCTCGGCTTCGCCATCCCCATCAACCAGGGCAAGCGCGTCGCGGAAGAGCTCATCAACACCGGCAAGGCCAGCCATCCCGTCATCGGCGTCAGCCTCGACATGAAGTACAGCGGCGACGGCGCCCGTGTCGGCGACAAGGCCCAGGACGGCGGTCCCTCGGTCACCCCCGGCGGCGCCGCGGCCAAGGCGGGCATCCTCCCCGGCGACGTCATCACCAAGGTCGACGGCCAGCGCGTGCACAGCGGCGAGGAACTCATCGTGAAGATCCGCGCCCACCGCCCCGGCGACCAGCTGCGGCTCACCCTGCTCCGGAGCGGCAAGGAGCAGACCAAGACGCTCACCCTCGGCTCCTCCACGAGCGGCTGATCCGCCCGGTGCGGGCCACACCCCCGATGGTCACCGGAAGGTACCTCCCCGACAGATTTGCCGGGTACCGTGGAGCGGGCCCCGAGGCCCGGAGGAAGGAGCAGCAAGGTGTTCAGTGACATAGGCGCACTCGAGCTGGTGACGCTCGTGATCCTTGCCGTGCTCATCTTCGGCCCGGACAAGCTGCCGAAGGTCATCCAGGACGCCGCGCGCTTCATCCGCAAGATCCGGGCCTTCTCCGAGAGCGCGAAGCAGGACATCCGCAGCGAGCTGGGACCGGAGTTCAAGGACTTCGACTTCGAGGACCTCAACCCGAAGACGTTCATCCGCAAGCAGCTCACGGAGAACGAGGACCTCAAGGAGCTCCGCAGCAGCTTCGATCTCAAGAAGGAGATCAACGACGTCGCCGACGCGGTGAACGACCCCGGGTCCGGTACCGCCGTCCCGGCCGGCGTCGGGGGCGCCTCCCGTGCCGAAGGCAACGGGGGAGGCTCGCCGGACCTGCTGAAGAAGCGCGACACGCCCGGCGCGGACGAGCGCCCGCCGTTCGACGCCGACGCCACCTGACAGCGCCGTTCCCGAAGACCCCGCCCGGGGTGGATATCCTCTCCATCTGTCCGGATGTAGCGAGGAGGCGGCCAGGCAGATGGAGACGACAAGTCGGGTAGGCGCGCAGGGGGCAGCGCCGAGCACCCCAGCCACTTCCGAGGGGGTGCCCACGGCCCGGCGTACGGTCGACGGCTATTTGAGTGCCCCCTTCCCGTGGTACGGCCTGGACGAGGCGTTCACCGGGCCGCGCTGGCTGATGCAGGTCGGCACGGCCGCCGACGGCACGGTGCAGCACGGTTCCACCGGCCACGGTGACGAGCCGTCGATAAGGTCCGACAGCGGCGCCGAGAAGGAGCGGTTCGCGGCCGTCGTCACGGTCGCCGCCCATCCCGTGCGCCGCACCGGTGACGGTACGGGCGTCCTGGACGCCACCACCGTCTCCTCCGCCGCCTGGCTGGCCGGCTCCGGGCTCCTCGCCCACACCTGGCCGCCGCAGATGGACCACGCGCTGCGGGACGAGTGGCTGGACCAGCAGACCGAGACCGCCTTCGAACTCGCCGACGACCTGGGCGGGAGCGCCTGGTCGACGCTCTCGCTGCCGGTCGACGGCGTGCCGATGCCGTTCCACTACCGCGAGTCCGAGTTCGGCTGGGTGCTGGCGGGGACGACCGACGGGGGCGTCCATCTGGGTGCGTACGGACGGGGGATGAGCGCGTACGGGCTCGGCTTCGCCGTGGTCAAGGACATCACGACGTACGTGTAGACGGTTCCGGGGCTTCCGGGACGACGAAAGGGGCGCCGCTCGGTGAGCGGCGCCCCTTCACGCTGTCCGTGCCTTCACGCTGTCCGTGCCTTCACGCTGTCCGTGCCTTCACGCTGTTCGCGCTCAGAACTTGTTGCGCGGCGTGATCCCCAGGCTCATGCCCGACAGGCCGCGCTGACGGCCGCCCAGCTTGCCGGCGATGGCGCGCAGGGCGGAGCCCGCGGGGGAGTCGGGGTCGGTGATCACGACGGGCTTGCCCTCGTCGCCGCCCTCGCGCAGCCGCACGTCGATCGGGATCGAGCCCAGCACCGGCACCGTGGCACCGGTCGTCCGGGTCAGACCGTCGGCGACCTTCTGGCCGCCGCCGGTGCCGAAGACGTCGACCATCTCGTCACAGTGCGGGCAGGGCAGGCCCGACATGTTCTCGACGACACCGACGATCTTCTGGTGGGTCTGGACCGCGATCGAGCCGGCCCGCTCGGCGACCTCCGCCGCCGCCTGCTGCGGGGTGGTGACGACCAGGATCTCCGCGTTCGGCACCAGTTGCGCCACCGAGATGGCGATGTCGCCGGTGCCCGGCGGCAGGTCGAGCAGCAGCACGTCCAGGTCGCCCCAGTACACGTCGGCGAGGAACTGCTGCAGCGCGCGGTGCAGCATCGGGCCGCGCCACACCACCGGCGCGTTGCCCGGGGTGAACATCCCGATCGAGATGACCTTCACACCGTTCGCCGACGGCGGCATGATCATGTTCTCGACCTGCGTCGGCCGGCCGTCCGCGCCCAGCATGCGGGGCACCGAGTGCCCGTAGATGTCGGCGTCGACGACACCGACCTTCAGCCCGTCGGCGGCCATCGCGGCGGCCAGGTTCACGGTCACGGACGACTTTCCGACGCCGCCCTTGCCGGACGCCACGGCGTACACCCGGG
Source organism: Streptomyces sp. STAM6 (assembly GCF_054963715.1). Classification (NCBI taxonomy): domain Bacteria; kingdom Bacillati; phylum Actinomycetota; class Actinomycetes; order Kitasatosporales; family Streptomycetaceae; genus Streptomyces; species Streptomyces sp. STAM6. Next base: position 19,238 of record NZ_JBUEFZ010000047.1, on the reverse strand, counting down.
TCAGCGAGCCGGGCTTGGCGAACGGCACCTCGCGCTCGGCGGTGGTGCCGCGCAGCGCGGCGGCCAGCTCCTTGCGCTGGGCGTCGCTCATCACGTCCAGGTCCACGGAGACGGAGGTCACGCCCTCGACCCGGGAGACCGCCTCACGCACGTTCGTGATGATCGTCTCGCGCATCGGACAGCCGGAGACCGTCAGGTAGACGGTGACGGCCACCGCCCCGTCCGAGCCGATCTCGACCGACTTGACCATGCCGAGCTCGGTGATCGGTCGGTTGATCTCTGGGTCGTTCACCGTCGCCAGTGCTTCGCGCACCGCGTCTTCCGTAGCCATACGGAGATGGTACGGCGCCCCACCCGGCCCCCGGAAAGCCTGTCAGCGGTCGGCTTCGTCACTCCCGTGCGCCGGCGAGTGCGGGAATAGACCGCGCCGCCGCCCTTCCTGCCGCTCCTCCAGCTCCCTGATCAGGTCTTCCAGCTCGGAGCGGATCCAGTCCCGGGTCGCCACCTCGCCCAGGCCGATGCGCAGCGCGGCGATCTCCCGGGTGAGGTACTCGGTGTCCGCGATCGACCGCTCGTTCTGCTTGCGGTCCTGCTCGTGGGTGACCCGGTCACGGTCGTCCTGCCGGTTCTGCGCGAGCAGGATGAGCGGCGCCGCGTAGGAGGCCTGCAGCGACAGCATCAGCGTCAGGAAGATGAACGGGTACGGGTCGAACCGCAGATGCGTGGGCGCGGAGACGTTCCACAGCACCCACACGATGATCGCGGCGGTCATCCAGACCAGGAACCGGCCCGTGCCGAGGAAGCGGGCGATGCGCTCCGACAGCCGCCCGAACGCCTCCGGGTCGTACGCCGGCAGCAGCCTCGGACGCCGCACCCCCGGCTGGTCCAGCCGGATCCGGGGCGCGGACCGCTCCTGCGTGCGCTCAGACACCATGCGCGGCTTCCTCCGTGCCCGGGGTGAACTCGGTCTCCCGCCAGTCCTCGGGCAGCAGGTGGTCCAGGACGTCGTCGACCGTGACCGCGCCGAGCAGGGAACCGCTCTCGTCCACGACGGGGGCGGCGACCAGGTTGTAGGTGGCGAGGTGGCTGGTCACCGCGCGCAGCGGGGTGTCCGGGGCGAGCGGCTCCAGATCGCTGTCGACGATCGCCGAGACGAGCGTGAAGGGCGGGTCGCGCAGCAGCCGCTGGAAGTGCACGGTGCCCAGGAACTTGCCCGTCGGCGTCTCGTCCGGCGGCCGGCAGACGTACACCTGGGCGGCGAGCGCCGGGGAGAGGTCCTGCTGCCGCACGCGCGCGAGGGCGTCGGCCACCGTCGCGTCGGGCCGCAGCACGATCGGCTCGGTGGTCATCAGGCCGCCCGCGGTGCGCTCCTCGTACGCCATCAGCCGCCGCACGTCCGCCGCGTCGTCCGGGCGCATCAGGTCCAGCAGCCGCTCCTTCTCGTCCTCGGGCAGCTCGGACAGCAGGTCGGCGGCGTCGTCCGGGTCCATCGCCTCCAGCACGTCGGCGGCCCGCTCCTCCTTGAGCTTGCCCAGGATCTCGACCTGGTCGTCCTCGGGCAGTTCCTCCAGCACGTCGGCGAGCCGGTCGTCGTCGAGCGCGGCCGCCACCTCGGCGCGCCGCTTCGGCGACAGGTGGTGCAGCACATTGGCCAGGTCGGCGGGGCGCATCCGCTCGAAGGTGGCCACCAGGCTCTCCGCGCCCTGCCCTTCCTCCTCCAGCGAGAAGCCGGTCACCGCGGACCACTCGACGGTCAGCGCCTCGCCCTTGCGGCGCAGCGCCCCGCCGCCGCCCCGGCGCACGAAGACCTTGTCGATCTCCCAGTCGCGGCGGGCGGGCAGCTGCTGGATCGCCACGTCCAGGACCGTGACCTCGGAGCCGTCCTCCACCAGGCGCACCCGCCGGTCGAGCAGCTCCCCCAGGACCAGGCGCTCGGTCGGCCGCTGCTCGAAGCGCCGGACGTTCATCACGCCCGTGGTGATGACCTGGCCGGACTCGATGCCGGTGACCCGGGTCATGGGCAGGAAGATCCGCCGCCGACCGATCACCTCGACGACCAGGCCGAGCAGCCGCGGCGGGCGGCGGCCCACCCGCAGCATCGCGACCAGATCGCGCACGCGCCCCACCTGGTCGCCCGCCGGGTCGAAGACCGGAACGCCGGCGAGGTGCGAGACGAAGATCCGGGGGGCGCCTGCCGCCATGCCGCGCGCCTCCTCCACGTACGCAGTGCAGCTCTGTCCCGGTTCAGGCTAGCCCGTCCCGTTCGGCGTCGCGCTGGCAGGGCGTCCGTACGGCTCTCTGCAAGCTGCGTAGAGGACCCCGGTACGCTGCGGTCAGCCAACCCCCCACACGTAGACGAGAGGCAGTGCGCACGTGACCGCTCTCCCCCCGGCTTCGCGTGCCCGCCGGGCCGCCCTCCCCGTCGCGTTCTGCGTCGGGCTGACCGCAGTGCTGACGGGCTGCGGCGAGGATCCGGACGAGGGGACCAACGGGGTGGGCAGACTCCAGCCCGCCGAGATCGAGTCCAAGGCCCAGGCGGCGGCGGACGAGGCGCAGGCGGTGCGCCTGGCCGGAACGCTGGTCAGCAAGGGCGGCACGTACAAGCTGAACATGCGACTGAAGCGGTCCGGGGCGTCCGGCTCGCTGGTCACCAAGACCAGCACCTTCGAACTGCTGCGGGTCGGTGACGCGCTCTATCTGAAGGCGGACGCGGATTTCTGGAGCCACGCAGAGAGCTCCGAGCCCACCGAGTCGGACTCCGAGGCGGCGGACAAGCTCGAGGACAAATACGTCAAAGTGCCGCAGGACGACCCTTCGTACAAGCAGTTGCGCGGCTTCACCGAGATGAACGTGCTGCTCGACGGGCTGCTCGCGGTCCACGGCGAGGTCACCAAGGGAGACCGGGACAAGGTCGGCGGCATCCGCACGATCAAGGTCGTCGGCGGCCGGCAGGGCGAGGGCGGAACGCTCGACGTGGCGCTGGAGGGCACGCCCTTCCCGCTGCAGTACGCCCGCGGCGGCGGCGCCGGCGTGGTGACCCTCTCCGACTGGAACAAGGACTTCCCCCTGGCCGCCCCGACCAAGGACGAGACGGTCGACTACGGCCGCCAGCTCCCCCGTACGAGCGACTAGGGGCCGCAGCGACTGTGGCCCGCCCGAGCGGGCGGGGCCGCGGTGTCAGCCCCGGTGCTTCTTCTTGCGCCCCAGCAGCAGGCGCGGCAGCGCGGCCGGGACCGGCCGGCGGGTGGTGGCGGGGGTGGGCAGCGGCCGCGCGGCCAGTGAGCCCTGCGGATGGTCCGTGGAGGCGTCGCGCGGCGTCAGCCGCAGCACCCGGCACTCGCGCGCCCAGCGCTCGGTCATCGTCTCCGCGTCCGGCGCGTTCAGCCGCTTGCCCTTCAGCTCGCCGACCGCCGACTCCCACTCATCGGAGCCGGGCGCCAGCTCGCTCACCGTCGCCGACCAGGCGACCAGCCGGCCGCCCTTGTCCTTGCTGCGCACGGTGACCTGGGCGGTCGCGCCGTCGGTCAGCCCGCCCGGCAGCGGCTGCTCGCCCGGCCCGTCGCCCACGACGTGCGCCGCGCCCTCGTGCCAGACGTGCCACAGCGCCCGGGACGGACCGGCGCCCCGCACCCAGATGAGGCCGGACTTCTTCGTGGCCTCCTCGACGAGGGCCTGGCCGAGCAGCTTTTCCGTCATGCCCGCAGCTTAACCAGGCCTCCCGGGCCTACAGCCAGCCGTTGCGCTTCAGGGTCCGGTGGATCGCGAGGCAGATGCCGATGATGCCGGTGAGCACCATCGGATAGCCGTACTTCCAGTGCAGCTCCGGCATGTAATCGAAGTTCATGCCGTACACCCCGCACACCGCCGTCGGAACGGCGACGATCGCCGCCCACGAGGTGATCTTGCGCATGTCCTCGTTCTGCGCGACGGTCGCCTGCGCGAGGTTGGCCTGGAGGATCGAGTTGAGGAGTTCGTCGAAGCCGATGACCTGCTCCTGCACCCGGGCCAGGTGGTCGGCGACGTCCCGGAAGTACTTCTGGATGTCCGGGTCGACCAGCCGCATCGGCCGCTCGCTGAGCAGCTGCATGGGCCGCAGCAGCGGGGTGACCGCCCGCTTGAACTCCAGCACCTCGCGCTTGAGCTGGTAGATCCGCCCGGTGTCGGCGCCGCGCGTGCTGCCCTTGGCGGGCGGCGAGAAGACATCGATCTCGATCTGGTCGATGTCGATCTCCACCGCGTCGGCGACCGCGATGTAGCCGTCGACCACATGGTCGGCGATCGCGTGCAGCACCGCCGACGGCCCCTTCTGCAGCAGCTCCGGCTCGCCCTCCATGCGGTGGCGCAGATTGCGCAGCGAGCCCTGCCCGCCGTGCCGCACGGTGATGACGAAGTCCCGGCCGGTGAAGCACATCACCTCACCGGTCTCGACGACCTCGCTGGTCGCCGTGAGCTCGGCGTGCTCGACGTAGTGGATGGTCTTGAAGACCGTGAAGAGCGTGTCGTCGTACCGCTCCAGCTTGGGCCGCTGGTGGGCGTGGACCGCGTCCTCCACGGCCAGCGGGTGCAGCCCGAACTCGGCCGCGATACCCGCGAATTCGGCCTCGGTCGGCTCGTGCAGCCCGATCCAGGCGAAGCCGCCGTCCTCACGCACCCGCCGCATCGCCTCGCGCGGCGTCAGGCACGAGTCGTCCTTCACCCGGCGACCGTCGCGGTAGACCGCGCAGTCGACGACGGCGCTGGACGCGGACGGGTCGCGGGTCGCGTCGTAGGAGTTGTACGCGTTGTACGGCGAGGCGGTCCGCTTGCGCAGGGAGGGACGGACCACCGCACGCAGGTCACGAATCATCGACATGGCTGGCTCCTTCACGGAGAGGCCGTCGGCGAGAGGCGTGGCACAGCCCGGAATGAGGACGTGGCGTTGATTACGTCCGCAAAGCGGGCGGCACCGCGGGGTCGCGGTGACGGCGTTCGCTACAGACAGGCAAAAACGGTGTGCTCTTCCGTCGTGCGAGTAGCCATGAGCGCGGCGCCGGGACGCCTCGGGTCACAGAAGTGAGCTCACGAAGATGAGCGCGGAGCGGAAGAACGGTTGGTACTGCACGGTCGACTTCGATCCACCGCAGCCCCACCTCCTCCGGCCGGTCCCCCGTGGGGGATGACGTGTCGTCGGGACTGAGAGCGATGCTCGGCATGCTGTCCCGATCAGACGGCCAAGCGTATCAGCCGACTGAGGGTCAATCCCTCACTTTGCCCGCTCCATACGCGCTTTATGCTCGCTGCATGGGAGAAGTTCTTGCTCTGGTCGAGGCCCGGCTGCGTACCGCCCTGGGCGAACCGGACGCGCGCGCGGCGGTGACCTTCCTCGGCACCGACCGCATCGAGGTGCTCCGCTTCGTCGACGGGGACGTCGTGAGGTACGCCACGCTCGGTATGTCGGCCTCGCCGATGACCGATCCCACGGCTGCCCTGGCCGACCCCGTGAGGGGTCCGCGGGCGGAGCTGGTCCTCACCGTGAGGGCCGGGCTCGCCGAGACCGACAAGGTGCTGCGCCCGCTGGCGGTACTGGCGGCCTCGCCGCAGGTCGAGGGCGTCGTCGTGGCGCCGGGCGCCTCGCTCGACGTGGGTGAACCGCTGTGGCCCGGCGCGCCGTTCAGCTCCGTCCTCGTCGCCGAGCCCGGCGGGCTGGTGGAGGACCTCGAACTGGACGAGCCGATGGACCCGGTGCGTTTCCTGCCGTTGCTGCCGATGACGCCCAACGAGGCGGCGTGGAAGCGGGTGCACGGGGCGCAGGCCCTGCAGGAGCGCTGGCTGAACCACGGCACGGACCTGCGCGATCCGCGACGCGGGTCCGTGACTCTGGACTGACCCCGTATCAGCCGGCTGACGCGGGGCCGCCGTCCTCGGTGGCGTGCCGGGGTGCCTGCTCCCGGCCGGCGCGCCGGCGGTGCCGCCGTGCCCGCACGAGGCCGGCACCGGCCGGCGCCGCGAACCCGGTGACCACGAACGGGTCGCTCCACTGCTCGCCGCTCGCCGCTCGCCGCTCGGGGAGCCCGGGACGCCGAGGGCCGGTTCGGTGACGGCGGGTGATGTGCGTACCGGTGGATGCTCCCCGCGGTGCCGTGCGGACGGCCGCGGTGGTGTGGTCGCCCTCCCCGACGGCGACGGCGGCGAGCAGCACGAACGACCGGCGCGAACGACCGGCACGGAGACGGTCCGGGTCCACCGGACCGATGCCCGTCCCGTGAACGGGTCGATGGGCGCGCCGGCGGCGCGCCGGGCGGCCATGGGCCGGCGGCGGAGGGTGCCCCAGACCTCCTCCGCGCGCATGCCTGTGGCCCCTTGGCTCCTTCGGATGGTTGCTCTACCCACGGAATGAGTTAGAGCGGCTAATGGGTGCAGGGTGCACGTAAATTCCCCGGGCAGAGCGGCACACCGGACGGGTGATCGTCCTTGACGCGGCGACGGCCGGGGAGGACCGTTGAACGCTATGAGGGGCGAACCCAGTTGCCCGAAGTGTGGAGGCCGGGTCCGGGCGCCCGGTCTCTTTTCCGACTCCTGGCAGTGCGACGTGCACGGCGCCGTGCATCCGCTGCAGCCCGTGATCCCGCCGAGCGTCGAGGCCCTCGGTGTGGTCACGCACCGCGCCCAGGTCCCCGTCTGGATGCCGTGGCCGCTGCCCATCGGGTGGCTGTTCACCGGCGTCGCGTACGCCGGCGACGACCGCAGCGGCGGCCGCGCCACCGCCGTCGCCTGTTCGGGCCCCGGCCCGGTGGGCGGCATGGGCGAGCTGCTGCTGATCGCCGAGGAACTGGGCGTCGGACTCGGCGCGCGGTACGCCGGCATCGACGGCCCCGACCCCGGCCCCCACATGTGCGTCGACAAGCCGCCGCAGGCCAAGGTGCTGGCGGCCGGCCGGCCCACCCCGCTCTGGCACGTCAGCGACGCCCCCGAGGACCGTGCCGTCTTCGCGGGAGAGGCCCGCGGGCTGTGGCTCTGGGCGATCGTCTGGCCCGAGCAGTCGGGGTTGCTGCTCTACGACGAGCTGGTGCTCACCGATCTGCGCGAGCGGGGCTCCGAGATGGAACTCCTGCCGTGCGGGGCGCTCTCGCCGCGCCTGCTGTCCTGACGCGGGCCCGCCGTCGTCCGCGGGGGAGACACGAGGCGGTCGGGCGGGTTCCGTATCGACGTTATCCTTGAGCGTCCCCTGTCCGTCCCGAGCCCCGGAGCCAGCGTCGTGCGCATCGATCTGCACACCCACTCCACGGCTTCCGACGGCACGGACTCCCCGGCCGGGCTGATGCGTGCCGCCGCCGCGGCCGGTCTCGACGTGGTCGCGCTGACCGACCACGACACCACCCGCGGCCACGCCGAGGCGATCGCCGGGCTCGCGCACCTCGACCGGGCGCTCACGCTGGTCACCGGTGCGGAGCTCTCCTGCCGGATCGACGGCGTGGGCGTCCACATGCTGGCGTACCTCTTCGACGCGGACGAGCCCGAGCTGGCCCGCGAGCGCGAGCTGGTGCGGGACGACCGCGTCCCGCGCGCCCAGGCCATGGTGACCAAGCTCCAGGCGCTCGGTGTGCCCGTCACCTGGGACCGGGTCGCCGCCATCGCCGCGGACGGCTCGGTCGGCCGCCCGCACATCGCCGAGGCGCTGGTCGAGCTCGGCGTCGTGGCCAGTGTCTCCGACGCCTTCACACCCGAGTGGCTCGCGGACGGCGGCCGTGCGTACGTCGAGAAGCACGAACTGGACCCCTTCACCGCGGTCCGCCTCGTCAAGGCGGCGGGCGGCGTCACCGTCTTCGCCCACCCCGGTGCCCACAAGCGCGGTCGCACCGTGCCCGAGTCCGTCCTGGCGGAGCTCGCCGCCGTCGGGCTCGACGGCATCGAGGTCGACCACATGGACCACGACGAGCCCACGCGCGCCCGGTTGCGCGGCCTCGCCGTCGATCTCGGCCTGCTGGCCACCGGCTCCAGCGACTACCACGGCACCCGCAAGACCTGCCGGCTCGGCGACTTCACGACCGACCCGGAGATCTACGGCGAGATCACCCGGCGCGCGACCGGCGCGTTCCCGGTGCCCGGCACGGGGGGACGCCGCTAGGGGCTTTCCCGCCCCGGCCCCGCGCCTCTTCTCTCCTCGGTCCGGCCCGGCTTCCACGGCCCCCGCTTTCTTCTGTACGACCTCTTCTCGCAAGGCCTCACTGTGTTCGACATCGCCGTCTTCGGCTCTCTCTTTCTGACCCTTTTTGTCATCATGGATCCCCCCGGGATCACACCGATCTTCCTCGCCCTGACCTCCGGCCGGGCCACCAAGGTGCAGCGCCGGATGGCCTGGCAGGCCGTCGCCGTCGCCTTCGGCGTCATCACCGTCTTCGGCATCCTGGGGCAGCAGATCCTGGCGTATCTGCACGTCTCCGTCCCCGCCCTGATGATCGCGGGCGGACTGCTCCTGCTCCTGATCGCGCTCGACCTGCTCACCGGCAAGACGGACGAGCCCAAGCAGACCAAGGACGTCAACGTGGCGCTCGTGCCGCTGGGCATGCCGCTGCTGGCCGGGCCGGGCGCGATCGTGTCGGTGATCCTCGCCGTGCAGCACGCGGACGGCGTGGGGCAGCAGATCTCGGTCTGGGCGGCGATCGCCGCCATGCACGTGGTGCTCTGGCTGACCATGCGCTACTCGCTGCTGATCATCCGCGTCATCAAGGACGGCGGTGTGGTGCTGGTGACCCGGCTCGCCGGAATGATGCTCTCGGCGATCGCCGTGCAGCAGATCATCAACGGTGTGTCGCAGGTGATCCAGGGAGCCTGACCGCCGCGCTCGCCGCGCCCGCCCGCCGAGACCACTGCGCCCCCGTGCGGATTCCGGTGCGACCGTCTTCCAACGGTGCCGTTCGGAGTCCGCGCGGGGGCGCGGTGCTGCCTGACTGGGCCGAGCGTTACGAGGCCGTGGTGCCGGCCGGGCGGATCCAGATGCGCTGGCCCACGGAGGCGGCCTGCTGCACGATCCGGTTGACGGAGGCGGCGTCCACGACGGTGCTGTCCACGGGCGTGCCGTCGACGTCGTCGAGTCGCAGAATCTCGAAGCGCATGAGGCTTCTCCCTTCGTCCGAGTTGATCCTCCTGATGGAGAACTGTGGTTCTGTACGGGTGCAACAGGATGGCCCGCTCAAACATTCCCTACGCTAAAGAAAATTTTCGAGTAGCTAACTACTAAGGGGTAGGGAAGCTGGCGGAGTGGCTCGGGGCGGCGGACAATGAGGCCGGTATGAACGACGAAGACACCCCCCGCACCGACGGGCTCGCCCCCGACCGGATCACCGAACTCGGCATCCGCCTGGAGCGCACCAACGAGCTCCTGCAGCGCATGCTCGCCGAGGTGGCGAAGACCCCCTCGACGCATGCCATCTTCGTCGACGCCGGTTACGTCCATGCTGCGGCCGGGTTGCTTGTAGCGGGCACCGAGGACCGGCGCTCCTTCGACCTCGACGCCGAAGGGCTGATCGACGCCTTCATCGACAAGGCGCGCACGATCTTCGCCGACAGCCGGCTGCTGCGCGTCTACTGGTACGACGGCGCCCGGCGCCGCATCCACACCCCCGAGCAGCAGGCCATCGCCGAACTCCCCGACGTCAAGGTGCGGCTGGGCAACCTCAACGCCAACAACCAGCAGAAAGGCGTCGACTCACTCATCCGCTCCGACCTGGAGTCCCTGGCCCGACACCGCGCCATCAGCGACGCCGCGCTGGTCGGCGGCGACGAGGACCTGGTCTCCGCCGTCGAGGCGGCCCAGGGCTACGGCGCCCGTGTCCACCTGTGGGGCATCGAGGCCGCCGACGGGCGCAACCAGGCGGAACCCCTGCTCTGGGAAGTCGACAGCACGCGCACCTTCGACCTGGACTTCTGCCGCCCCTACATCACCCGGCGGGCCGTGACGACGTACGAGAACGAGGGTGAGCCCCCGCCGTCGCGCGACGAAGTGCGCTTCGTGGGCGCCCAGATCGCCGCCACCTGGCTGGCCGAGCGGGGCCGCGACGCGATGGCCGAGCTGCTGCCCGGCCACCCCTATCTGCCCGGCCCCGTCGATCAGGACCTGCTCATCGAGGCGGAACGGGTGCTGAGCCGGTCGCTGCGCGGGCACGCCGTCCTGCGCCGCGCGCTGCGCGACGGCTTCTGGCAGCACCTTCAGTCGCGGTTCTGACCGCCGTCCCGGCCGCTCCAGAAGGCCGCCACCGCGCGCGCCGTCTCGGCCGGCCGGTCGGTGTTCGGCGAGTGCTCGGCACCTTCGACGATCGTGCGGTGCGCGCCGAGCCGCTCCGCCATGTCGTTCAGCAGCGGCACCGGCCAGGTGTCGTCCCGCACGCCCGAGATCACGTGCACGGGAAGCGGCGGACGCAGCGCCGTCAGCTCGTCGATCCGGTCCGGCTCGACGGTCAGCTGCCGACCGGTGGCCAGCAACTGCGCCGGGTTGTGCCGCAGCCAGCGGCGGCGGAGGTCCTCCCGGTCGCTCCGCGGGTCGTCGGCGTCCTCCGGCGGGTCCAGGGCACGCATCGCCTCCCACACCTGCCCCATGTCCATCACCCGCAGAGCGTCGCCGAGCAGCTTCACCTTGTCCTGCTGGGCCTGTGCCACCTGTGCGGGGCCGGACGACATGAGGGTCAGCGTGCGGAACGGCGAGGCGTCGAGCAGGACGGCGGCACGAGCGATCTGACCGCCCAGCGAGTGTCCGAGAAGGTGGACGCGGCCGCTGTCGAGGGCCGCCGCCTGAGCCAGTACATCGCGGGCCAACTCGCCCTGCGCGTAAGCCTGTTGGTCCTCGGGGCCGTCCGTCTCGTACTGCCCGCGGCCATCCACGGCGACCACGCGGTAGCCCGCGCCGGCGAGCGGTTCCAGCATCGCGATGAAGTCCTCCTTGCTCCCGGTGTACCCGGGCAGCAGGAGCGCGGTGCCCCTGGGAGGCCGGCCGTCGGCGGGCGCCGCGTCGAGCACGGCGAAGTCGCCGCGGACGGTGCGGAGGTGGTGCGCGCGAGCGCAGGCGGGCGGGACGAACGTGGGCGGGCGACTCATGGAACGAGGCTAACCGGCCCCCTCCCGGCCGCGCGCCACCCGGGCCCGCGGGGCCGAACGCCGACGGCCCCGCTCCCGGCAGGGAACGGGGCCGTCGGCGTGAGGGCGCGTCAGCTCTCGGGCTGAGCGGCCGCGGCGGCCTTCGTCGTGCGACGGCGGCGCGGCTTGGCCTCGGCCTCCGGTGCGGTGGCCTCCACGGCCTCGGTGGCCTCCGCGGCCGGCGCGGTGGCCTTCCGGGTGCGGCGGCGGGGCTTGGCCTCGGCCTCGGGGGCGTCGGCGGTGGCCTCGACCGTGGTGGCGGCGGTCTTGCGGGTGCGGCGCGGCTTGGCCTCCGTGCCCTCCGCGGTTTCCACCGCGGCGACGGCCTTGCGCGCACGGCGCGGCTTGGCCTCGGCCTCCGGTGCGGTGGCCTCCACGGCCTCGGTGGCCTCCGCGGCCGGCGCGGCGGTCTTGCGGGTGCGGCGGCGGGGCTTGGCCTCGGCCTCGGGGGCGTCGGCGGTGGCCTCGACCGTGGTGGCGGCGGTCTTGCGGGCGCGGCGGGGCTTGGCCTCCGTGCCCTCCGCCGTCTCGACCGCGGCGACGGCCTCGGTGGCCGGCTCGGCGGCCTTGCGCGTACGGCGCCGGGGCTTCGCCTCGGCGGTTTCGACCGCCTCGACCGCCTCGGCCGTGTCCACGGCCACGACGGCGGGCTCCGCGGCCTTGCGCGTGCGGCGGCGGCGCGGCTTGGCAGGCGCCTCGGCGGCCTCGTCCGCGACGGCCTGGTCGGCCACGGGCCGGTCGGTCACGGGCCGGTCGGTCACGACCTGCTCCACGACCGGCTCCGGCTGCTCCACCGGGGCGACCGGCGTCACCGGCGCCGTGGCCACCGCGGCGGCCTCCCCGGCGCCCGCACCGGCACGGGTACGGCGCCGACGGCGCGGGGTGCGCGGCGCGTCGGCGACCTGCTCGGCGGTCTGCTCCGGCGCACCGGCGACGGGCGCCGCACCCTCCGCCAGCGGGGTACCGCCCCGGGTGCGGCGGCGCTGGCGAGGCGTACGCGTACGGGCCGGGCGCTCCTCCGCGGGGCGCGGGGCGCGCGAGGAACGGCCGCCACGGCCGCCGGTCTCGCCCAGGTCCTCCAGCTCCTCGGCGTCCAGACCCGCACGGGTCCGCTCGGCGCGCGGCAGGATGCCCTTGGTGCCCTCGGGGATGTTCAGCTCCGCGTACAGGTGCGGAGAGGTGGAGTACGTCTCGACCGGGTCGTTGAAGTCCAGCTCCAGCGCCTTGTTGATCAGCTGCCAGCGCGGGATGTCGTCCCAGTCGACCAGCGTGATCGCCGTACCGGTGCGGCCCGCACGGCCGGTGCGGCCGATGCGGTGGAGGTAGGTCTTCTCGTCCTCCGGCGACTGGTAGTTGATCACGTGCGTGACACCGTCGACGTCGATGCCGCGGGCCGCGACGTCGGTGCAGACCAGGACGTCGACCTTGCCGTTGCGGAAGGCGCGCAGCGCCTGCTCGCGGGCCCCCTGGCCCAGGTCGCCGTGGACGGCGCCGGACGCGAAGCCGCGGCGCTCCAGCTGCTCGGCGATGTCGGCCGCCGTGCGCTTCGTACGGCAGAAGATCATCGCCAGCCCGCGGCCATCGGCCTGCAGTATGCGCGAGACCATCTCGGGCTTGTCCATGGAGTGCGCGCGGAACACGTGCTGCGCGATGTTCGCCACGGTCGCGCCCTGGTCGTCCGGCGCGGTGGCGCGGATGTGGGTGGGCTGCGACATGTACCGCCGGGCCAGGCCGATGACCGCGCCCGGCATGGTCGCCGAGAACAGCATGGTCTGACGCTTGGCCGGAAGCATGTTGATGATCTTCTCGACGTCGGGCAGGAAGCCCAGGTCGAGCATCTCGTCGGCCTCGTCGAGGACGAGGGCCTTGACGTGGGACAGGTTCAGCTTGCGCTGACCGGCCAGGTCGAGGAGACGGCCCGGTGTGCCGACCACCACGTCGACGCCCTTCTTGAGCGCCTCGACCTGCGGCTCGTACGCCCGGCCGCCGTAGATCGCGAGCACCCGCACGTTGCGGACCTTGCCGGCGGTGAGCAGGTCGTTGGTGACCTGCGTGCACAGCTCGCGGGTGGGGACCACCACGAGTGCCTGCGGGGTGTCGGTCAGCTGCTCGGGCTTCGCCCGGCCCGCCTCGACGTCCGCGGGAACGGTGACGCGCTCCAGCAGCGGAAGGCCGAAGCCCAGCGTCTTGCCGGTGCCGGTCTTGGCCTGGCCGATGACGTCGGTGCCGGAGAGCGCGACCGGGAGGGTCATCTCCTGGATGGGAAAGGGATTGGTGATGCCGACGGCCTCCAGGGCCTCGGCCGTCTCGGGAAGGATCCCGAGCTCTCGGAAAGTCGTAGTCAGGGTGCTGCCTCTTCTGTGAGACGCGGCATGAGGCGAACGCTGGGGGTCTTACCGTGCCGGTCACGTCCGGCCGCAGCCCGTCAAGACCGCAGTCGGGTGGCGCGGGACCACTGCCGTCGCTCGAGCGTCATACCGCTGAGGGCCCCTCCGGTGCGTCGATCCGCACGGAGGGCTGTCGGGTCGGAGCCGATCGGGCCACCGACCGGGCATCCTCATTCATGAGATGGCCCACCGAGTACGTACGAACGTGACTGAATACTCAGCAGGCGCATTACCACTGTACCCCGGATTCGCGCAGGCGTGTCGGGCCAATTCATAAGGAGGGGGAGGTCACAGTGACTGACCAGGGCCTTCCGGGTGCCGACGGGCGGGCTATTGTGCGCTCCATGGAGACGCCTGACAACGCCACTGCCGCCGAAGAACCGACCGGGATCGCCGCCCTGGACTGGGCCGCGGCCTCCGCCGAGCCCCAGTACCGCGCGGCGGTCGTGGACCTGCTCGGCGCGCTGGCCTACGGAGAGCTGGCGGCCTTCGAGCGGCTCGCCGAGGACGCGAAGCTGGCGCCGACCCTCGCCGACAAGGCGGAGCTGGCGAAGATGGCGTCCGCCGAGTTCCACCACTTCGAGCGGCTGCGTGACCGGCTGACCGCGATCGACGCGGAGCCCACCGCCGCGATGGAGCCGTTCGCCAAGGCGCTGGACGACTTCCACCGCCAGACGGCCCCGTCGGACTGGCTGGAGGGCCTGGTCAAGGCGTACGTGGGCGACTCGATCGCCAGTGACTTCTACCGAGAGGTCGCGGTCCGGCTGGACTCGGACACCCGCGCGCTGGTGCTGGCCGTGCTCGACGACACGGGCCACGGCAACTTCGCCGTCGAGAAGGTGCGCGCCGCGATCGAGGCGGACCCGCGCGTCGGCGGCCGCCTCGCGCTGTGGGCGCGCCGGCTGATGGGCGAGGCGCTGTCGCAGGCCCAGCGAGTGGTGGCCGAGCGGGACGCCCTGTCGACGATGCTGGTCGGCGGCGTCGCGGACGGCTTCGACCTGGCGGCGGTCGGCGAGATGTTCTCCCGGATCACCAAGGCGCACACCAAGCGCATGGCGGCGCTGGGCCTGGCCGCCTGAGGCGAGCCCGCTCCACTCGGGGGGACTCAGGAATCGGGATCGCGGCGGCGTGGATCACGTCGCCGCTGATCGTCGCAAGCGGCGGGCCGGGCGGATCAGCAGCGAGAGCAGTACGGCGCCGACGACCGCCGCGCCGGCGAGGGTGCCGAGCGCATGGCCGGGCCCCAGCGCCGCGTGGGTGAGCAGCGCCCCGAACAGTGCGCCGAGCACACCGGTGACGACGACCACGCGGCCTGACGGAAGCCGGTCAGCGAGCCGGTGGACGGCGGCGAGGGACAGCGCGAGTCCCAGCACGACGGAGCCGAGAGCTTCCCAGAACACTGCGGATCACCTCGCGTACGGCGGGGCGGGCAAAACGGTCAATGCCCGTACTACCCGATGCGCACGAAAGGCAATCCTGCTCGTGGGGCACCGGAAATCCCCCGGGACAGGACGGCCGGACCCCCCGTGACAGGACGGCCGGCGCCGGCCGTGAACGGCGAAAGGCCCGGCGGGGAGCACCCCGCCGGGCCTTCATGTTCCGTACCGTGTGCTGCTCAGAGCGCTCCGAAGCCCACCCGGCGCACGGCCGGCTCGCCGATCTCCACGTAGGCGATCCGGTCGGCCGGCACCAGGACCCTGCGGCCCTTCTCGTCCGTGAGGCTGAGCAGCTGCGCCTTGCCGGCCAGCGCGTCGGCAACCGCGCGCTCGACCTCCTCGGCGGACTGCCCGCTCTCCAGAACGATCTCCCGGGGCGCGTGCTGCACGCCGATCTTGACCTCCACGGCTATGTCCCTCCGAACGGTCAGCGATGCGCGGTCAGCCGCGCCGTACGCAGCACACATTAGCCCGGAGAGTGGACACGGCAGGGCTCACGGCGGCACGCCAGGAGCGAACAACGGCCGGGAACGGACCAGGGTCAGTGGCCTTCCGTGCCGTGCAGCGGGAAGCCGGCGATGCCCCGCCACGCCAGCGACGTCAGCAACTCCACCGCCTTGTCGCGGGGAATCGCGGACTCGCTCGACAGCCAGTACCGCGCCACCACCTGGGAGACCCCGCCGAGGCCCACGGCCAGCAGCATGGACTCGTCCTTGGACAGCCCGGTGTCCTCGGCGATCACCTCGGAGATGGCCTCCGCGCACTGCAGCGAGACCCGCTCCACCCGTTCGCGGACCGCCGGCTCATTGGTCAGGTCCGACTCGAACACCAGTCGGAAGGCGCCGCCCTCGTCCTCCACATAGGCGAAGTAGGCGTCCATCGTGGCCGCCACGCGCAGCTTGTTGTCCGTCGTCGAGGCCAGCGCCGTACGGACCGCCTGGAGCAGCGACTCGCAGTGCTGGTCCAGCAGCGCGAGGTAGAGCTCCAGCTTCCCGGGGAAGTGCTGATAGAGCACCGGCTTGCTGACGCCCGCGCGCTCTGCGATGTCGTCCATGGCGGCCGAGTGGTAGCCCTGGGCCACGAACACTTCCTGGGCCGCTCCCAGGAGCTGGTTGCGTCGGGCTCGGCGCGGCAGGCGCGTGCCCCTAGGGCGCGCCGCCTCTGTCTGCTCGATGGCTGTCACGCCGCCTCCCAAAATCGATCCATGCGCGCTGTGCGCCGCGCCGCCATCGTACTTTTGGGTAACCCGGCTGTGCGCGGTGCGAGCGCAGAATTTCACGTACCGGACGCTTCGGGTAGCCGGTGATACAACGCCAAGCCGCCCAAATCAGCGGTAGTCGTCCTCGTCCTGGGCGACCACCCGGGTCTGCTCCACGGCGTCCGCCTCATTCACCCTGGTCGTATCGATGCCGGTCAGCGGGTCGTCCGCGTCCGGCCGGAGCTCCTTGTGCTGTTCGGCCGCATCGGCCTCCGGGGTCTCCTCGTCCAGTTCGGCGGTCCCCGCTTCGTCGTCGGTGAACTCGTCGAAGGTTTCAGGGTCGGCGGGATCGGCGGTGGTCATGGGCTCCCTTTCACATGGGGGCGGGCGGGGCCTGGGCGCAATGCCCTCACTACGAGCCTAGGAGGTACCCCTTCCAGGCGCTATACGATCTGTGACGGCGAACACATCAATCGCCGCGTGATCGTCTCGTAACATTGCCCGCATGTCTTCGACCGAGCTCCCGGAGTCCGTCGCCGCGGCGGCGGCCGCCCCACGGGTGAGTCCCGTGCGGGTCGCCGAGGGCGAGCGCCTGCGCTCCGTCGCGCTGCCGGGGCTGACGCTCACGGTGCGTCACCGCCCCTCCGGCCGCGACGGCCGCGCGCCCGCGCTGTACGTCCACGGGCTCGGCGGCTCTTCGCAGAACTGGTCGGCGCTGATGCCGCTGCTCGAGGACATCCTGGACGGCGAGGCGGTCGACCTGCCGGGCTTCGGGGACTCCCCGCCGCCCGACGACGGCAACTACTCCCTGACGGGACACGCCCGGGCCGTCATCCGGCTGCTGGACGCGGGTGACCGCGGGCCGGTGCACCTGATCGGAAACTCGCTGGGCGGCGCCGTCGCCACCCGGGTCGCGGCCGTCCGGCCCGACCTGGTGCGCACCCTGACCCTCGTCTCTCCCGCGCTGCCGGAGCTCCGCGCCCAGCGCGGCGCCTGGCCCACCGCCCTGCTCGCACTGCCGGGCGTGGCGCCGCTCTTCGCCCGGATCACGAAGGACTGGACGGCGGAACAGCGCGTGCGCGGCGTGATGGCCCTCTGCTACGGCGACCCCGGGCGGGTCAGCGAGGAAGGCATGCGCAACGCGGTCGAGGAGATGGAGCGGCGGCTGAGCCTTCCCTATTTCTGGGACGCGATGGCACGCTCGGCGCGTGGCATCGTCGACGCGTACACCCTCGGCGGACAGCACGGGCTCTGGCGGCAGGCCGAGCGGGTGCTCGCTCCGACGCTGCTCGTGTACGGAGGACGCGACCAGCTCGTCTCGTACCGGATGGCGCGCAAGGCCGCGGCGGCCTTCCGTGACTCGCGGCTGCTGTCCCTTCCGGACGCCGGGCACGTCGCGATGATGGAGTATCCGGAAACGGTCGCCACGGCCGTCCGTGAAATGATCGACAACAACGGCGGGAGCTGATCCGGGGCGTGGGACGACACAGCCGCAAAGGCCCCGCACCTCAGGGCTCCGAACGCAAGGCACCGGCCGGTCCGGGACAGGGCGCGGGGGGACAGGGCGCGTCGGCGGCACGAACCGCCCCGGGCGACGGCCCGGGGGCGGGCACCGGGCGGCGACGCCGGGGTGCCGCGCCGGAGCAGGACACCGGCAGTCACCCGCACGTCGGCACCCCGCCCCACGGCACCCCGGCGTACGGGACCCCCGCGTACGGGACGCCCTCCCACGGCACCCCGGCGTACGGGACCCCCGCGTACGGGACGCCCTCCCACGGCACCCCGGCGTACGGCACTCCCGCCCACGGCACCCCGGACCGGGCCCCGTACCCCGGCCCGCAACAGCCGGCGCCCCGGCAGCGGGTGAGGGGCGGCCATCCGGAGCAGCACGAGCCCGGCGGCGGCTGGGGCGAAGCCGCCCGCTACGGCGACTGGCGCGGCGCACCACGCACCGGCGGCGCCACGACGGCCACGGCCGCCGCCACGGACACCGGGACCTTCCCGGCCGCCCCCCGCCCCACGCCGCCCCTTTCCACCGGCCCCCTTCCCGCCGGCCCCCTGCCACCGGGCTTCCGCCCGGCGAGCGGCAGGGGAGCGGGAGCCCGGATCCCCGGCCCCCGGCGGGAGTTCGTCGAGGCGTTCGGGGACGCCGGGCCCGACGGGGAGCGCACGGCCGCGCCGTACAGCGGCGCACCCGACGAGGACGGCGAGCGGACCGCGGCCGAGCCCGGCGCCAGGACCGGCAAGGGCCGTACCTTCACCGGCATCGCGGCCGCAGCCGTCACCACCGTCCTCGCCGTCGTCGTGGCCGGCCAGGTCACCGACCCCGGCCAGGACCCCTCCGCCGCACGCTCCGCGGGCGAGACCGCCGAACGGGAGGCCGACGACGGCTCCGCCTCCCGCTCCGACCAGCGGGCCGCCCCTCCGCAGGCCGCCCGCCCGGCCGCCCCGGCCACCTACGCCCAGCTGATGGCCCGGCCCTACCCGCTCGACCCGAAGCTGACCGGGTCCGGTGACTTCGAGGCCGTGCCCGGCCTCGACAAGGCGCCGGGCAAGGGACGCAAGGTCCGCTACCGCGTCGACGTGGAGAAGGGCCTCGGGCTCGACTCCAAGCTGTTCGCCGAGGCGGTCCAGAAGACCCTCAACGACGACCGCAGCTGGGCGCACGGCGGCGCCATGACGTTCGAGCGCATCTCCTCCGGCGAGCCGGACTTCGTGGTCACGCTGGCCAGCCCCGGCACCACCGGCGTCTGGTGCGCCAAGTCCGACCTGGACACCACCGTCGACAACGTCTCGTGCGACTCGGCCTCCACCGAGCGCGTGATGATCAACGCCTACCGGTGGGCGCAGGGCTCGCCGACGTACGGCATCAAGGCGATGTACACCTACCGGCAGATGCTGATCAACCACGAGGTCGGCCACCGGCTGGGCCACAACCACGTGAACTGCACGACACCGGGCGCCCTCGCGCCGGTCATGCAGCAGCAGACCAAGTCGCTGGAGGTCGACGGCGTCAAGTGCCGCCCCAACCCCTGGGTGTATCCCGGCTCTTGAGGCGGCTCCGGCATGACGCAGCGTCATGCCGGCAACCCGTACCGCGACGGAACGCGA